>NZ_JBHWGA010000006.1:53786-255464 GCF_042733315.1 Streptomyces sp. NPDC059718
CAGGCGCAAACAACCCGCACACAACCACAGGCCGCCCGGCGCAGCCGCCCGCAGGCGCAAACAACCCGCACACAACCACAGGCCGCCCGGCGCAGACGCCCGCGGGCGCAAACAACCCGCACACAACCACCAACCCGCACACAACAACCCGCCCCAAGGGGCACCCCCCGCAGAACATCTACGCTGCACGCATGAGCGACCTCCACTTCCGCCCCGTCACCCGCCACGACATCCCCGCCGTCGTGGCGATGTTCGCCGACGACGGCCTCGGCCGCGGCCGCGAGACCCCGGACGACCTGGAGCCCTACTACGCGGCGTACGAACGCGTCGTCGCCGACCCCGGGCAGCACGTGGTCGTCGCGGAGCGGGACGGCACGCTCGTCGGGGTGCTGCAGCTGTCGGTGATACCGGGGCTGTCACGGCGCGGCACGACGCGCTCCGTCATCGAGGCGGTCCGCGTGCACCGCGACGCCCGCGGCGGCGGCCTGGGGACGCTGATGATCGAGTGGGCGGTCGAGGAGTCCCGCCGCCTGGGGTGCACGCTGGTGCAGCTGACCTCGGACCGGGCCCGCGCCGACGCGCACCGCTTCTACGAGCGCCTCGGCTTCACCGCCTCGCACGTCGGCTTCAAGCTGCAGCTCTGACCGCTTCAAGCTGCAGCTGTGACCGCCGCGGCGACCAGCGCCCGCATCACCCGCTCGTCCTCGTCCATCTCGGGGTGCCACTGCACCCCCAGCACGAAGCGGTCGCCCGGCAGCTCCACGGCCTCCGGCGTGCCGTCCTCGGCGTGGGCGCCGACCACCAGCCCCCGGCCCAGGGCGTCCACCGCCTGGTGGTGGTACGTGGGCACCGTCATGGCCTCCGGCACCGCCTCCGCGTAGCGCGTGCCGGGGACGGGCTTGACGGTGTGGCCGCCGAACGCGCCCACCCGGGGGCCGCCGCGGTGACCGTCGATGTGCTGCACGAGCGTGCCGCCGAGGGCGACGTTGAGCAGTTGCATGCCCCGGCAGATGCCCAGCAGGGGCACCCCGGCGGCGAGGGCGGCGTCGAGGAGGGCGAGCTCCCAGGCGTCACGCTCCCGCGCGGGCGGGTCGGTGCGCGGGTCGGGCTCGGCGCCGTACCGCGCGGGCTCGACGTCCGGGCCGCCCGCGATCACCAGCCCGTCCAGCCGGGCCACGGCGTCCGCGGCGTGGGCGGGGTCGTCCGGCGGGAGCAGCGCGGCGAGGCCGCCGGAACGCCGTACGAGCAGCGGGTACCCGGCGGGGAGCAGGGCGGCGGGCAGGTCCCAGCCGCCCCAGCGGGCCGAGTCGACCCAGTAGGTGCTGACACCGATCAGCGGACGGGCCACGGGAGCCTCCCTGCGACGCGCGGATTTCTTCTTGCACCGTACCCAACTGGGCCCCGGGCCCGTACTTTTGGATCACCTGTCGGCCGGTAGGAGAGGTGATCACCCGTGGTGCACCGAACAGCCCCGCTCAGCACCGACGACCTGCGACGACGTGTCGACTCCGGAGAGATCGACACGGTGGTCGTCGCCTTCACCGACATGCAGGGCCGGCTGCAGGGCAAGAGGTTCGCCGCACGGCACTTCCTCGACGACGTCCTGGAGCACGGCACCGAGGGGTGCAACTACCTGCTGGCCGTCGACGCCGACATGAACACCGTGGACGGCTACGCCCTGTCCTCCTGGGAACGGGGCTACGGCGACTTCGCCATGCACCCCGACCTCGGCACCCTGCGGATCACCCCCTGGGACGCCGCCACCGCGCTCGTCATCGCCGACCTGCGGCTGCTGGACCACGGCTCCACGCCGGTGGCCCCCTCGCCCCGGCAGATCCTGCACCGCCAGACCGAGCGGCTCGCCGAGCGCGGCTGGTCCGCGTACGCGGGCACCGAGCTGGAGTTCATCGTCTTCAAGGACACCTACGAGCAGGCCTGGACGAACGGCTACCGCGACCTGACCCCCGCCAACCAGTACAACGTCGACTACTCCCTGCTCGGCACCGGCCGCGTGGAGCCGCTGCTGCGCCGCATCCGCAACGAGATGGGCGCCGCCGGGATGCGCGTGGAGTCCGCCAAGGGCGAGTGCAACCTCGGCCAGCACGAGATCGCCTTCCGCTACGACGAGGCCCTGGTCACCTGCGACCAGCACAGCGTCTACAAGACCGGAGCCAAGTCGATCGCCGCGCAGGAGGGGTACTCCCTCACCTTCATGGCGAAGTACAACGAACGCGAGGGCAACTCCTGCCACATCCACCTCTCGCTGCGCGACGAGGACGGGCGGCCGGTCTTCGCGGGCGACGAGCCGGGCGGCATGTCGGAGACGATGCGGCACTTCCTGGCCGGGCAGCTCGCCGCGCTGCGCGACTTCTCCCTGCTGTACGCGCCCAACATCAACTCCTACAAGCGGTTCCGGCCCGGCTCCTTCGCCCCCACCGCCGTCGCCTGGGGCCCGGACAACCGCACCTGCGCCCTGCGCGTGGTCGGGCACTCCCCGTCCGCGCTGCGCCTGGAGAACCGCGTGCCGGGCGGCGACGTCAACCCCTACCTCGCCGTCGCCGGGATGATCGCCGCCGGCCTGCACGGCGTGGAGCAGAAGCTCACCCTTCCCGAGCCCGTCACGGGCAACGCCTACGCCAGCGACGGCGTGGCGCACGTGCCGGCCACGCTGCGCGAGGCCGCCGAGCTGTGGGAGGCCAGCCCGATCGCCCGGGCGGCCTTCGGCGACGAGGTCGTCGAGCACTACCTGAACATGGCCCGCGTCGAACAGGACGCGTACGACACCGCCGTGACCGACTGGGAGCGCTACCGCTCCTTCGAACGCATGTGAGGCAGCGAGTGCCCGAAGCACCCGAACCGCTCGAAGCGCTGGACGTGCTGAACCCGGCCACCGAGGAGGTGATCGCCACCGTCCCCGCGGGCCGCCGGGAGGACGTCGACGCCGCCGTCACCCGCGCGGCCCGCGCCCAGACCGCCTGGGCGGCCCTGGCCCCGGCCGACCGCGCGCGGCTGCTGCGGCGTTTCGCGGCCGTGGTCGACGCGCACGTGGAGGAACTGGCCGCCCTGGAGGTGCGAGAGGCGGGCCACACGGTGGGCAACGCCCGCTGGGAGGCCGGCAACGTCCGCGACCTGCTCGACTACGCGGCGGGTGGCGTCGAACGGCTCAGCGGCCGGCAGATCCCGGTGCCCGGCGGCATCGACGTCACGTTCCTGGAACCGCTCGGCGTCGTCGGCGTCATCGCGCCCTGGAACTTCCCCCTGCCCATCGCCGCCTGGGGGACCGCCCCGGCGCTCGCGGCGGGCAACGCGGTGATCCTCAAGCCCGCCGAGACCACCCCGCTGACCGCGCTGCGCCTGGCGGACCTGGCACTGGAGGCGGGACTGCCCGAGCACCTCTTCCAGGTGCTGCCCGGCCGGGGCCCGGTCGCGGGGGCGGCCCTGGTCGAGCACCCGGGCGTCGCGAAGATCGTCTTCACCGGGTCGACCCGTGTCGGCAAGCAGATCATGGCCTCGTGCGCCGGCACGCTCAAGCGGGTCACCCTGGAGCTCGGCGGCAAGTCGCCGAACATCGTCTTCGCCGACGCGGACCTCGACAAGGCCGCGGCGACCGCCCCGATGGCCTTCCTCGACAACGCCGGGCAGGACTGCTGCGCCCGCACCCGGATCCTGGTCCAGCGCCAGGTGTACGACCGCTTCATGGAACTGCTGGAGCCCGCCGTCCTGGCCGTCGGCGTCGGCGACCCCGCCGACCCCGCGACCGGCATGGGCCCGCTCATCTCCGCCGTGCAGCGCGACCGGGTCCGCGCCCACGTGGCCCCCGACGCGCCCGTCGCGATCCGCGGCACGGCCCCGGAGGGCAAGGGCTTCTGGTACCCGCCGACCGTGCTGACCCCCGCCGACCCTGCCGAGCGCGTCGCGGTGGAGGAGGTCTTCGGCCCGGTGGCCGTCGTGCTGCCCTTCGAGGACGAGGCCGACGCGCTGCGCCTTGCCAACGGCACCCCGTACGGCCTGTCGGGCTCGATCTGGACCCGGGACGTCGGCCGCGCCCTGCGGCTGGCCCGGGGCACCGCCGCCGGCAACCTGTCGGTGAACTCCCACAGCTCGGTGCGCTACTGGACACCGTTCGGCGGGTTCAAGCAGTCGGGGCTCGGGCGCGAGCTCGGCCCGGACGCGCTGGCCGCCTTCACCGAGACCAAGAACGTCTTCATCAGCACGGAGGAGTGATCCCGGCAATGACGGAAGCAGAAGCAGTGGTGTGCCGCCGCCTGGTGGGCCGGACGGCGGTGGTCACCGGCGCCGGGAGCGGCATCGGGCTCGCCTCGGCGCGCCGGCTGGCCTCCGAGGGCGCGCACGTGGTGTGCGCCGACATCGACGAGGCCGCGGGCAAGGCGGCCGCCGAGGAGGTCGGCGGGCTGTTCGTCGAGGTCGACGTGACCGACGCCGGGCAGGTGGAGGCGCTGTTCAAGGCGGCGTACGACACCTACGGCTCGGTCGACGTCGCCTTCAACAACGCGGGCATCTCGCCCCCCGACGACGACTCGATCCTCACCACCGGCATCGACGCCTGGCGCCGCGTCCAGGAGGTCAACCTCACGTCGGTGTACCTGTGCTGCAAGGCGGCGCTGCCGTACATGCAGCGCCAGGGCAAGGGCTCGATCATCAACACCGCGAGCTTCGTGGCCGTCATGGGTGCGGCGACCTCGCAGATCTCGTACACCGCCTCCAAGGGCGGCGTGCTGGCGATGTCCCGCGAGCTGGGCGTGCAGTTCGCCCGGGAGGGCATCCGGGTCAACGCACTGTGCCCGGGGCCGGTCAACACCCCGCTGCTGCGGGAGCTGTTCGCCAAGGACCCGGAGCGCGCCGCGCGCCGCCTGGTGCACATCCCGGTGGGCCGCTTCGCGGAGGCGGAGGAGATCGCCGCCGCCGTGGCCTTCCTCGCCAGCGACGACGCGTCCTTCATCACCGGAGCGGAGTTCCTGGTGGACGGGGGCATCGCGGGGGCGTACGTGACCCCTCTGTGACCGGGTGACTGACGGGAATCTTAAGGCCCGGGCCTTAGGGTGACGCCGTGACCATGACGACCCCGCCCGGCTGGTACCCAGAGCCCGGGCAGACAGGCAACGGGCCCGCTCTGGAGCGCTGGTGGGACGGGACCGCGTGGACCGAGTACACCCGCACCGCCCCGCCCCCCGCCCCGGCGTTCGGCGCCGGGGCGCCGGGCTACCCGCAGTACCCCGGCGCGTTCCCCGCCGCTCCCCGCAAGCGGCGCGGCGGTCTGATAGCGATCGCCGTCGTCGCCGCGGTCGTGGTGGCCGGCGCGGTGATCGGAGGCGTCGTCGCCCTCGGCAGGGGCGGCGGCGACAGCGCGGACTCCGCCCGGCCGGCCCCCTCCCTCACGGCGCCCGGGCAGGGCCCGGAGGGCGACGACGGCGGCCCGGGCGGTGGGGGTCCGGACGGCGGCGGCCCGCAGGACGTGCCCAAGAGCGAGCCCGGCGTCGCCCTGGACGCCGTCGACGGCGTCAGCCTGCCCGTGCCCGACGGCTGGACCGGCTCCACCAGCCGGTACGGGCTCGCGGAACTCAGCGTGGGCGAGTACGCCTGCCCCGGCGACACCTCGAACACCTGCCTGCGCGGCGGCGTCTTCTCCATGCCCGCCTCGTCGGTGAAGCTGAAGTCCACCACCGCCGAGGCCGCGGCCAAGGAGGACATCGCCGGCAACGCCGAAGGGGCCTACGGCGGCAAGGTCTACGGCGACATCACCTCGCACACGCAGCTGCTGTCCAAGAAGGTCACGGTCGCCGGCGAGCAGGGCTACCTGGTGCGCTGGAAGGTCGTGACCGAAAGGGGCGACGACGGCTACGTCCAGTCGCTGGTGTTCCCCTCGCCGTCGGACCCCGACAGGCTCGTCCTGGTCCGCTACGGCTTCGACATCAACCCCAAGGCGCCCGGCCTCGCCGTGATGGACGAGATCACCAAGGGCATCAAGGCCTCGGGCTCCGGCGGCGGCACCGGCGTCTGACCGCCGCCCCCACGCGCGGGCGCCCCGGTCCGGTCCGTCCGGCCGGGGCGTCCGGGCGTCCGGGCGTCACAGGAACGTCTTGCCCTCGCCGCGGTACGTCGGCACCGCCCGCGCCACCCGGTCGCCCTCGACCAGCTGCAGCGTGTCGAAGCGCTCGCAGAGCTCGCCCGCCTTGGCGTGCCGGAACCACACCTTGTCACCGATGAGCAGGTCGTCGGCGGCCGTCCCGATCAGCGGCGTCTGCACCTCGCCCGGCCCCTCCTGATGGTCGTAGCGCAGCCCCTCCGGCAGGTGCGGCACCGGCAGCCGGTCCCGGCCCGCCGCGCCCGAGGCCGGGTAGCCGCCGCCGAGGACGGTGACGACGCCCACACCCGGGCGGCGCACCACGGGCTGCGCGAACAGCGCCGCCGGACGGCCCCGGAAGGAGGTGTAGTTGTCGAACAGCCGCGGCACGTACAGGCCCGACCCGGCGGCGATCTCCGTCACCGCGTCCTCGGCGGCCGTGCTCTGCACACTGCCCGTCCCGCCGCCGTTGACGAACTCCAGCCCGGGTGCCACCTCCCGCACCACCCGTACGACCTCCGCGCGCCGCGCCGCCAGCTCCCGGCGTGCCGTCGCCTGCATCAGCCGCACGGCGCGCGAGCGCAGCGGCCGGCCGGTGACCGAGTCGCCGACGCCGGCCACATGGCCCTCGTACGCCATGATCCCCACCAGCCTGAACCCGGGCCGCCGGGACACCTCGCGGGCCAGCGCGGCCATCTGCTCGGGCTGGTGGAGCGGGGAGCGCAGCGCCCCGATGCGGAGCCGGCCCCCCAGCATCTTCAGCGAGGTGTCCAGTTCCAGGCAGACCCGGACGATCTCGGAGCCGCCCGCGCGCGAGGAGTCGATGAGGTCGAGCTGCGCCGCGTCGTCGACCATGACGGTCACCGCGGCCGCCAGCTTCGGGTCCGCGGCCAGCTCCGCGTAGCCGGAACGATCCGCCGACGGGTACGCCAGCAGGACGTCGTCGAAGCCCGACCGCGCCAGCCACAGCGACTCGGCGAGGGTGAACGACATGATCCCCTCGAAGCCGTCCCGCTCCAGCACCCGCTCCAGGAGCGCGCGGCAGCGGACCGACTTGGACGCCACCCGGATCGGCTTGCCGCCCGCCCTGCGGACCAGGTCGTCCGCGTTGGCGTCGAACGCCTCCAGGTCCACGATCGCCACCGGTGCGTCGAGGTGGGCGGTGGCCCGGTCGTACCGGGCGCGAGCTGCTCCGCGATCAGACATGCGCGAAGCTTGCCAGAATGCCCCTACCGAGCGGTAGGGGCAAGTGATCCGTACTGACGCGTCGTGACGTCGCCGCGCCCAGTAGAGTGACGCCGCAGTCCATCGTGTGAACGGGCCGACCGCCGTGCGGCCGTGAGGGGGCACCGGGTGAGCGCCGGTTTCGACAGCGGGGGAGCGACCCCCCGGCCGAGCTGGTCCCCTCCGCACCCCATACCGCCGCCCCCGGGCACCGCCCCGCACACCTCCGCCCCGGCCCACTGGGCCGCCACCGCCGCCCCCGGCCGGGCGTCCGCGCCCTGGGCCGCCGCGGGCCCCGCCGCGTCCGGCGAGCCGGAGGGCGGGCTGCCCCAGGAGCTGTACGGCACGACCCCCGCGCCGGCGCCCCCGTACCCGTGGCCCGCAGGCGAGCGGGGCCCCGTCGGCGTCGCCTACCCGGCCGGCCCCGTACCGCCCCCGCCGCCCTCGGCCGTGCCCGGCGTGCCGCCCGTGCCCGGGCATCCCCCGGCCGCGGCCTGGTCCTCGCCCGTCCCGCCCTCCGCGCCGCCGCCGCACCCTCCCCGGCCGTCGCACGCGCCCTCGCACGCCGGCCGGGCACGGCCGCGTACGGCCGCCGCCGCCCTGTGCCTGGTGCTGGGCCTCGGCCTCCTCGGCGGCGCCGGCGCCGGGATGTGGATCAACCACGACCCGGCCGCGCCCACGCCCACGGCGGCGGAGGCGAGCAGGCGCGACTTCGCCCTCGCGCGCGGCCTGTGGCACAGCACGCCCGTCGACAGGCTCTTCCCGCCCACCCTGCACGGCAAGGGCCTCGGCCCGGGCGGCGCCGAACGCACCTGGACGCGGATCGGCGTGGCGCCGGCCGGGGACTGCCAGGAGGCCTTCGACCCGCAGCTGGCCAAGGTGCTGCGCCCCGCGGGCTGCGTGAAGCTGCTGCGCGCCACGTACACCGACGCCACGTCGAGCGCCGTGACCACGGTCGGACTGCTCGTCACGAAGGCGGACGCCCCCGTGATGCGGAAACTGCGCGACCGCTGGTCCGCCGAACGCCTCGGATCCCGGGCGGATCTGATGCCCCGTCCGGTCGCCTTCCCGGGCACCGTCTCGGCCGGCTTCGGCGACCGCCAGCGCGCCAGCTGGACGGTCACGGTCGCCGCCGACCTCCCCGTCGTCGTGTACGCGGTGAGCGGCTTCGCCGACGACCGCGAGATCGCCGCTCCGCAGCCCGCCGCCTCGGCTGTCACCGCGGGTGCCACGGCCGCGCCCGCCCAGGCCGGACTCGGCCACGAGGCCGATGCCCTGGCCGACGCCGTCGACAGCCGGGCCCGCCGTGCCGCGCGCTCGCTGACCGCCACCCCGACGGGAGGTTCCGGATGAGGCGACTGGCCACCGGGATGGCCGCCGCCGCGGCCCTCGCCCTGCTGCCCGTCGTCCCGGCCCACGCCGACGCCGTACGCGACGCGGACTGGGCGCTGGACGCGCTGCACGCACAGGAGGCCTGGCAGCGGACGAAGGGCGCGGGCGTCACCGTCGCCGTCCTCGACACGGGCGTGGACGGCACCCACCCGGACCTGACCGGGCAGGTCCTCAAGGGCAAGGACATGGTCGGCTTCGGGGCGCGCCGCGGCGACAGCGCCTGGGCCCGGCACGGCACCGGCATGGCCGGGATCATCGCCGGCCACGGCCACGGCCCCGGCGGTTCGGACGGCGTGCTGGGCATCGCCCCGGAGGCCAGGATCCTGCCGGTGCGGGTGATCCTGGAGGACAAGGACCCGCAGCGGAAGAAGGCCCGCACCACGCGCGGCAGCGCCCTCGCCGACGGCATCCGGTGGGCCGCCGACCACGGCGCCGACGTCATCAACCTCTCCCTCGGCGACGACAGCCGCACCGCCCATCCCGAGGCGCAGGAGGACGACGCGATCCAGTACGCCCTCCGCAAGGGCGTGGTCGTCGTCGCCTCCTCGGGGAACGGCGGCGAGCAGGGCAACCGGGCCTCCTACCCCGCGGCGTACCCGGGCGTCATCGCGGTGGCCGCCGTCGACCGCTACGGCTCCCGCGCCTCCTTCTCCACCCGCCGCTGGTACGCGACGGTCGCCGCGCCCGGTGTCGACGTCGTGATCGCCGACCCCAACCGCCGCTACTACGAGGGCTGGGGCACCAGCACCGCCTCCGCCTACGTGTCGGGCACCGCCGCACTCGTCCGCTCCGCCTACCCCCGGCTCAGCCCCGCCCAGGTGAAGCGGCTGCTGGAGGACTCGGCGCGCAACACCCCGGCGGAAGGCCGCGACGACGCCGTCGGGTACGGACTGGTCGACCCCGCGGCGGCGCTGAAGGCGGCGGCGAAGCTCAAGCCCGAGGGCGCCGTGCCGAGCGCCGCCCCCTACGCGCGCAAGTACTTCGGCGCCGGTCCCGACGCGGCGAAGGCGGCCGCGGCCGCCGAGGGGGACGCCCTGGGCGACGGCATCGCCGTGGCCTTCGCGGTCGCCGGCACCGGACTGGTCGCGGCGGCCGCCCTGTTGTGGCTGCGGCCCCGGCTCACGACGCCCCGGAACGGCCGGCGGCGCGGCTGAACGCGTCCACCGCCGCCCGTGCGGCCCGTTCCACCAGCGTGATGCCCGCGGCCTGGGTCGTACTGCCGCGGGAGACCACGGCGACCAGGTAGGTCCGGCCGCCCGCCCGGACCCGCCCGATGCTGTTGATGTCCCACAGCCCGGTCGTACTCCGTTGCAGCCAGCCGTTCTTGACCTCGAACGAGCCGTCCGCCGCGGTCGGCACGCCCCAGGTCTGCGCGGCCGAGACGCGGCCCATCAGCCGCCGCACGTACGCGCGGGACGTCGCGTCGAGGGCGCCGTCGGTGCCGAACACCCGCTGCAGCAGGGTGAGCTGGTCGGCCGCCGTGGTCTGGGTCAGTCCCCACAGCAGCCCGCTGCCCGCCGTGGTCGAGGTGAGCCCGAGGCGGCGGTTGGCGGCGTCCAGCCCGGGGCCCTGGCCTATCGCCCGCCACAGCGCGGTGGCCGCGGCGTTGTCGCTGTTCTCGATCATCACCTCGGCCCGGGCCTCCTCCTGGGCCGTCAGGTCCCGTCCCGCGTCCTGCGCCTGGAGCAGCAACGCCGCCAGGATGTCGACCTTGACGATGCTCGCCGTGTCGTACAGCCCGTCCCCGTGCACCGCCCGGGCGCCCGAGGCGGTGTCCAGGACCGCCACGGAGCAGTGCGCCCTCGGGTCCCCCGACACGTCCCGCAGCGCCGTCTCCAGCACCTCGCTCCACACCACCTGGGGCTCCCTGCTCGCCTTCACGATCGCCACGTTCGCCGCCGCCCCGCCGGTCCCGGCCGCGGTGAGCGCCGCCGTGCGCGGCGGCGACGCCGACCCGTACGTCACCGTGCCGAGCACGGCGCACGCCAGGAAGGCGGTCGCGGTCACACCGCGCACGATGCCGCGCGGGGCGCGGGGGACACGGGCAGCTGCGCCCGCACGGCCGGGACGCCGTGCGGCGGGTTTCTCGGAAGCCATGCCCACGGAAGCTAGGGACGGAAACTGCGCGGTCCGTGAGAGGCGGATGAAGGGGGCGTAAGAAATCTCCGCCCGGTACCCCGGATACCCTCGGCAGGTGGCTCTCAAGAACATCCCCGACCCCGGTTTCTCCGACGACGACGGCACCGCCGACCCCCGGCTCGCGGCGGCGCTCGCCGCCTACGACGCCGACCCGTCGGCCGAACCGGAGGTGCTCGCCGCCCTCCCGGGCGCGCGCTTCCTGGTGCCGGTGGTGGCGCTGCTCGGGGAGGTCGAGGAGGGCCCCGGAGGGCTGCGCCGCGAGAAGAGCAGCGACATGGCGGTGCCCACCATCCAGGCGGCCGACGGACGCAGGGCGCTGCCGGCCTTCACCTCCACCGAGGCCCTCGCGCGCTGGCGGCCGGACGCGCGGCCGGTGGCCGTACCGCTGGGCCAGGCGTTGCAGGCGCTGGCGCACGAGAAGGCCGACACCCTGCTGATCGACATGGCCGGGCCCGTGCCGTACGCGCTGACCGGTGCCGCGCTGCGTGCCGTCGCCTCGGGCCGCGCGGGCGCGGACCCGCTGGCCGACCCGGCGGTCCGTGCGGCGCTGCGGGCCGCGGTGGGGGCGGCGCCGGAGGTGGTCCGCGCGCACCTGGTCCCCTCCGCCGGTTCCGACGGCACGCTGGGACTGGTCCTGGACCCGGGCGCCGACGTGCGTCAGGTCGCCCAACGCGTCTCGACGACGCTCGC
The DNA here is from genome assembly GCF_042733315.1 of Streptomyces sp. NPDC059718. NCBI lineage: Bacteria > Bacillati > Actinomycetota > Actinomycetes > Kitasatosporales > Streptomycetaceae > Streptomyces > Streptomyces sp. NPDC059718. The sequence continues at coordinate 65,314 of NZ_JBHWGA010000006.1, forward strand.
GGCGGACGAGGTGCTCCGCGGCGCGCTCGTGCGCGGCATCGAACTGGCGCTGCTCCCCGCCGACACCAGGCTGCCCGGCGAACCGCTCTTCACGCGCTGACGGCGCCGCCCCACCAGGGGGCGGCGCCGTCAGGAGCGCGGGGTGCGGGTGCGGGGTGCGGGTGCGGGGACTAGCCGTGGACCGGGCCGGTGAACTTCTCGCCCGGGCCCTCGCCCGGCGCGTCGGGGACGACGGACTCCTCGCGGAAGGCGAGCTGCAGCGACTTCAGGCCGTCCCGCAGCGGAGCGGCGTGGTAGGAGCCGATCTCGGTCGCGCCGGCGGTGACCAGGCCGGCCAGCGCGGTGATCAGCTTGCGTGCCTCGTCGAGGTCCTTGTGCCGCTCGCCGTCCTCCGCGAGGCCGAGGTTCACCGCCGCCGCGCTCATCAGGTGCACCGCGACCGTGGTGATCACCTCGACCGCCGGGACGTCCGCGATGTCGCGGGTCAGCGTGTCGAAGTCGGGGCGGTCCGCGGAGGGGGACTCGTGCTGGGGGCTGGCGTCACTCATGCCTCACACGATAGGGCCACGTCGGCCGATTACGGTCTGCGGTCGGACGCTGGTATGCTTGACGATCGACCGGCTGGACACCCCGTGGACGTCATGGAAACGGAGCGTTCCAGCCCACAAGTGGAGGCTCCGATCTCCCACCTTGCCGACTCTTCAAGGGCGGCGGGTCACCGGTCAGGTGCCGTGTCCCCGAGGACAGGGCGCCCGATGCGCCCCGCGGGGAATTCCGCGGCGGTGCTCCCGGTTGTTGGAGCATCCGCCTGTGACCCGTATGGGGCGTTTTTTGACGTCTCCTCACGGGCCGGACCAAGTTTCAGACGTTACGCGGCTGTCAATCCAGTCAGACGCGTGGTGCTACCGAGGAGGCCCCATCAGCGCCGAGCCCCGCATCAACGACCGGATTCGCGTCCCCGAGGTGCGACTCGTCGGTCCCAGTGGCGAGCAGGTCGGCATCGTGCCGCTTGCCAAGGCACTGGAGCTTGCGCAGGAGTACGACCTCGACCTGGTCGAGGTGGCGGCGACCGCGCGCCCGCCGGTCTGCAAGCTCATGGACTACGGCAAGTTCAAGTACGAGTCGGCCATGAAGGCCCGTGAAGCGCGCAAGAACCAGGCGCACACGGTCATCAAGGAGATGAAGCTCCGGCCGAAGATCGATCCGCACGACTATGACACCAAGAAGGGTCATGTCGTCCGGTTCCTCAAGCAGGGCGACAAGGTCAAGATCACGATCATGTTCCGCGGTCGTGAGCAGTCGCGCCCGGAACTGGGCTTCCGACTGCTGCAGCGGCTCGCCGACGACGTCCAGGACCTGGGCTTCGTGGAGTCCTCGCCGAAGCAGGACGGCCGCAACATGATCATGGTCCTCGGTCCGCACAAGAAGAAGACCGAGGCGATGGCCGAAGCCCGCGAGGCGCAGGCCGCCCGCAAGGCCGGTCGCCTGCCGAGGGACCCCGATGATCAGGAGCAGGAGTCGGAGGAGCAGGAGCACGTGCAGGACGCTCCCGCCGACGCCAGCTGACGCCGTCCGACGGCGTTTGCCAGGACCCGGAGTTCCGCTCCGGGTAACGCAATGAAGGACTGACGCTCTCCGTCCGCTCCAGGGCGGACGGGAGGGCCAGCGACGAGGAGACTACGGCGCATGCCGAAGAACAAGACCCACAGCGGTGCGAGCAAGCGATTCAAGATCACCGGCTCCGGCAAGGTGATCCGCGAGCGCGCCGGCAAGCGCCACCTGCTTGAGCACAAGCCGTCGACGAAGACCCGTGCCCTCACCGGCACTGTCGTCCTGGCCAAGCCCGACGCCAAGAAGATCAAGAAGCTTCTCGGCAAGTGACGGCACGCCCCCTTCGACCAGGGGGCGCGATGCTGGACCGGGACCCATTCGTTTTCGGGCCGTGTGAGCACCCCCACGGTCCCTTAGAAGGAGTTATCTAGTGGCACGCGTCAAGCGGGCAGTCAACGCCCAGAAGAAGCGCCGGGCGATCCTCGAGCAGGCCAGCGGTTACCGCGGCCAGCGTTCCCGCCTGTACCGCAAGGCGAAGGAGCAGGTCACCCACTCCCTCGTCTACAACTACAACGACCGCAAGAAGCGCAAGGGCGACTTCCGTCAGCTGTGGATCCAGCGCATCAACGCCGCTGCCCGCGCCAACGGCATCACCTACAACCGCTTCATCCAGGGTCTGAAGGCCGCCAACGTCGAGGTCGACCGCAAGATCCTCGCCGAGCTGGCCGTGAACGACGCCAACGCGTTCGCCGCGCTGGTCGAGGTGGCCCAGAAGGCCCTGCCGAGTGACGTCAACGCCCCCAAGGCGGCCTGACCCACGCTCTTCCGGACCCGCAGGCCGTGTGCCTGCGGGTCCGTGCTGCGTCCCGGAGCGCCGCGCCGCGCGTCCGGCCGGACCCGACCGAAGTGAGTGCACCCCCATGCCCGGCCCCGAGCTGACCTCTCTGCGATCTCCCCGCGTCGTCGCCGCGCGGCGGCTGGCCAAGCGCAGCTTCCGCGGCAAGGAGCGGCGCTTCCTCGCCGAGGGTCCGCAAGCCGTGCGCGAGGCCATGGCGCACCTGGTCGAGGTCTACGTCACGCCCGAGGCCGCCGCCCGGCACGAGGGGATCGTCGCCGCGGCCCACGCCGCCCGGGTGCCCGTGTTCACCGCGACCGACGAGGTCGTCGCGGAGATGTCGGACACCGTCACCCCGCAGGGGATCATCGGCCTGTGCCGCTTCCTGGACACCCCGTTCGAGGAGGTGCTGCGCGGCCGGCCGAAGCTCGTCGCCGTCCTGGCGCACGTGCGCGACCCCGGCAACGCCGGCACCGTGCTGCGCTGCGCGGACGCCGCCGGGGCGGAGGCGGTCGTCCTCACCGACGCCTCCGTCGACCTGTACAACCCCAAGGCCGTACGGGCCTCCGTCGGCAGCCTCTTCCACCTGCCGGTCGCCGTCGGCGTCCCCATGGAGACGGTGGTCGACGGCCTGCGCGGGGCGGGCGTCCGGCTGCTCGCCGCCGACGGCGCGGGGGAGCGCGACCTGGACGCGGAACTGGACGAGGGCACGATGGGCGGCCCCACGGCCTGGATCTTCGGCAATGAGGCCTGGGGTCTGCCGGAGGATACCCGCGCACTCGCGGACGAAGTGGTGCGCGTGCCCATCCACGGCCGCGCCGAGAGCCTCAACCTCGCCACGGCCGCCGCCGTGTGCCTCTACGCCTCCGCCCGCGCGCAGCGTGCTCCCGGAGGGTGCCGCTCCGTAACGATGAGCTAGTAGTGTGACGCCCTCGGGGACCGCCTTGGAGAGGGGGTTACGGGGATGGACGTCAGGACGACCGGCGGCACGCCGCCGAGCGCGCCGGAGGGCTGGCCGACTGTCCTGACCGAACTCGGCATCACGCCCGACGAGCTCCCGGACGGCCTCGTCGTCGCCGACGAGCACGGACTCGTCCTCTGCTTCAACGCCGCCGCCGCCCGGATCACCGCGCTCGACCCCGCCGACGTCCTCGGCCGCCCCCTCGAGCAGGCGCTGCCCCTGGAGGACCTGGACGGACGCCGCTGGTGGCAGCTCACCGACCCGTACGCGGGCCTGGCCACCCGCACCGGGCAGCCCGAGCGCAACCTGCTGCTCCCCGGCGGACGCGAGGTGCTGGTCTCCGCCAGGTACGTCCGCGACCACCCCACCGGCCCGGTGCGCCGGCTGGTCGTCGCGCTGCGCGGCACCGAGGCGCGGCGGCGCACCGAGCGCAGCCACGCCGAACTGATCGCCACCGTCGCGCACGAGCTGCGCTCCCCGCTCACCTCCGTCAAGGGCTTCACCGCCACCCTGCTGGCGAAGTGGGAACGCTTCACCGAGGACCAGAAGAAGCTCATGCTGGAGACCGTGCACGCCGACGCCAACCGCGTCACCCGGCTGATCGCCGAGCTGCTCGACATCTCCCGCATCGACTCCGGCCGCCTTGAGGTGCGCCGCCAGCCGGTCGACATCGCCGCCGCGGTGCGGCGCCACGTGGACGCCCTCGTCGCCGCCGGACAGCCCCCGGACCGCTTCGCCGTCCGGGTGACCACGTCGCTGCCGTCGCTGTGGGCCGACCCCGACAAGGTCGACCAGATCCTGGGGAACCTGCTGGAAAACGCCGTGCGCCACGGCGAGGGAACTGTCACCATTGACGTAGCACCTTCGTCGTCACCGCGCGAGCGCGGATGGTCCGGAACGGCAGTGACCGTGAGCGACGAGGGCCCCGGCATCCCGGAGGAGTCCATGAACCGCGTCTTCACCCGCTTCTGGCGGGGCAGCAAACGCGGTGGCACGGGCCTGGGCCTCTACATCGTCAAGGGCATCGTCGAGGCCCACGGCGGAACGATCACGGTGGGTCGCGCGCCCGGGAAGGGCGCCCAGTTCCGATTTATTCTGCCCGTCGGGGCGCCGGCCTTCACGGTCTGAGCATCGCGTGGTGATCCACCGGCCCCGACGGGCGTGACCAGCCTTTCCCCGTGGCCCCGATAGACTCGACCCTTGGCATTCAGCGGTCGGGCAGGCAGGTCGGCCACGCCATCACCCACATCGGAACGGGAAGAAATGTCGGCACCGAACAAGTCGTACGACCCTGTCGAGGTCGAGGCACTGAAACCGGAAGAGATCGAGCGCCGGCGCGACGAGGCGCTCGCCGCGATCGCGGAGGCCGCCGACCTTGACGCGCTGCGCGAGGTCAAGGTCGCCCACACCGGGGACCGCTCGCCGCTCGCCCTCGCCAACCGTGAGATCGGCGCACTGCCGCCGCACGCCAAGGCGGACGCGGGCAAGCGCGTCGGCCAGGCCCGCGGCACGGTCAACCAGGCGCTCAAGGCCCGGCAGGAGGTGCTGGAGAGCGAGCGCGACGAGCGTGTGCTGGTCGAGGAGGCGGTGGACGTCACCCTGCCGTACGACCGTGTCCCGCGCGGTGCCCGGCACCCGCTGACCACGCTCTCCGAGCGCATCGAGGACGTCTTCGTGGCCATGGGCTACGAGGTGGCCGAGGGCCCCGAGGTCGAGGCCGAGTGGTTCAACTTCGACGCCCTCAACATCTGGGCGGACCACCCGGCCCGCACCATGCAGGACACCTTCTTCGTCGAGGGCGACAAGCCCGCGGGCTCCGGCCCGGAGGAGAGCGGCGTCGTGCTGCGCACCCACACCTCCCCGGTGCAGATCCGCTCCCTGCTCGACCGCGAGCCGCCGGTCTACGTGATCTGCCCCGGCCGGGTCTACCGCTCCGACGAGCTGGACGCCACCCACACCCCGGTGTTCAACCAGGTCGAGCTGCTCGCCGTCGACGAGGGCCTGACCATGGCCGACCTCAAGGGCACCCTGGACCACATGGTCCAGTCGCTCTTCGGCGAGGACATCACGACCCGGCTCCGCCCGAACTACTTCCCCTTCACCGAGCCGTCCGCCGAGATGGACATGGTCTGCTACGTCTGCCGCGGCGAGTCCGTCGGCAACCCGGACCGTCCCTGCCGCACCTGCGGCAGCGAGGGCTGGATCGAGCTCGGCGGCTGCGGCATGGTCAACCCCCGGGTGCTCACCGCCTGCGGTGTCGACCCGGAGAGGTACAGCGGCTTCGCCTTCGGCTTCGGCATCGAGCGCATGCTGATGTTCCGTCACAACGTCGAGGACATGCGAGACATCGTCGAGGGTGACGTGCGCTTCACCCTTCCGTTCGGGATGGAGATCTGATGCGGGTCCCGCTTTCTTGGCTGCGGGAGTACGTCGACCTGCCCGCCGGCGAGTCCGGCCGCGACGTCCAGGCCAAGCTCATTTCCGCCGGCCTCGAGGTCGAGACCGTCGAGCAGCTCGGCGCCGGGCTCAAGGGCCCGCTGGTCGTCGGCAAGGTGCTCACCATCGAGGAGCTGAGCGGCTTCAAGAAGCCGATCCGCTTCTGCACCGTCGACGTCGGCACCGCGAACGGCACCGGCGAGCCGCAGGAGATCGTCTGCGGCGCGAGCAACTTCGCCGTCGGCGACAAGGTCGTCGTCATCCTCCCCGGTGGCGTGCTGCCCGGTAACTTCGAGATCTCCGCGCGCAAGACCTACGGCCGCAACTCGCACGGCATGATCTGCTCCGCCCGCGAGCTCGGCATGGGCGACGACCACGACGGCATCATCGTGCTCCCGCCGGAGCACGAGGCCGGCACCGACGCCATAGAGCTCCTGGAGCTCGTCGACGAGGTGCTGGACATCGCGGTCACCCCGGATCGCGGCTACTGCCTGTCCCTGCGCGGCGTCGCCCGCGAGGCCGCCATCGCCTACGGCCTGCCGCTGCGCGACCCGGCGCTGCTCGACGTGCCCGGCCCGAACTCCTACGGCTACGAGGTGCGGGTCGCCGACCCGGTCGGCTGCGACCGCTTCACCGCGCGCACCGTCACCGGCCTGGACCCGGAGGCCGGCTCGCCGATCTGGCTGCAGCGCAGGCTGCAGAAGGCCGGCATGCGCCCGATCTCGCTCGCCGTGGACGTCACCAACTACGTGATGCTGGAGCTGGGCCAGCCCCTGCACGCGTACGACCGGCACCGCATCGAGGGCGCCATCGGCGTCCGCAGGGCCCAGCCGGGCGAGAAGCTGACCACGCTCGACGGCCAGGTCCGCGTCCTGGACCCCGAGGACCTGGTGATCACCGACAACCGCGGGCCGATCGGCCTGGCCGGGGTCATGGGCGGCGCCAACACCGAGATCGACGACACCGGCGCCTCGACGACCGACGTCGTCATCGAGGCGGCGCACTTCGACCCGGTCGCCATCGCCCGCACCGCGCGCCGCCACAAGCTGTCCTCCGAGGCGTCCAAGCGCTTCGAGCGCGGCGTGGACCCGCAGGCCGCGGCCGCCGCCGCGCAGCGCACCGTCGACCTGCTGGTGCTCCTCGCGGGCGGCACCGCCGAGGCGGGCGTCACCGAGGTCATCGCGCCCTCGGCGCCGCACACGCTCACCATCCCCGCCGACCACCCGGACAAGGTGGCGGGCATGGCGTACGGCCGCGAGACCGTGGTGCGCCGGCTGCAGCAGGTCGGCTGCGACGTCTACGGCGCCGACGAGCTGATCGTCACCGTGCCGTCGTGGCGGCCCGACCTGCGCGACCCCAACGACCTCGCCGAGGAGGTCATCCGGCTGGAGGGCTACGAGAACCTGCCCTCCACCCTGCCGAACCTGCCCTCCGGCCGCGGTCTGACCGAGTCGCAGAAGCTGCGCCGCCGGGTCGGCCGGGCGCTCGCCGGGGCCGGCTACGTCGAGGTGCAGAACTACCCGTTCCTCGGCGAGGCCGTCTTCGACCAGCTCGGTCTCGACGCGGACGACCCGCGCCGCATCACCGTCAAGCTGGCCAACCCGCTGTCGGACGAGGAGCCCGCTCTCCGCACGTCCATGCTCCCCGGCCTGCTCGGCGCCCTGCGCCGCAACGCCGGGCGCGGCGCGCACGACCTCGCGCTCTTCGAGACCGGACTGGTCTTCCGCCCCAGCGGCGAGGAGCCCGCGCCGCCGCGGCTGCCGGTCGACCGGCGACCGACCGACGCCGAGATCGCCGCGCTGGACGCCGCCCTGCCGCGGCAGCCGCGGCGCGTCGCCGTCGTCCTGGCCGGAGCCCGTGAGCAGGCCGGCTGGTGGGGCGCGGGCCGTCCCACGGGGTCGGCCGACGCGATCGAGGCGGGCCGGATCGTCGCCCGCGAGGCCGGGGTCGAGCTGATCGTCCGCCAGGACCAGCAGGCGCCCTTCCACCCGGGCCGCTGCGCCGCACTCCTCGCGGTCGTCGACGGCGAGGAGGTGCTGGTCGGCAACGCCGGCGAGCTGCACCCCCGGGTGATCAAGGCGCTGCACCTGCCGGAGCGCACCTCCGCCATGGAGCTCGACCTCGACCGCCTGGAGCGCGCCGCCGGCGGACCGGTCGTCGCGCCCCGTGTGTCCACCTTCCCGGTGGCCACCCAGGACGTCGCCCTGGTCGTGGACGCCTCCGTCCCGGCCGCCGAGGTGGAGGGCGCCCTGCGCTCCGGCGCCGGCGAACTGCTCGAATCGCTGCGGCTGTTCGACATCTTCACCGGTGAGCAGATCGGCGCGGGCAAGAAGTCGCTGGCCTACAGCCTGCGCTTCCGCGCCCCGGACCGTACGCTCACCGCGGAGGAGGCCTCCGCGGCCCGTGACGCCGCCGTCGCCGCCGCGGCGGAGAGCACGGGAGCGGCCCTGCGCGGCGCCTGAGGCGCACGCATGCGGGTCCCTGTGGGGCGCCCCCGGTCCGCCGGGTGCGCCCCACCGGCGTTCCCACCGGTCACGTAGCCCGATCGGGTGAAATGGCTCCACTGCGCATCCGGTTCGTCGCGCCGAGTCGCCACAATCGATCGCGAACCAGGGCCCACTCGACGCGGGGGCTGTGTCGTCGCCGACCGCGTCAACGGCTTCAGGGGGAGCCCCGAGGCATGATCCGACCCAGGGCAGTGGGCCGCCCGAGCGGCAACAGGGCACGGGGGTTGGCGCTCCTGTCGCTGCCGGGGCTCTGGGTGGCCGCGGTGCTGGGCCTGGTCTACGCGGTGCCCGGGGGAGTCCAGTGGGTGCCCGCCGTGGTCGCGGCCCCCGTGATCGCCTGCGCCGGGACGGGACGCCGCCGCTGCGTCCTGGCCAGCGGCGGGCTCGCCGTGGCGGCCGTCGCGGTGCCGGACACGGGGCAACGGCTCGGCACCGAGGTCGCCGTCCTCGCCGTCCTGGCCGTCTGCTTCCTGCTCGTCGACCGCAGGGCCCGGCTCGCCGCCGAGCTCGACCGCACCCGGGAGATCGCCCTCGCGGCCCAGCAGGTGCTGCTGCCCCCGCTGCCGCGACGCGTCGACGGCCTCGTGGTGGCCGGCGACTACCTCTCGGCCAGCCGAGGCGCCCGCGTCGGCGGCGACCTGTACGAAGTGCTCGCCACGCCCCATGGGGTGCGCGCGGTCATCGGCGACGTGCGCGGCCACGGTCTCGAGGCCATCGGCACCGTCGCCGCGCTGCTGGGCAGCTTCCGCGAGGCCGCGCACGACGAACCGGAGCTCGGCGGCGTGCTCCGGCGCCTGGACCGGGCGCTCCACCGCCACCTGCGGGGGCGTTCGCACGCCGCCGAGGAGTTCGTGACCCTGATGCTGCTCGAACTGGGCGAGGACCGCGACGTCCAGGTCATCAACTGCGGCCATCCGCAGCCGTACCTGCTCTGCCCCGGCCGCCCCGGGCACCTGCGCGCCCACCCGCTGGAGGCCGGCGAACCGTTCCCGCCGCTCGGTCTGTTCGACCCCGGTCCCGGCACGAAGGCCGTCCCGTGCGGCGAACTCCTGCCCGGCCAGGCGCTGTTCCTGCACACCGACGGCGTGATGGACGCCCGGGACGCCGCCGGGGAGTTCTTCCCCCTGCTGCCGTCCCTGGAGGGGGCCGCCCAGGCGACCACCCGCGGCGGCGCGTTGTGCGCGCGGTCCCTGGTCGACGGGGTGCGGGCATCGTTCCTGCGGCACACGCGGGGGCGGCTCACCGACGACATGGCGCTGCTCGTGCTCCATCGGGACGCCCCCGCGGTGCCCGCCCAGACGGCCGCCGCCCGCACCGCAACCGGGGTTCCCGGAGTGCCGCGCCCTTGATCCGGCCCGATCCTTGGTAAACCTGGGTCGATCCCCCGAGCGAAACGCCCATTGCTCGTATACCGGCCAGAACGAGGAGAGGGGCAGGCATGGCAACCTCCACCGTCACCGGAGCCGAACTGTCCACGCCCACGGGAGAACTGATCGCCGTGGTCGGCCCGCCCGGGCCGCAGCGCTCGGCGCTGCAGCTCGCCCTCAACAGCGCACCCTGGAGCCGGGGTCCCTCCGTCACGACGACCGTCATCAGCCGCGGCGCGTGGAGCGAGCTGCGGCGCGTGGCGGCCGCGGGGATCACGGTCGTCGCGGCGTGCGACAGCACGGTGGCCGCGGATGCGGGGGCGCACCGTGTGGTGCTGCTGCCTCATCCCGATGGGGTTGCCTGACCCGGTGTCGCCGTGTGCGGGCCGTTCGCGCCCCGGGGTGCCCCTTGCGGCCTGTGGTTGTGTGCGGGTTGTTTGCGCCTGCGGGCGGCTGCGCCGGGCTGCCCGTGTGTTTGTGTGCGGGTTGTTTGCGCCTGCGGCGGGCATCCCCCGCCCTCCCGCCCGATTGCCCAGCACGATTGGTGCGGGCTTCGCGCAGTTGGTGGTGGGCCGGGGTCGGGGCCTCCGGGGCTGGGCATTCTGGACCGCATATTTATGTGCATGGCGGGCACCTGCTCTTGCTGCCCCGGATGCCGCACAACAAATACACGTCAGCGTCCAGAACGCCCACCCCTACAACCCCGCCCCCTCCCTATCGTCAGGCGACCAACGGCCGGTGGGGGGTCAGAAAGCGGTCCGGGGTGGGCGCAGGTGCCTTACTCACCCCCCACCGGCGTTCATGCGCTCCAACCGAACAGGAGGGGGTGTGGCGGGGTGCACCCATGGGGGTCCCCCCGGCCGAAGGCTGGGGGAGACGTGCGCCGGCGCGGCCCCGACCCCGCAACGACCGCGCGAGGCGGTCACTGACCGCGCCGGGCAATCGGGAGGGCGAGTGGGGGACGCCCGCCGCAGGCGCACACAACCCGCACACGACAACCGGCCGCAAGGGACGACATGGGGCAACCCGGAGGGCGACGTGACTGCGGCCATTGACAAGGCAGTTGGGCAAACGTTGTCATGAGCATATGCCGTCCCTGATCGGGCGTCGGGAGATCCTCGACCATGCCCGGACACAGCTGACCGCCGGTCCGGGTGTACTGCTCCACGGAGCGGCCGGGATCGGCAAGTCCGCCCTGCTCGCGGCGCTGACCGACGAGGTCCCGCCGGGAGGCTCCGTGCTGCGGGCGGTGCCCGTCGAGGAGGACGCCAAGCTGCCCTTCGTGGCGCTGATGGACCTCTTCGCCCGGGTGCCGGAGGAGTACGTCGACGGGCTGACCGTAGGGCCCCGGGCCGCGCTGCGGGCGGCGCTGCTGCGGGGGCACGAGCCCGTCACGACGCAGAGCCGGCTGGCCGTGCGCGACGCGGCCGTCGAGCTGCTGCGGGCGCTCGCGGCGGCCGGCCCCGTGCTGATCGTCGTCGACGACCTGCAGTGGCTCGACGTGTCCAGCGCGGAGGTCCTGTCGCTTGCGCTGCGGCGGCTCCCGCCGGGCGAGGGCGTGCGCTTCCTGGCCGCCGAGCGGGTCGCTGAGGGCGAGGAGCCGCCCGGGTTGCGGTGCTGCCCGCCGGGCACCACGGCGCTGCTCGTGCCTGGGCTGTCCGACGGCGACGTGGCCGAGCTGCTGCTGGACGACTCCGGGGCGGAGCTGCCCGAGCGCGCCGTGCGGGCCGTCCAGGACACGGCCGCGGGCAATCCGCTGTACGCCCTCGAACTCGGCCGCGCCCTGCTGCGGGAGGGCACGCCCTTCGAGGCCGGGGACGTGCTGTCCGTACCGCCGCGGCTGCGCGACCTGCTGCTGGACCGGGTGCGGCTGCTGCCCGCCTCCGCCCGGCAGACGCTGCTGGTCGCCAGCGCCGCGGCCCGCCCCACGCTGCCGCTGCTCGGCGCCGCGGGGATCCCGGACCCGGAGGGCGACCTGGGCACCGCGGAGAGCCTGGGGGTCGCCGCGGCCGACACCGAAGGAACGATTCGCTTCCAGCACCCGCTGATCCGGGCCGCCGTGTACACCGACGCTCCCGAGCACGGCCGGCGCACCGCGCACAAGCTGCTGTCCCGGGTGGTCCCCGAGCCCGTGGAACAGGCGCGGCACCTGGCCCTGGCCCACCCGAACGCCGACGAGGCCACCGCGGCCACGCTCACCGCCGCCGCCGGGTCCGCGCGCCGCCGCGGCGCCCCCGCCACCGCCGCGGAACTGGCCGCCCTGGCCGTCCGCCGTACCCCCGAGGACCGCCCGGCCGAGCGCGCCGACCGGCTGCTGGCCGCGGCCGAGTACGCCAGCGACGCCGGGCTGCGGGGCGACGCCGACCGGGCCGCGGAGACCGTGCTCGCCGAGGCCGCCTCCGCCCGGCAGCGGGTACTGGCCCGGCTGATCATGCTCGGCAACGCCGGCCAGGCGCTCGGCGCCGCGGGCCGCCTCATCTCGGACGGCCTGGTGGAGGCCGAGGGACATCCCGAGCTGGAGGCCCGGCTGCACCACTGGGCCGCCCTGCGGCACCTCATCGGCGGGCGGCCCGCGCAGGCCTCCGCCCACGCCCGCCGGGCCGCCGACATCGCGGTCCAGGCCGACGCCGTCGACACCCGCGTGGCCGCCCTGGCGCTGCTCGCCCGGCTGCACGCGCTGCACGGCGAGGCCGGGGCCGCCGAGTCGGCGCTGGGCGAGGCGTTCGGCCTCCCGGTGCCGCCCGACGGGCCCGGCGCCCGCGAACTGGTGCGCACCCGCGCGATCCTGGCCGCCGACGCCGACCGCATCACCGAGGCGGAGGGCGAGGTGGCCGGTCTCCTCGGCAGGACCGGCGAGTACGCCTCGGTCGAGGAGACCGCCGCCACGCTGGTGGCGCTGATCCGCATCCAGGTGCGGTCCGGACGCTGCCGCGAGGCCCTGGACAACGTCGCCCGCTGCGCCGTGCTCCCCGTCAGGGCCGGCAGCGACTCACCGCCGGTGCTGTACGCCGCCGCGCTCGCCGAGACCGCCGGGGGGCGCCTGGAGCGCGCGTTGGAGCTCGCCGACCGCACCATCCGGGCCTGCATGACCGACGGGGACCAGCTCTTCCTGCTGCGGGCCCTGGGCGTCCGCGGCCGGGCGCAACTGCTGGCCGGGGGGCGGGAGAACACCGCGGCGGCCGTCGAGACCCTGCGGCAGGTGCGCAGGCTGGGGGAGACGATGGGCATCGCCGACCCGGTGATGCTGCGCTGGTACGGGGACCTGGCCGAGGCGACCGTCATCCTCGGCGACACGGACTCCGCCGCCGAGATCCTGCGCGCGGCGCGCCGCCGCGCCGGGGCCCGGCCCTCCGCCAGCGTGCAGTCCGCCCTGGACCGCGCCGAGGGGCTCCGCGACTGCGTGCTGGGCCGTTCCAAGCGGGGCGTCACCCGCATCCAGGCCGCCGCCGACCGGTTGCGCGGCCGTTCGCTCCCCATCGACCTCGCCCGCACGCTGATCGTGCTGGGCGCCGCCGAGCGCCGTCCGCGGCGGGCATCGGCGGCCCGGGGCGCCCTGGTCGAGGCCGTGGAGATCAGCTCCGCGGTCGGCGCCGCCCCGGTCGAGGCCCGGGCCAGGGCGGAACTGGCCCGGCTCGACGCGCGGCGGGAGCCGACGGCGCGGACGCCGAACTACACGTAGTCGTAGAAGCCGTGGCCGCTCTTGCGGCCGAGCCGGCCCGCGTCGACCATGCGCTGGAGCAGCGGGGGAGCGGCGTAGAGCGGCTCCTTGAACTCCTCGTACATCGAGTCGGCGACCGAGGCCACGGTGTCCAGCCCGATCAGGTCGGAGAGCTTGAGCGGGCCCATCGGGTGGGCGCAGCCCATCTCCATGCCGTTGTCGATGTCCTCGCGGCTGGCGATGCCGGTCTCGAACATCCGGATCGACGACAGCAGGTACGGGATGAGCAGCGCGTTGACCACGAAGCCCGCGCGGTCCTGGGCCCGGATCGGGTGCTTGCCCAGCACGTCGGTGACGAGCTTCTCGGCGCGCACCAGCGTCTGGCCGTCGGTGGTGAGGGCGGGGATCAGCTCGACGAGCTTCTGCACCGGCGCCGGGTTGAAGAAGTGGATGCCGATCACCTGCTCCGGGCGGGAGGTCGCCACGGCGAGCTTCACCAGCGGGATGGAGGAGGTGTTCGAGGCCAGGATCGCGTCGCGGCGGGTCACCACCTGGTCGAGCACCTGGAAGATCTCGGTCTTGACCTGCTCGTTCTCGACGACGGCCTCGATGACGAGGTCGCGGTCGGCGAAGTCGCCCAGGTCGGTGGTGAAGGAGAGGCGCTCGAGCGCGGCGTCGCGCTCCTCCTCGGTGATCTTGCCGCGTTCCGCAGCCTTCTGCAGCGAGCTCGTCAGCCGCGTCCGGCCCAGTTCCAGGGCCTCGCCGGTGGTCTCCGCCACCCGGACGTCCAGTCCGGCCCGGGCGCACACCTCGGCGATACCCGCGCCCATCTGGCCACAGCCCACCACACCGACATAACGGATGTCGTCGTTCAACGCCCAGCCTCTCCCTGATCGCGAGATGGAGACCCGGACCGTCGTGAGGTCCGGACCAGCCCGCTCGACATTACACCCGGCCGGCGTACCGGTCCGGGTCCCGGTGCGGCCCGCTCCGACGGGCCCGGCCGCCCCGTTGACCGGCCCCGACATCGCCGGTGACGCCCGCGCGCCGGGGGCGACGCGGGCGCCGCACGGGGCGGGCGGGGCCCGGGGGCGCCCCGGACACGCCGGGGTCCTGGGAGGTTGCCGGACGGACCGATTCGGCCCAGTATCAGCGAAATATGAATATGACGGGCGATCAGGGGACAGCCATGCGCCGACTCTCACGCAGGAGCTTCGCCGCGGGCGCCGCCGGGGCACTCGGCACCGTCCTCGCCGCGGGCGAGGTCGCGAGGGCGGCGGAGGGGACGGCCGGGGCGGTGACGGGCGGACCCGGCGCGCCGGGGCAGTTCCGCGGCATGTGGCTGGCGACGGTCGCCAACCGCGACTGGCCCTCGGCCCGCGGGCTGTCGGCCCGTCAGCAGCACGACGAACTCCTCGGATACCTGGACCTCGCCGTCGAGCGGCGCCTCAACGCGGTCGTCATGCAGGTCCGGCCGACCGCCGACGCGCTGTGGCCGTCCCCGTACGAGCCCTGGTCGGAGTTCCTGACCGGGGTCCAGGGGCGGGACCCCGGCTGGGACCCGCTCGGCACGGCCGTGGCGGAGGCGCACGCGCGCGGGCTGGAACTGCACGCCTGGTTCAACCCGTTCCGCGTCGCCACCCACGACGACCCGGAACGGCTCGCCCCGGACCACCCGGCCCGGGTCAACCCCGACTGGGTCGTCGCGTACGGCGGCAAGCTCTACTACAACCCGGGGCTTCCCCAGGTGCGGCGCTTCGTGCAGGACGCCATGCTCGACGCCGTCCGCCGCTACCCCGTCGACGGGGTGCACTGGGACGACTACTTCTACCCCTATCCGGTCGTCGGTCGGCACTTCGCCGACGACGACGCCTTCGCCCGGTACGGGGAGGGCTTCGACGACCTCGCCTCCTGGCGGCGCGACAACATCGACCTGCTCGTCAGCGAGACCGCCGCCCGCATCCGGGCGCTGCGCCCCGGCACCCGCTTCGGCGTCAGCCCCTTCGCCGTCTGGCGCAACCGCCGCACGGACCCGCGCGGCTCCGACACCCGCGGCGGGGTCCAGACGTACGACGACCTCTACGCCGACACACGCGGCTGGGTCCGCAAGGGCTGGATCGACTACATCGTGCCGCAGGTGTACTGGCACATCGGCTTCGACGTCGCCGACTACGCCACGCTCGTGCCCTGGTGGGCGCAGGTCGTCGACGGCACCCGCGTCCATCTCTACATCGGCGAGGCCCTGTACCGCGCGGGCGCCGCGGGCGAGGCCAAGGCCTGGCAGGACCCGGCCGAACTCTCCCGCCACCTCGCACTGGACCGGAACCATCCCCAGGTGCTCGGCAACGTCTTCTTCTCCGCCAAGGAGGTCGCTGCCGACCCCATCGGGGCGATGTCCCGGGTCGTCGCCGACCACTACACGACGCGGGTCCGCACGCCCCGTTCCTGACCGGGGCGTGCGGAACCACGTCGAGCGGGACCGCGGCCGCTTGGTGCGACGGCCGCGGTCCGGCACGATCCGGCACGGAACGGTTCAGCGGGTGGGGGTCGCGCCCCGCCCGTGCTCCACCGTCGAGTCCGGTCCGGGGGACAGGATGCACTCGTGCCCGTCGTCGTACCGGACGCGGTACGGCGGCTCGCCCTCCTGCCCCATGACCTCGACGATCTCGGCCACCTTGTCGTGCTGGCCGACTACCCGCCCGTGCTGCCTGACCCGGTCACCCTTGTTCGCGTGCATCGGTAGACCTCCTGAGAACTCGGCGGTCCGCAGCCTTGCCCCTCCAGTCTAGGTTCGGGCGTCCGCTCCGCACCCCCTGGAACCGGGCCCGGGGCTCAGTCCGGCCGCAGGCCGAGTTCCGCCGGCATGCGCGGGTCCGGGCTGCGCCGGTGCCCCGCCCACAGCGGGCCGCCGCAGGCGTGCAGCACCGCGTCGACCGCCGCGGCGAAGGGCTCGCGCGGGCCGCCGCGGACGAGATCCCGGTAACCGCCGAGCAGGAGCCCCGCGAGCTCGGGGTCGGCCTCGCGCAGCCGGCGGGGCAGCCACTTGCCGTCACCGCGCCAGTGGCCGCGCGTACCGAGCAGCAGGGTGGCGGCGCGGTCCAGCAGGGCAGCGGCCACGGCGAGGAGTTCCTCCTCGTCCCGGGCGCCGAGGAGGTCGTCGCGCAGTTCGGTGACGGCGTAGCGCCGGTGGTCGCGCTCGGCGTCCGGGACGGCGGGCGGGCCGGCGGCGAGGATGCGCTCCGCCGTGTCGCGCAGCCGGGCGGCGGTGCCGTCGCGGTCGAGCAGGACGACGCCCCGCGCGCACATGAACGCCATCGTGCCGCTGCCGCGATCGCGGTCCCACCCCATGAAGGCGCGCGCCGACTCGGGGGTGTGCACGAAGAGCTCGACCGGCCAGGAGCCCCAGATGAGTGATTCCGCGTGGCACCCGGCGGGCGGATCGAGGACGACGACCACGTCCAGGTCGGACGTCGCCGTCCCCTCACCGCGGGCCGTGGACCCGCCCAGGAAGCCCCGAGGGCGTCGGGGAAGCGTTCTGCGAGCAGGGCACGGGCCGCGCCGACCGGATCGTCCATGGCCGGACCCTACGCCCCGCTCGCCACGGGGTTCAGAACGGGTAGTGCGCCTGCTGCGTGGCCAGGGTGACCCAGCGGGTGTTGGAGAACGCCTCCAGGCCCCAGCGGCCGCCGAAGCGGCCGTAGCCGGAGGCCTTGAAGCCGCCGAACGGCGCCTGCGGCTCGTCCGCCACGGACTGGTCGTTGACGTGCACGATGCCGGTGCGCAGCCGACGGGCGACGGCGAGGCCGTGGGTGCCGTTCTCGGTGATGACGCCCGCGGTCAGACCGTGGTCGGTGTCGTTGGCCAGGGCCACGGCCTCGTCGTCGTCGGCGAAGGAGGCCACGGTGACGACGGGGCCGAAGGCCTCCCCGTAGTAGACCTCCGCGTCCTTGGGCACGTCCCGCAGCACGGTGGCCGGGTGCACCGCGCCGTCCGGCTCACCGCCGCCGGTCAGCACGGTGGCGCCCTTGGCGACCGCGTCCCGCACCAGCTCCGCGACGCGCCGCGCGGAGGCGGAGCTCACCAGCGGGCCGATCACGGTGTGCGGGTGCGAGGGGTCGCCCGAGGGCAGCGTGCCGACCTTGGCGGCGAACTTGGCCGTGAACTCCTCGGCGAGGCTCTCGTGGACGAGGATCCGGTCGCCGGACATGCAGATCTGCCCGGAGTTGAGGAAGACGCCGAAGACGGCGGCGTCGACGGCGTAGTCCACGTCGGCGTCGTCCAGCACGACGATCGCGTTCTTGCCGCCGAGCTCCAGCACGGCGGGCTTGAGGTGGCGCGCGGCATGGGTGCCGATGATCCGCCCGACCTCGGTCGACCCGGTGAAGTTGACGATGCGGACCCTCGGGTCGGCGATGAGGGCCTCGGCGACCGCCGCCGCGTCCTCACGGGCGTTGGTCACCACGTTCAGCACGCCGTCGGGCAGCCCGGCCTCGCGCAGCACGTCCGCGACGAACAGGCCGCAGGCCACCGGGGCGTCCTCGCTCGGCTTCACCACCACCGTGTTGCCCGCCGCCAGCGGCGCGGCGACCGCGCGGACACCCAGGATGACCGGGGCGTTCCACGGCGCGAAGGCGCCCACGACGCCGACCGGCTCGCGCACCGCCATGCCGAGGACGCCCTCCTCCTGCGCGCTCAGCACCTCACCGCGCGGCGCCGTGATGGCGGCGGCCACCTCGCGCAGGATGTTGGCGGCCAGCCCGACGTTGAAGTACGCCCAGGGGCGCGTGCCGCCGGCCTCGTGCGCCATGATCTCGGCGGCCTGCTCGGTGCGGGCCTCCAGCAGGTCGGCCGCGGTCAGGAAGATCTTGCGCCGCGCGAACGGGCTGAGCGCCGCCCACTCCGGGAACGCGGCCTCGGCCGCGTCCACCGCCCGGGTGATGTCCTCGACACCCCCGGCGGCCACGGTCGCGTACACCTCCCCGGTGAAGGGGCTCACGTCCTCGGCCGTGCGTCCGGAGACGGCCGGGACGTCCTTGCCGCCGATCAGCAGTTCGCGGGTGATGGTCATGGCAGCCCCTGTCTGGCACGCGAACGCCCTCGTTCGCACAGTGAACTATCGTTCATTGAACGTTTGAGCACTGAGTCTGCGACGCGCCCACCGCGCTGTCAACGGACCGGAACGCGCTTTGTGGGGGTGGCGGGAGCCGCCCTGTGCCCACGGTGCAGCGCCGTGGGCGTGGAAACGACGCCGCCCCGCGCGGTGGGCGCGGGGCGGCGTACGGCGGCGAGGGTGGGGGCGTCAGGCGTCGGCGCCGTCGGCGCGCTCCGCGTCGCGCTCCTTGAGGCGGGCGGCCTCCTTGCGGACCTCGGCCTGGGTGGCGCGCTCCTTCTGCAGCCACTCGGGCTCTTCCTGCTTCAGGGCCTCGATCTGCTCCGTGGTGAGCGCCTCGGTGACCCCGCCGCGGGCGAGGCCGGAGTTGGAGATGCCCAGCTTCGCCGCCACCACCGGGCGCGGGTGCGGGCCGTTGCGGCGCAGCTCCCGGAGCCACTCGGGCGGGTCGGCCTGCAGCGCGTTCAGCTCGTCGCGCGACACGACGCCCTCCCGGAACTCGGCGGGGGTGGCCTCGAGGTACACACCCAGCTTCTTCGCCGCCGTGGCGGGCTTCATGGTCTGGGCGGATTGGTGCGACGTCATGCCTCAAGGATATCGATCGCGGGAGCGGTCCCCGACCGGCGCCGGGGTAGCCTGGCCGGATGACCGGCTCGGAAGCTCCCCCCTCGTTCCGCCTCGCCTACGTCCCGGGCGTGACCCCCGCCAAATGGGTGCGGATCTGGCAGGAGCGGCTGCCGGACGTCCCGCTCGAGCTCGTCATGGTCACGGCCGCCGAGGTTCCCGGGATGCTCCGCGGCCTCGACGCGGACGCGGGCTTCGTACGGCTGCCGATCGACCGGACGGACCTCAGCGCCATCCCCCTCTACACGGAGACGACGGTCGTCGTCGTCCCCAAGGACCACCTCGTGGCGGCCGCCGAGGAGGTGTCGCTGGCGGACCTGGCCGACGACGTGGTGTTCCACCCCCTCGACGACACCCTGGACTGGGGGGAGCTCCCCGGGCGGCCCGCGATCGAGCGCCCGGCCACGACCGCGGACGCCGTCGAGCTCGTCGCGGCGGGCGTGGGGGTGCTGGTCGTGCCGCAGTCGCTGGCGCGTCTGCACCACCGGCGCGACCTCACCTACCGCACGGTCGTCGACGCCCCGCAGTCGCGGGTGGCCCTGTCGTGGCGCGAGGACACCACGACCGACCGGGTCGAGGACTTCATCGGCATCGTGCGCGGCCGCACCGTCAACAGCACCCGCGGCCGTACCCAGACCCAGGCCCAGCCGCAGCCGAAGAAGCAGCGCCCCGAGGAGGGGGCGGCGCGGCGCAAGCCCGCCGCGGGCAGGTCGTCCGGCCGTACGTCCGCCAAGACCCCCCGCCCGGCGAAGCGCGGCAAGCCCCGCCGCCGTTCGTAGACGGGGTGAGGACGGGCACGGACGATACGGCCCGGATCCGGCCGGAGCGGGGAGGCGCCGGGCCGGGCTCCGTCGTCCCGCCGGGCTGACCTGCGGAGAGTTCGCCCAGTGTTCGCCGGTCGGCGCGCGGCCGCCACCGGGCGGAAGTCCGGACGCCAACCGGGGCGCCGAGACTCGCCGGACTCCGGGGCGCCCCACCGCGCCCCAGGGCGGCGGGGCCGGAAACGGGCCGGAAAGCTTTGCATAAAAGTTCCGAGCGCCGTATAGTCATGCCATCGAAGAGGAGGGTCCATGGCATTCCGGGCAGCGGTGGCGGGAGCGAGCGGGTACGCGGGCGGGGAGATCCTGCGCTTGTTGCTGAACCACCCCGAGATCGAGATCGGCGCGCTCACCGGGAACACCAACGCCGGGCAGCGCCTCGGCGGCCTGCAGCCGCATCTGCTGCCGCTGGCCGACCGCGTGCTGGAGGCGACCGACGTGGAGGCGCTGGCCGGACACGACGTCGTCTTCCTCGCGCTGCCGCACGGGCAGTCGGCCGCCGTCGCCGAGCAGCTCGGTGACACGGCCCTCGTCGTCGACTGCGGCGCCGACTTCCGGCTCGAGGACGCCGCGGACTGGGAGCGGTTCTACGGCTCCCCGCACGCGGGCACGTGGCCGTACGGCCTTCCGGAGCTGCCGGGGGCGCGCGCCGCGCTGGCGGGCTCCAGGCGCATCGCGGTGCCCGGTTGCTACCCCACCGCGGTCACGCTCGCGCTCTTCCCCGCGTACGCGGCGGGCCTGGTGGAGCCCGAGGCCGTCGTCGTCGCCGCGTCCGGCACCTCCGGTGCGGGCAAGGCCGCCAAGCCGCACCTGCTGGGCAGCGAGGTCATGGGCAACATGACCCCGTACGGCGTCGGCGGTACGCACCGGCACACCCCCGAGATGATCCAGAACCTCTCCGGCGTGGCCGGGGAGCGGGTCTCCGTCTCCTTCACCCCGACGCTGGCGCCGATGCCCCGCGGCATCCTCGCCACCTGCAGCGCCAAGGCCAGGCCCGGCACGACCGCCGACGCCGTACGGGCCGCCTACGAGAAGGCGCTGGCCGACGAACCGTTCGCGCACCTGCTGCCGGAGGGCCAGTGGCCCGCCACCGCCGCCGTGTACGGCTCGAACGCCGCGCTGATCCAGGTCGCGTACGACGAGGCCGCCGGCCGGGTCGTCGTCGTCAGCGCCATCGACAACCTCACCAAGGGGACCGCCGGCGGCGCCGTGCAGAGCATGAACATCGCGCTCGGCCTCCCCGAGGGACTGGGCCTGAGCACCGCGGGGGTCGCACCATGACCCCCCGCCCCGCCGCCCGCGCCCGCCGCGCCGTCGCCGAGCTGCTCACCCGGGCCGCGCCCTGCGGCGCGGGGGCCGACGCGCACGGCACCGCCCCGGTGACCGGGCCGTACACCGACATCACGGCGAAGGCCGCGCCCCTGCGGTGCGTCGGCCCACAAGCGGACAAGGAGACGACACAGTGAGCGTCACGGCAGCACGGGGATTCACGGCGGCGGGCATCGCCGCCGGGATCAAGGAGAACGGCAACCCGGACCTCGCCCTCGTGGTGAACAACGGTCCGCGGCTCGCCGCGGCCGGCGTCTTCACCTCCAACCGCGTCAAGGCCGCCCCCGTCCTGTGGTCGGAGCAGGTCCTCAAGGGAGGCCAGGTCTCCGCCGTCGTCCTCAACTCCGGTGGCGCCAACGCCTGTACGGGCCCCCTGGGCTTCCAGGACACCCACGCCACCGCCGAGGCGGTCGCCGACGCCCTCGGGCAGAGCGCGGGGGAGGTCGCCGTCTGCTCCACCGGGCTGATCGGCGTCCGGCTGCCGATGGACAAGCTCCTGCCGGGCGTCGCCAAGGCGGCGGCCGAGCTCTCCGCCCACGGCGGCGAGAAGGCCGCCATCGCCATCAAGACCACCGACACCGTCCACAAGACCGCCGTGTACGAGGGCGAGGGCTGGACGGTCGGCGGCATGGCCAAGGGCGCGGGCATGCTCGCACCGGGCCTGGCCACCATGCTGGTCGTCCTCACCACCGACGCCGACCTGGACTCCGCCGCCCTCGACGGGGCGCTGCGCGCCGCCACCCGCACCACCTTCGACCGGGCCGACTCCGACGGCTGCATGTCGACCAACGACACGGTGCTGCTGCTCGGCTCCGGCGCCTCCGGCGTCACCCCCGCACCGGAGCCCTTCGCCGCCGCCGTCGAACAGGTCTGCGCCGACCTCGCCCGCCAGCTGATCCGCGACGCCGAAGGCGCCTCCAAGGACATCAAGATCGAGGTCGTCAACGCCGCGACCGAGGACGACGCCGTCGAGGTGGGCCGCTCCATCGCCCGCAACAACCTCCTCAAGTGCGCGATCCACGGCGAGGACCCCAACTGGGGACGGGTGCTCTCGGCGATCGGCACCACCTCCGCCGCCTTCGAGCCGGACCGCCTCAACGTCGCGATCAACGGCGTGTGGGTCTGCAAGTCCGGCTCCGTCGGCGAGGACCGCGAGCTGGTCGACATGCGCTACCGCGAGGTCCACATCACCGCCGACCTCGCCGCCGGCACCGAGACCGCGACCATCTGGACCAACGACCTGACCGCCGAGTACGTCCACGAGAACAGCGCCTACAGCTCATGAGCGCCCGCAAGCACACCGCCCTGCCCAAGGCGCAGATCCTGATCGAGGCGCTGCCCTGGCTGACCCGGCACCACGGCAAGACGGTCGTCATCAAGTTCGGCGGCAACGCCATGGTCGACGAGGCGCTGAAGGCGGCCTTCGCCCAGGACGTCGTCTTCCTGCGGCACGCCGGCCTCAAGCCGGTCGTGGTGCACGGCGGCGGCCCGCAGATCAGCGCGCAGCTCGACAAGCAGGGCCTGGTCAGCGAGTTCAAGGCGGGGCTGCGGGTCACCACCCCGGAGGCCATGGACGTCGTCCGCATGGTGCTCGCCGGGCAGGTGCAGCGCGAGCTGGTCAACCTGCTCAACCAGCACGGCCCGCTCGCCGTCGGCCTGACCGGCGAGGACGCCCACACCATCAGCGCGACCCGGCACCGCCCGATGATCGACGGCGAGGCCGTCGACATCGGCCGGGTCGGGCAGATCACCGAGATCGACACCGGCGCCATCCGGGCCCTGCTGGACGACGGCCGCATCCCGGTCGTCTCCTCCATCGCCCGCAGCGCCGACGACGGCCACATCTACAACGTCAACGCCGACACCGCCGCGGCGGCGCTCGCGGCCGCGCTCGGCGCGGAGACCCTGATGGTCCTCACGGACGTCGAGGGCCTGTACGAGGACTGGCCGAACAGCGACGAGGTGATCAGCCGGCTCACCGCGAGCGAGCTGGAGAAACTGCTGCCCGAGCTGTCCAGCGGCATGGTGCCCAAGATGGAGGGGTGCCTGCACGCGGTGCGCAACGGCGTCCACACCGCCCGGGTCATCGACGGGCGGGTCCAGCACTCGATCCTGCTGGAGATCTTCACCGACGAGGGAATCGGCACGATGGTGGTACCCGACGGCGTCGAAGCGGCGGGCGGCACATCGCGACACGAAGGGGGACGGGCATGACCGGGACCGGCGACCAGGGGAACGAGGCGCTCACACGGCGCTGGCGGGGCTCCCTGATGGACAACTACGGCACCCCGCGGCTGCCCCTGGTCCGCGGCGAGGGCGCCCGGTACTGGGACGCCGACGGCAACGAGTACCTGGACTTCCTCGGCGGCATCGCGGTCAACGCCCTCGGCACCGCCCACCCCGCCGTCGTCCGCGCGGTCTCGGAGCAGATCGCGACCCTCGGCCACGTCTCCAACTTCTTCATCGCCGAGCCCACGGTCGCCCTCGCCGAGCGGCTGCTCCAGCTGTCCGGCCGGCCCGGCCGCGTGCTGTTCTGCAACTCCGGCGCCGAGGCCAACGAAGCCGCCTTCAAGATCGGCCGGCTGACGGGCCGTACGCACATGGTGGCCACCGACGGCGGCTTCCACGGCCGCACCATGGGCGCGCTCGCGCTCACCGGGCAGCCGGGGAAGCAGGAGTCCTTCCGCCCGCTGCCCGGTGACGTCACCCATGTGCCGTACGGCGACGCCGACGCGTTGCGCGCCGCCGTCACCGAGCGGACCGCGCTGGTGATGCTCGAGCCCGTCCAGGGCGAGAACGGTGTCATCGTGCCCCCGGCCGGATACCTGGCCGCCGCACGGGAGATCACCCGCGCCACCGGCACCCTGCTCGTCATGGACGAGGTGCAGACCGGCATCGGCCGCACCGGCCACTGGTTCGAGCACCAGGCGCAGGGCGTCGAGCCGGACGTCGTCACCCTCGCCAAGGCGCTCGGCGGCGGACTGCCCATCGGCGCCACCCTCGCCTTCGGCCCCGCGGCCGATCTGCTGACCCCCGGTCAGCACGGCACCACCTTCGGCGGCAACCCGGTGGCCTGTGCCGCGGCGCTCGCCGTCCTGGACACCATCGCCCAGGAGGGCGTGCTGGACAACGTCAAGCGCCAGGGCGAGAAACTGCGCCAGGGCGTCGAGGCGCTGGACCACCCTCTGGTCGATCACGTGCGCGGTGCGGGCCTCCTGCTGGGTATCGTGCTCACCGAGCCGCTCTCCGCGCAGGTGCAGAAGGCGGCTCAGGACGCCGGACTCCTGGTGAACGCCGCCGTACCCGACACGGTGCGGCTCGCCCCGCCGCTGATCCTCGGTGACGCCGAGGTGGACGCGTTCCTGGGGGCGCTGCCGGGTGTCCTCGACGCCGTACATGCCGCAGAGGGACACCGATCCGGAGAATGACACGACGATGAGCGAGGCGCAGCAGCAGGCCGGCGGGGGAGCCGCCGCCGTACCGCAGACCCGGATGGCACGCCACCGGCGGATCGTCGACATCCTGAACCGGCTGCCGGTGCGGTCCCAGAGCCAGCTCGCCAAGCTGCTCTCCGACGACGGGCTGAGCGTCACCCAGGCGACGCTCTCCCGTGACCTCGACGAACTGGGCGCGGTGAAGATCCGTACCAACAACGGCGAACTCATCTACGCCGTGCCCAGCGAGGGCGGTTTCCGCACCCCCATGGCGCCGCTCGGGGAGTCGGTGAAGGAGGAGCGGATGAGCCGCCTCGCCGGCGAGCTGCTGATCTCCGCGGAGGCCTCGGCCAACCTCGTCGTCGTCCGCACCCCGCCGGGCGCGGCGCAGTTCTTCGCGTCCGCGATCGACCAGGCCGAGGTGTACGACATCCTCGGCACGATCGCGGGCGACGACACGGTCATGCTGATCAGCCGCGACCCGGCCGGCGGGCAGGCGGTCGCCGACCACCTGCTGCGCCTGGCCGCGGGCGGTTAGGACCGGGCCCCGGGCCCGGTCAGACGACGGGGCTCAGGCCCCCGTCGAAGTTGATGCCGGTGCCGGTGACGTAGCCGGCCCGGCCGGACAGCAGGAAGGCCACCAGGTCCGCGAACTCCTCGGCGCGTCCCACCCGGCCCAGCGGGATGCCGGACTCGCGGCCCATCGTGGCGTACAGCTCCTCGACGGTGATCCCGCGCTCCTCGGCCTGCCGGGTCCACTGGCCGCTCTCGACCAGGCCGACGAGCACGGCGTTGACCCGGATGTTGTCGGGCCCGAGCTCCTTGGACAGTGCCTTGGTCAGCGCGAGGCCGGCCGCGCGGGAGACCGAGGTCGGGGTGCTGCCCGCGCCGGGGGCCTTGGCGGAGACGGCGAGGGTGTTGACGACGCTGCCGCCCCCCGCGGCGCGCAGGTGGGAGAGGGCCAGCCGGGTCAGCCGCACCGCGGCGTGCAGCTTCAGCTGCAGGTCCTCCTCCCACACCGAGTCGTCCTGGCGCTCGAAGAAGCCGGCCGCGCTGCGCCCGGCGTTGTTGACCACGGCGTCGATCCGTCCCCAGCGCCCGTCGGCGGCGGCGACGAAGCGCTCGAGGTCCTCGGGGCGGGTGACGTCGGCCGGCACGCCCAGCACGTCGGCGCCGGTGGCGCCCAGTTCCTTCACCACGTGCTCGATGCGCTCGGGGTCACGTCCGCACAGCGCCACCTTGGCGCCCTCGGCGGTCAGCCGCCGGACAAGGGCCGCGCCGAGTCCGTCGGACCCTCCGGTGACCAGCACGACCTTGCCGTTCAGTTGCAGATCCATGTGACGCATTCTTGCCACCTGGAACAGCTGATCGTCAAGCGCTCAACTTGGCGACGAAACGCCCGAATCCCGAGGTGTGCCAGGTCGTGCCGTCGGGGGCGACGGCGAAGGCCTCCACATCGGGGAGTCCTTCCAGCCATTCCCGGGCCCGGCCGCCCATGGCGTAGCCGGCCGTCGCCCAGGTGTCCGCCTCGGTGAGGGAGGCGCACACCACGGTGAGCGACGCGAGTCCCCCGGCGGGCGGCGCACCCGTGTGCGGGTCGAGGATGTGGCAGCCGCGTTCGGCGGGACCGGAGGTGGCGACGGCCAGCTCGCCGTCCGCCTCGACGACGGTGGCCAGCCCTCCGGGCCGCAGCGGATCGGCGATGCCGACCCGCCAGGGGCCGCCGGTCAGCTGGACGTCGCCGCCGCCGTTGAGGCAGACCTTTCCGGCGCCCGCCGCCGCGATCGTCCTGGCGGCCCGCTCGACCGCCCAGCCCTTGACCAGGCCGGTGGGGTCGAGCGCGGTGCCGGGGCCCGCGTAGCGCGGGGTGAACCAGCCGTCGGTGCGGCGCTCGGCGTCCTCGCACAGCCCCAGGACCTCGCGCACCTCGGGTGAGCACTGCGCGAGGGCGAGTTCACCACGGCCCAGCCGGCTGATCTCGCTGTCGGCACGGAAGGTGGAGAACACCGCGTCGACCCGGTGCAGGCCCGCCACCGCCTCGTCCAGGGCCGCCCGGACGCGCGGCTCGCGGGCACCGCGCACGTCGAAGGAGAACACCGTCCCCATGCAGTGCTCCACGTGCCGCAGGCGCGGAGGGTTGTCGGACATCGTCAGGCACCGGCCTTGTCCAGGGCGCTCTGCAGCGACTTCCGGTAGCCCTCGCTGGTGAAGGAGGCACCGGAGACGGTGTCGATCTGCGCGCTCTGGGCGGTGACCGCGGCCTGGTCGAGCTGCGGGACGGCGGTGGCGGTGAGCTGGTCGCTGGTGGGGGTGCCCGAGGGCGCCTGGACGGCCGCGGCCGAGACGATCCGCCCCCCGTCGACCGTGATCTTGACCTGGACGGGGCCGTAGCTGGTCTGCGCGACGTCCCCGATGACGGTCTTCCGCGCGGGCGCGCCGCCCTGCTTCCCCGGGTCCTGCGCCCCGCCGGTGCCGCGTCCGTCCGCGGGGGCCGAGGCCACCGGCACCGACGGGTCCGGGCCGGCGGGCGAGGGGGCCGCGGAGACCGGCGGCACCTGCTGTGCCGGGGCCCCGGCCTGCGAGGTGAAGGGCGCCGTCGTCGGCTTCAGGGCGAGCAGCAGCACGACCCCGGAGACGGTCGTCACGCTGCTCAGGAGGATCCGGCGCAGCGGGTGCTTCTTCTTCACTCGGACCTCACATCTCGAAGGACTCGTGGTGGATACGGCGTTCGGGCACGCCCGCCTCGCGCAGCGCGGAGTACGACTCCTCGGCCAGCCCCGGGGGGCCGCACAGGTACACGTCGTGCCGGTCGATGTCCGGCAGCATCCGCCGCAGTCCCTGCGCGGTGATCTCCGGGCGGGCGCCGCCGGATCCGTTCACCGCGTACACCAGGCGTGCGCCGCGTTCGGCGGCGATCTCCTCCAGCTCCGCCCACAGCGCGAGGTCCTGCCTGCTGCGGGCCCGGTACAGCAGCGTGAGGTCGCCGGGCGCGGCCGGCAGCGTCTCGAACAGCGCCCGCAGCGGGGTGATCCCGGCGCCGCCCGCCAGCAGCAGCACCTTGCCGCCGCGGCGGCGGGAGGCCGTCATGGCGCCGTAGGGGCCCTCGGCCCACACCCGCGTGCCGGGTTCGAGCGAGGCCAGCGCGGAGCTGTGGCCGCCCACCGCCTTGACGGTGATCCGCAGCAGGTCGGGCCGGGGCGGCGCCGACAGCGAGTACGGGTTGGCGCTCCAGCGCAGCCCCGGGGCGAGGAAGCGCCAGCGGAAGAACTGGCCGGGCTCGGCGCCCAGGCGGTGCAGCCGGCGTCCCGTGATCAGCACCGAGACCACGCCCGGCGCCTCCTCGACGGTCTCCGCGACCCGCATGCGGTGCCTCATGTTGAGCCGGACCGGCACCAGCACCCGGTACCAGAGGACCAGCCCCGTCACCGAGCCGTACAGCGCGTACCAGATGCCACGCGCGGTGGCGCTGCCCGCGAACTCGGCGCCGGTGGCCAATTGGTGCCAGAAGGTCAGGTAGACCGCTGCGTAGGTCAGCAGGTGGACGTAGTACCAGGTCTCGTAGCGCAGCCGGCGGCGCAGGGCGCCCGCCGAGACGAAGCCGATGACCAGCAGCAGCACGGTGCCGGCCGTCGCCTCGATCATCCGCGGGTAGTCCAGGACCACGGAGACCGACTGCTGTACGAGCGGCTGCCCGGACTGCTCGGAGTAGCCCCACAGGATCAGCGCGACGTGGACGACGACCAGGCAGACGGCGTACCGGCCGCTCATCGCGTGCCAGCGGGCCACCCGGTCGCTGCCCACGCGCCGCTCCAGCGCGGGGACGCGCGCCATCTGCAGGACGACCAGGGCGATGGCGTAGCCGCCGAGCAGGCCGGTGATCCGGCCCGCCGCGGTGAGCCAGCCGGCCGTGGTCGGCTGGATGTAGGGGGTGTTGCCCCACCACAGCCACACGACCCCGGCGGCGCCCGCCCAGGCCAGGAGGAGCAGCGGGATCGCGGGGGAACGGCGGGGCCGGATCCGGCGCATGGCCTGCCGCCTGCCCGCCCTGCTGTTGTGGATCATCGTGGTCGTGGCCGCCATGCGCATGGGTACGCGCGGCTCCGCGCCCCTGCTCAAAGCCCGGTTTTCCGCCACGCGCCGTGCGCCGATGTGGTAATGACGTGCGCTCCGCGGGGCGGCCGGGCACCGGTCCGATCGTCCGTGGCGCGGCTGTCGCGGGGAGCGGCCGGCACGCCGGTGAGCTGCGGCGACACGGCCGATTGACGAATCATGCGGGGGAGTGCATACTTATACCCATCAGCGTATGCATCACCATCGCCGCCATACGCACCGGACCTCGCGCACCAAAGGAGAGACCCGTGACCGAGCGCGTCGTACTCGCCTACTCGGGCGGACTGGACACCTCCGTCGCCATCGGATGGATCGCCGAGGAGACCGGCGCCGAGGTCATCGCCGTGGCCGTGGACGTCGGCCAGGGCGGCGAGGACCTGGACGTCATCCGCAAGCGGGCGCTCGCCTGCGGCGCGGTGGAGGCCGAGGTCGCCGACGCCAAGGACGAGTTCGCCGACGAGTACTGCCTCCCGGCGATCAAGGCCAACGCCCTCTACATGGACCGCTACCCGCTGGTCTCCGCGCTCTCCCGGCCGACCATCGTCAAGCACCTGGTGGCCGCCGCCAAGAAGCACGGCGCCTCGATCGTCGCCCACGGCTGCACCGGCAAGGGCAACGACCAGGTCCGCTTCGAGGCCGGCATCTCCTCCCTCGCCCCCGAGCTGACCTGCATCGCGCCCGTCCGCGACTACGCGATGACCCGGGACAAGGCGATCGCGTTCTGCGAGGAGAAGAACCTCCCCATCGCCACCACCAAGAAGTCCCCCTACTCGATCGACCAGAACGTCTTCGGGCGGGCCGTGGAGACCGGCTTCCTCGAGGACATCTGGAACGCCCCGATCGAGGACGTCTACGAGTACACCCAGAACCCGGCCGGGCCCCGCGAGGCCGACGAGGTGGTCATCACCTTCAAGCAGGGCGTCCCGGTCGCCATCGACGGCAAGCCGGTCACCGTCCTGCAGGCCATCCAGCAGCTCAACGAGCGCGCGGGCGCCCAGGGCGTCGGCCGGATCGACATGGTCGAGGACCGCCTGGTCGGCATCAAGTCCCGCGAGGTGTACGAGGCTCCTGGCGCGATCGCCCTGATCACCGCCCACCAGGAGCTGGAGAACGTCACCGTCGAGCGCGAACTCGCCCGCTACAAGCGGCAGGTCGAGCAGCGCTGGGGCGAGCTGGTCTACGACGGCCTGTGGTTCTCCCCGCTCAAGCGGGCCCTGGACGGCTTCATCGACGAGGCCAACCAGCACGTCACGGGCGACATCCGGATGACCCTGCACGGCGGCCGCGCCGTCGTCACCGGCCGGAAGTCCGACCAGTCCCTGTACGACTTCAACCTGGCGACCTACGACACCGGCGACACGTTCGACCAGTCGCTCTCGAAGGGCTTCATCGAGATCTTCGGCATGTCGTCGAAGATCGCGGCCAAGCGCGACCTGGCCTAGTCAGTAGCCTCGACCACGGCAGCCCGCCTCCCCGCCCCTGCCGGCGGGGAGGCGGCCGCACATCCACCCCCGAGGGAAGCGAGCAGACCAGTGAGCACCAACAGCGGCGACGTCCGGCTCTGGGGCGGCCGTTTCGCCGACGGTCCCGCGGAGGCGCTGGCCAAACTCTCCGCGTCCGTCCACTTCGACTGGCGGCTCGCGCCGTACGACATCGCCGGCTCCCGCGCCCACGCGCGCGTGCTGCACAAGGCGGGCCTGCTGAGCGACGTCGAGCTGACCCGCATGCTCGCCGGCCTCGACCAGCTGGAGTCCGACGTCGCCGACGGCTCCTTCACCGGGACCATCGCCGACGAGGACGTCCACACCGCCCTGGAGCGCGGCCTGCTGGAGCGGCTCGGCCCCGACCTCGGGGGCAAGCTGCGGGCCGGCCGGTCCCGCAACGACCAGGTCGCCACGCTCTTCCGGATGTACCTGCGCGACCACGCCCGGATCATCGGGGGCCTGATCGCCGAGCTGCAGCACGCCCTGGTCCGGCTCGCCGAGACGCACATCGACGTCGCCATGCCCGGCCGCACCCACCTGCAGCACGCCCAGCCGGTGCTCTTCGCCCACCATGTGCTCGCCCACGTCCAGGCGCTGTCCCGGGACGCCGAGCGGCTGCGTCAGTGGGACGTGCGGACCGCGGTCTCGCCGTACGGCTCCGGCGCGCTGGCCGGTTCCTCGCTCGGGCTCGACCCGGAGGCGGTCGCCAGGGACCTCGGCTTCGAGCACGGCTCGGTGGCCAACTCCATCGACGGCACGGCCTCGCGCGACTTCGTCGCCGAGTTCGCCTTCGTCACCGCCATGATCGGCGTCGACCTCTCGCGGATCGCGGAGGAGGTCATCATCTGGAACACGAAGGAGTTCTCCTTCGTCACCCTCCACGACGCCTTCTCCACCGGTTCGTCGATCATGCCGCAGAAGAAGAACCCGGACATCGCGGAACTCGCCCGCGGCAAGTCCGGGCGGCTCATCGGCAACCTGACCGGCCTGCTCGCCACGCTGAAGGCGCTGCCCCTGGCGTACAACCGCGACCTGCAGGAGGACAAGGAACCGGTCTTCGACTCCTGCGACACCCTCGAGGTCCTGCTGCCCGCCTTCACGGGCATGATGGCCACGCTCACCGTCCACCGGGAGCGCATGGAGGAGCTCGCCCCGGCCGGTTTCTCGCTCGCCACGGACATCGCCGAGTGGCTGGTGAAGCGGGGGGTGCCCTTCCGTGTCGCACACGAGGTCGCGGGGGAGTGCGTCAAGGTCTGCGAGGCCGAGGACATCGAGCTGGAGCAGCTGACCGACGAGCAGTTCGCCAAGATCTCCCCGCACCTCACTCCCGAGGTGCGCACCGTGCTGAACGTGCCCGGCGCGCTGGCCGCCCGCGACGGCCGCGGCGGGACCGCGCCGTCGGCGGTGGTGGTCCAGCTCGCCGAGGTCAAGCGGGACCTCGCCGTCCAGTTGGCGTGGGCACAGGCCAAGGGCTGATCCCGCGAGCAGGGAGCCCGGCCGGGTCCGTCCACCCGGCCGGGCTTCTTCGTCGTCGCGCATGAGACACTCATGTCTCATCTGGATTATCCTTGTCTCATGAGCTTCGATCGTGAGCAGGTCCTGCGGGACGCGGCCGACCTGCTGTCGCGGCGTGCCACCGCCTCCATGGACGAGATCGCCAAGGCCGCCGGCATCAGCCGGGCCACGCTCCACCGGCACTTCCCCGGCCGGGACGCGCTGGTGCGGGCCCTCGGCCTGCTCGGCATCGCGCAGACCGAGGAGCGCCTGGACGCAGCGCGCATCGAGGAGGGCGACCCCGTCGAGGCCGTCCGCCGGCTCATCACCGAGGCCGTGCCCGTCTCCGGTTTCCTGGCCTTCCTCTACGGCGAGAACCAGATCTACGACGTCGCCGAGATCAACGAGGGCTGGGCGCGCATCGACGCCCGGGTCGCCGCCCTCTTCCGGCGCGGCCAGGAAGCCGGCGCGTTCCGCTACGACCTGACCCCCGCCTGGCTCGTCGAGGCGCTGTACGCGCTCATCGCCGCTTCGGCCTGGTCCGTCCAGGACGGCCGCATCGCCCGCCTCGACTCCGCCCGCATGGTCGCCGAACTGCTGCTCGGCGGCATGCTGCGCGACCCCCGGAGCGGGTCGTGACCACCGCCGCACCCGTCACCACCCCGCGCCACGACGACCGCGGCCACCCGGGGCGCTGGCTCGCCCTCGGCGTCCTCACCCTCGCGCTGCTGCTCATCGCCGTCGACGCCACCGTGCTCGGCCTGGCCGTGCCCTTCCTCAGCGCGGACCTGCGGCCCACCTCCACCCAACTGCTGTGGATCGGCGACGTCTACTCCTTCGTCATCGCCGGCCTGCTCGTCTCCATGGGCGGCCTCGGCGACCGCGTCGGCCGCAAGCGGCTGCTGCTCACCGGCACCGCCGCCTTCGGCGCGCTCTCCGTGCTCGCCGCGTACGCCACCACCCCCGGCATGCTCATCACCGCCCGCGCCCTCATGGGCGTCGCGGGCGCCACCCTCATGCCGTCCACACTGGCCCTCATCCGCACCCTCTTCCCCGACCCGCGCGAGCGGAGCTTCGCCATCGGCGTCTGGGGCGCCGTCTCGACCGCGGGCGCCGCCCTCGGCCCGGTCGTCGGCGGGATCCTCCTCGAGCACTTCTGGTGGGGCTCGGTCTTCCTCATCAACCTGCCCGTCATGGCCCTGCTGCTCGTCGTGGGCGCCCGGTTGCTGCCCGAGTCCCGTGACCCGGCGCCCGGCCCCTGGGACCCGGCCAGCGTCCTGCTCTCGCTGCTCGGCATGTTCGGCGTCGTCTACTGCGTCAAGCAGCTCGCCGTGCACGGACCCGGACCCGGCGCGGCCGGTGCCGGCGTCCTCGGCGCGGCCTGCCTGTACACCTTCGTCCGCAGGCAACTCGCCCTGCCCAAGCCGCTGCTGGACATGCGTCTCTTCCGGCACCGGGGCTTCTCCGGCGCGGTGCTGGCGGACCTGCTCACCGTGCTCGGGCTCGCCGGGAGCGTCTTCTTCCTCTCCCAGTTCCTGCAGCTCGTCCAGGGCCGCTCCCCGCTCCAGGCGGGACTGTGCGAACTTCCGGCGACCCTCGGCGCCGCCGCCACCGGGCTCGTCGCGGGTGCCGCCGCGCGCCGCTGGTCGGTCCGGGTCGCCGTCACGGGCGGCCTCGGCGCCACCGGACTCGCCCTGCTCGCCCTCCTGGCCCTGCGCCCCGGCACGGGCTACCTCTTCCTCGGCGCGGCCCTGCTGGTCGTCGGCGCCGGAGCCGGGCTGTCGTTCACCGTCACGGCCGACGTCATCCTCTCCAGCGTCCCGCCGCAGCAGGCCGGTGCCGCCTCCGGCGTCTCCGAGACCGCGTACGAACTCGGCGCCGCCCTCGGCATCGCCCTCCTGGGTTCCGTCGTCACCGGCATCTCCGGCGGCCCGGCCGCGGCCGACCCCGCCGCCTTCACCGACGGCCTGCGGGCCGCCTCCGCCGCCGGCGGCGCCGTCCTGCTGCTGGCCGCCACCGCCGCCTGGCGCCTGCTGCGCGGCCAGCGGCTCGCGGACGGCCGGGTCACCCCGGTGGGCCCCTGACGGCCCGACGGTCCGGGGCCGTGCCGTATCCCCGTACCCGGGGCCGGGTCAGCCGGCCCGGGGGTCGTCGAGGGTGAAGACCGTCAGCCACTGCGAGCCGGCGGGCGTGTAGCCCAGGTCCATCAGCGCCGTGGTCACCGCGCGCATGTGCCCCGCGCCGTACAGGATCCCGGCGGTGAACGGCTCGGTACGGCCGGCGCGGGCGCGGTGCACATGCGTCACCGCGTCGATCAGCAGGCGGTCGCGCCGGTGCACCACCAGGTCGTCCGTCCCCGTCCAGAATTCCGCGGCCGCCTCCTCCTCGTCGCTGGGCAGGTCCTCGAGCTGCAGATGCCGGGCGAGGAACCGGCGCGTGCCGAGCAGCCGCATGCCCGCGACGTAGACGGGGATGAGCGCGGCCAGCGTCGCGCGCTCCCTGAGCGGCACCCGCCGCCACCTGTCGTCGAACTCCTCACCGGTCATGTCCGGGCACACCACGGGCACGCCCAGCGTGTCGAAGTCGATGTCCTGGACGACCAGTCCGAGTCGCTCGTGGCCCGCGAGGCTGCGGTACGACCGCGTGAGCGCCAGCGCCGCCGTACCGCCCCGGACGCCCTCGGCGATCACCAGGTCGCACGAGGCGCGCAGACGGGCCGTCACCTCCGCGTAGAACGCCGGCTCCGCCAGGTGGACCATCGCGTACAGCTCGAAGGTCAGCGCCGTCCCACGACTGCGGAAGCGCATGACCGCCGACCGTACCCCTGCCAGCTCCGTGACCTCGATGTACTGCACGCGTCCCCCCGCCCCCGGTGGATCCGTCAATCGCGAGGACGCGCCACGAGGGCCGCGGGGTTGCACCGGCGCCCGCGCGGACCACCGCCCTCAACTCCTGGCGCACGGGGCCGGTTTGCAGTCCGTATGCTGCCGGTACCCGCCGCGGGGGAGGGAGCGCCATGAGCACGGACGCACAGTCCGGCCAGGACACCGACGTCCTGGCCGTCCTGAGGGAGCACACCCTCGAGTGCCGCTACGAGGAGGCCGAGGCCCTCATCGGCGCCGAACTCGCCCGGGCGGAAGGCGACCCGGCACGAACGGCCCGACTGCACGTCGCGCGAGGCCGGTTGCGGCTGCGGCAGTACGAACACTCGGCGGCGCTGACGGAGTTCGCCACGGCCCTGCGCCATGACCCGGAATGCGGCGCGGCGGCGGGGTGGCGCGTGGCGGCCCTCGACCGCATGGGCCGCCGCGACGAGGCCCTGGCCGAGGGCACGGCGGCCGCGGTTCGGCTCCCGGAGGCCGTGGACGTCCACACCGCGCTGGGCTGGCTGCACCACAACGCCTGCCGCTGGGACGAGGCCCTGGCGGCCTTCGAGCGGGCCACCTCCGTCGGACCGCGCCACGCGGAGGGTTGGATCGGCGCCGCGTGGACGCGTGTCGAGCTCGGCGACGCCGCGGCCGCGCTGCGGGGCCTGGAGGACGCCGAGCGCGGCCTCGCCGACCCCGTCGAGGTCCGCAGCGCGGCCGTTCGGATCGCGGCCAACCGGAGCGGCGGCGAGGTCGCCCACGCCAAGCTGGTCTCCGCCCGCTCCCTGGACAGCGACGACATCGCCGTACTGACGGCGGAGGCCAGGTACGAGAGCGGTCGGGGGACGGGCCGGGCCGCACTGGAGGCTGCCGAGCGCCTCGTGGCCCGGTACGGCCGCCGGCCCGACGCGCACGTCGAACACGCCCGCTGCCTCCTCGAACTCGGTCGTCGGGACGAGGCGGCCCTGGCCTGCGACCGGGCGCTGGCGCTCGAACCGCACTGGGGGCTCGCGTGGGAGTACAAGGCCGCGGTGCAGCGGCTGAGCGGCGACCTGGCCGGAGCGCTGGCCACGAGCCGGCGGGCGGTGCGGGCGTGCCGTTACTCGCCGGGCGTCAGGCTCGAACTGGCCCTCGCCGAGCTGGCCGTCGGAGCACCCGACCGCGCCCTGGCCCTCACCGAGGAGGCGCTGGCACTCGATCCCTGCTCCGGCTGGGGGCTGGGCGTCCGGGCCGAGCTGCTGCTGCGCGGCGGCGACGTGGACGGGGCCGTCGCGGCCGTCGCGCACGCGGCGGCGCTGCGGCCCGCCGACCCGGAGGCACTGGCGAGCCTCGCCTGGGCCCTGGGCGTGGCCGCCCGGTACGACGAGGCGCTCGCCGCCCTGGCACGCGCCAGGGAGCTCGACCCCGGCGACACCTCCCTGATCGAGCGTGCCCTGGCCCTGCTGCGCAGCGCCCACCGCTGGGACGACGCGGCGGACATGATCGCCTCGCTGCGCGCCGCGGACCGCACAGGCCACCTGGAGGGCTTGCTCCTGGAGGAACAGGCCTGCCTGTCCTACGGGCGGGAGCAGTACGCGCGGGCCCTGGAGGAGTGCGAGGCCGCGCTGCGGGCGGAACCGGGACGACGCTTCGCGGCCCGCCTGCGCGTGCGGTCCCTGCGCGGGCTCGGACGTCTCGCCGACGCCGAGGCCGCCGCCCGGGAGTGTGCCGAGGCCGCCGCCGGCGACCCCGAGGCCCACGCCCTCCTGGCGACGGTCCTGTTCGCCGCGGGGCGCACCGGCGAGGCACTGGCCGTCGTCGACCGCGCCCTGCTGCTCGACGGCCACTCGGAGGAGGTGCACGGCGCGCGGCTCGACGGCCTCCGGGAGGCGGAACGGTGGGACGAGGCCGAGACCGCCCTGGAGGAGGCCGCGCGCCGCGGCGTACCCGCCGACGTCGTGGCCGCCCACCGTGCCAGGACGGCCCTGGGGCGGGACGACCACGATGAGGCCTTGGCCGCGGCCGAGGAGTGCCTGCGCCTGCGTCCGGACGACGCCGAGGCGCTGGAACTGCTCACCCTGGTGCACCTCGGCCGCGGAGACGGGCCCGCGGCCGAGTCCGCCGCGCGCCGGGCCGCCGCCGCGTCGCCGCCCCTTTCGGCGGCGGGCCCCTGCGTGCTCGCCCGGCTCTTCGGCCAGCTGGACCGCCCGGCAGAGGAGTGCACGGCGTACGAAGAGGCGCTGCGGCGTGAACCGGACGACCGTGACGCGCTGCTCGGCAGACTCTCCGTGCTGCGGAAGCTCGCGCGCTGGGACGAAGCCGAGCGGGCCGCGGAGGAGGCCGCCGGGCTGCGGCCCGAGGACCCGGACGTCTTGATCGCCGTGGGCCGGCTGTACTCGGCGATGGAACGCCCCGGCGACGCGCTGCCGTTCGCCCGGCGCGCCGGCGAACTCACCGACGACGCCTCCGACGCCGTGGCTCTGCTGGCCTGGGTCCTGCGCCGGTCACGGCGCTGGGACGAGGCGGAGCAGGTGCTGCGGCGCAGCGTCGAACGCCGTCCCACGGCGCCGGACGCCCACATGGATCTGGCCTACTGCCTGTGGGACCAGGACAGGGACGCGGAGTGCCTGGAGAGCGTCGACCGCGCCCTCGCCCTGCGGCCCGACCGCGTCCGCACGCTGACCTTCAAGGTGGAGGTGCTGTGCGCGCTGCGGCGGTGGAACGAGGCGGAGGCCGTGGCGCGCCGGGCGCGCGGCAGCCACCCGGAGATCGCCGCCGCGCACGTCGCGACCGCCCAGGTGCTCGCCGGCACCTACCGCCGTGAGGAGGCACTGCCCCACCTCCGGCGGGCCCTGCAGCTCGAACCGGACCACGAGTGGGCGTGCCGGCTGCTGGTCGGCACCCTGGCCGGGCTGGGCCGTTTCCAGGAGGCGGAGCAGGCCGCGGAGGCGCTGCTCGGCCGGGTCCCGGACGCGGTGTCCGTGCGGTGCCGGCTGGCCGCCGTGCTCCGCGAGCAGCACCGGTACGACGAGGCCCTGGCCCAGTGCGAACGCGCCCTGGCCGACGACCCGTACAGCGTGGCCGCCCACGACCAGCGGGCCACCGCACTGCGCGAATGCGGCAGCCTGGACGAGGCCGAGAGCTGCGTCGAGGAGTTCACCCGAGGCCGCCCGCACCTGACGTCCATCCGGTTCGAGCTGGCGGCGGTGCACGCGGAGCGCGGCGACCACACCACGGCCCGGCGGGTCCTGGACGAGTTGCTGGAGTCCGCGCCCGGTCCCCTCGGCCGGGCCGAGGCCCGTGCCGCGACCGGCTGGGTCGCGCTGATGGACCAGCGTCCGCTGGACGCGGTGGACGCCTTCGCGGAGATCCTGCGGCAGTGGCCGCACGACCACGACTTCCGGGTCGGCCGTGCCTGGTCGCTGGTGCGCCTGGCGGACCTCGCCCCCGGCGGCCCGCGGGCGGACGAGCGCCTCGCCGAGGCGGCCGCCCACTGCCGTGCCGTCAGCCGTGAGGACCCGCGCAACGCCGTCGCCCACACCTGCCTCGGGCTGATCGCGCACCGGCGTGGGGAGCCTGCCGCCGCCGAGCGGCACTTCGCCCGGGCCGTGGAACTGGACCCGTACGGGCGTTCCCACACCGAACTGGGCGCGCTCCACGTGCAGCTCGGCCGGTACACGGAGGCCGAGACCGTGCTGCGGCGGGCCGTGGAACTGGACTGGTACGACGTGCAGGCCCACGTCGAACTGGGCAGCCTGGCACTGCACCGGGCTCGGGAGGGCGGAGGCGACGCCACACTGGCGGAGGCGGCCGGCGAGTTCCGCCGGGCCGTCGCGGTGGATCCGGACAGCGGCAGCGCGGCCCTCGGGCTAGCGGTGGCGCTGGCGGAGGGTGCGGGGGACCTCGGCGCCGCCGAGGAGGAACTGCGGCGTGTACTGGGCCGGCGCGGGGTGCGGGACCAGCCGCAGTGGCAGCTGCGGCTCGCGCTCGCGCGCCTGCTGGTGCAGGCCGGCGACGCCGAGCAGAGCGCCGACCGCTACCACGACGCGGGCGTGGAGGCCCGGGCCGCGATCCGGCTGGCCGAGCGCGAGGCCGAACCGCACTTCGTGGCCGGTGTCGTGGAGCAGCGCCTGGGCACGCAGACCGTGGACGTCCGGCTGAAACTGCTCCACCGGAGCCGGGCCCGGCGCTTCCTGACCCGCTGCCGCCGCCTCGACCCGGCGCACCAGGACGCGGAGCGGGCGCTGCGGCTGCTGGAGGAGGACGCCCGGGCCGCCCGGGGAAGCCGGCTGAGCAGCGCGGTGCTGGTGCTCGTGGCGACCGCCGTCCTCGCCGCGGCCTGGGTGGACTTCCTGTGGAAGCACCACGTCACCGCCGTGATGCTCACGACGCTGACGCCGGTGCTGGCCGGGCTCATCGCGGTCGGGTTCCTGCTGCCGGTGCTGATCCGGCTCAAACTCCCCGGGGGGATGGAGGCCGACCTGTCGGCGAGCATCGGCCAGATCTCCCGCGGCCCGCGCGGCGAGGTCGTGCTCGCCTCGGCACGGACGCCCGCGGGCAACGGGCCGGTCGGCCGGATGCCGCGCCTGTGAGCGGGGGCGGAAAGGGCGCGTGGGCGGGGAAGGGGTACGGGGGTGTTACGCCGCCGTCGCGTGGTCCGCGGCCTTGGACGCCTTCGCCTTCGTGGCGTAGATGTCCACGTACTCCTGGCCGGACAGCCTCATCACGTGGCTCATCACCTCGTCGGTGACGGCGCGCAGCACGTAGCGGTCGCGGTCCATGCCCTCGTAGCGGGAGAACTCCAGCGGCTTGCCGAAGCGGACGGTGAAGCGGTGCACCCGCGGGACGCCGGCGCCGCCCGGCTGGATCCGCTCGGTGCCCACCATCGCGAACGGGACGACCGGCGCCCCCGTCATCAGCGCCAGCCGCGACACGCCCGTGCGGCCGCGGTAGAGACGGCCGTCGGGGGAGCGGGTGCCTTCGGGGTAGATGCCGAAGACCCTGCCCTCGTCCAGGATGCGACGACCGGTCATGAGCGCGGCGACGCCGCCGTGACCGCCGTCGCGGTCCACGGGGATCATGCCGACGGAGGTGAAGAAGGCGGCCATCAGCCGGCCCTTGATCCCGGGGGTGGTGACGTACTCGTCCTTGCCGATGAAGAAGACCTGACGCTTCACGACCAGGGACAGGAACATAGAGTCGATGAACGTGACGTGGTTGCCGGCGAGGATCACGGGACCGTCGCCCGGGATGTGCTCCGCTCCCTCGACCCTGGGGCGGAACAGGACGCGCATCAGTGCTCCGAGCAGTGCCTTGAGGATGATGCGGAACAACGGGTCCTCCGGTCGTGGTCGGCGGGAGTCCGGCCGGACGCCCGCGGGGGTTCGCCCACCAGTGTGCGCCTCCCCCGGTGAGGACGATACTTCCGCCACGTCGCGACACGCACACCGGGTTCACACGACCGGTACGCATTGTTGATCTGCGTTTCCGTCGCGTTCCGTCGCTCGCCGCCCGACGGCAACACCGGCCCGCCTACGATGCGCGCGTCGCTTGGCAGGGTCCGGACAGACGTTCGGCCGACACGAGGGAGCGCACATGACGCACGAGCAGCAGGGCGGCCCGGAGCAGCGCAGGGGGCCCGGGCGCCGGGCACTGATCGGGGCCGCGGCGCTCGGCGCCGGCGTCACCGTGCTCGGCGGCGCGGGCACCGCCGCGGCCGGCGAGCGGGACTCCTCGCACGGCTCCTCTCACGGCTCCGTCCCCGTCCTCCCGCTGCCGGTCCCGACCGTCGTCGGCCACCGCGGTGCGAGCGGCTACCGCCCCGAGCACACCCTGGGCTCGTACCAGCTCGCCCTGGACCTCGGCGCCGACGTCATCGAGCAGGACGTCGTCCCCACCAAGGACGGGCACCTCGTCTGCCGCCACGAGCCGGAGATCGGCGGCACCACGGACGTCGCCGCCCACCCCGAGTTCGCCTCCCGCAGGACCACCAAGACCATCGACGGGGTCGCCACCACCGGCTGGTTCACCGAGGACTTCACCCTCGCCGAGCTCAAGACCCTGCGCGCGGTCGAGCGCCTGCCCGCACAGCGGCAGCGCAACACCCTCTACGACGGCCACTGGGAGGTGCCCACCTTCGAGGAGGTGCTGCGCTGGGCCGACGAGCAGGGCCGCAAGCGCGGCAAGGCGGTCTGGCTGCACGTCGAGACCAAGCACCCCACCTACTTCCGCGGCATCGGCCTGGGCCTGGAGGAGCGGCTCGCCAAGCTGCTGCGCCGCTACGGCCGCGACAAGCGCAACTCCCCGCTGTTCCTGCAGTCCTTCGAGCCCGGCAGCATCCAGCGGCTCGGCGCGCTCGGCCTGCGCAACCCCAAGGTCGTCCTGCTGGACGCGGCGACCACCCGTCCGTACGACTTCGTCGCCGCCGGGGACCCGCGCACGGTCGCCGACCTCGTCACCCCGGCCGGCCTGAAGTGGATCGCCGGCTTCGCCCAGGGCATCGGCCCCACGCTGAACCTGATCATCCCGCGCGACGCGGCCGGCAAGCTCGGCACGCCCACCACGCTGGTGCGCGACGCCCACAAGGCCGGGCTGATCCTGCACCCCTACACGATGCGCAACGAGAACAGCTTCCTGCCGGCCGACTTCCGGGTCGGCACGGACCCCAACGCCTACGGAGACGCCTTCGGCGCCTTCAAGGTCTACTTCGAGCAGGGCATCGACGGCATCTTCTCGGACAACTGCGACACCGCGCTCCTGGCCCGCGCGGATTTCCTCGGCCGGAAGTGATCGTCAACACGAGGTGATCCGCTCCCGCGCACGGGTGGTTCCCCCGCCAGGGGGCAACCACCCGGCGCGGCACGGGTGTCCCGGCGGGCATGACCCCGCGCGTACGACACCAAGAACTGACCGCCATCCGACCGCTGCTCGCCGCCGAGGCCGCGGCCGAGTCGGTCCCCGCCTGCATCGAGGCGGCCGACCTCGAACAGTCCGTGTGGCTGCGGTTGCTGGAGCTCCCCGAGCCGCCCGCCGACCCCGCCCGCTGGCTGCGCCGGGCGGTGCGGGCCGAAGCCCGCCTCGCCGTGCGCCGGGCCCGCCGGGAGACGCCGTACGGCCCCGGCCGCCACCCCGCCGCCGCGGCCCCGCCGAGCACCGAACAGCAGGTGCTCGCCGCCGAGCAGCGGCGCACCCTGCTGGCCGCCGCACGCCGGCTGCCCGGGCGCTGTCCCGAGCTGGTATCCGCCCTGATCTCCCGTTCCGACCCCACTTACCGGGAAATCTCCCGGGAGTTGGGAATCTCACAGGGCAGCCTCGGGCCGATGCGTTCCCGGTGCCTGAGTTGCCTGCGTACGATCCTCGCAACCGGGGTTGCATCACCCGTACGACGGGGTAATGCACCGTAAACAGTCGGCGTATGGACGCTTGTGCACGGCCGCGCCGCCTTCCGGGAAACGATTCAGGGCAACGTCCCGCGCCGCACCCTCACCCCCCGCGGCCCGGGCGGACTCGAAGGAGAGGCCAGCGCACATGGGCATGAGCGTGACCATCTCTGCGGCGACCGGCGACGACGCCGAGAAGATCCTCAAACTGCAGTACCTCTGCTACCAGGACGAAGCCGCACTGTACGGGGACTACGGCATAGAACCGCTGACCCAGACCCTCGACGCGCTGCGCGCCGAACTCGAGGGCGGGGTCGTGGTGGTGGCCCGGCTCGGCGAGGAGGTGGTGGGTTCGGTCCGCGGTTCCGTGGACGAGGACGGCACCGCGCGGATCGCCAAGCTGATCGTCCACCCCCGCATGCAGCGGCACGGACTCGGCGGCCGTCTGCTGCGGGCCATCGAGGAGCGGCTGGCCGCGGAGAGCGAGGCCAAGCGCTACCGGCTCTTCACCGGTCACCGCAGCGACTTCAACCTGCGGCTGTACCGCAAGCTGGGCTACGCGCAGGTGGGCAGCGTCGAACCGGTCACCCGGCAACTGAGCCTGGTGCACATGGAGAAGCCGGCCGACCGGCCCGAGACCTACGCCGCGAGCGCCTGATCCCGCGTCAGGATCATCGGTCCTGCTGTGGCCGTGCCTGCCGGCGCAGCCACAGCAGGCCGGTCACCGGCACGACGACGGGCAGGAACAGGTAGCCCATGCCGTAGTCGGACCACACGGTCTGGTCCGGGAACGCCCCGGAGTCGACCAGCGTCAGCGTGCCCACGGTCAGCACGCCGACCAGTTCGAGGGTGCAGCTGACCAGCGCCACCTTCCGCGCGCCCTCGCCGCCCCGCCACAGGGCCACCGTG
Source organism: Streptomyces sp. NPDC059718 (assembly GCF_042733315.1). Classification (NCBI taxonomy): domain Bacteria; kingdom Bacillati; phylum Actinomycetota; class Actinomycetes; order Kitasatosporales; family Streptomycetaceae; genus Streptomyces; species Streptomyces sp. NPDC059718. The sequence goes on from NZ_JBHWGA010000006.1 coordinate 108,166, forward strand.
ATCACCGCGTAGAGGACGCCCGCCAGCAGCGAGAGCAGGTAGGCCAGCGGCGCCTCGTCGAACTGCAGGCTGATCTGCACGACCGCGCGGGAGAGCGCGGCGACGGTGAAGACCCCGTACAGGGAGAGCAGCAGCCTGCCCGGCCCGCGGCCGATCCCGCGCTCGGCGGCGGCCGGCGCAGTGGTGCCCTTCGCGGTCTCAGGCACTGACGCCTCCCCAGATGTCGTGGAGCCGCACCTCGAGCACGGCCAGGATCACCCCGCCCGCGGCCACGATCGCCGAGCCCCAGCGGGTCCGCTCGGACAGCGACATGAAGCCCGCCGCCGGGACGGTGCAGGCCGCGCCGATCAGGTACGCCACGAAGATCGTCGTGCCGTCCACCGGCTTCTCACCGCCGGTGAGCTTGACCACACCTATCACCAGCTGGACCAGCGCCAGCACGGCCACCAGGGCCATGCCGATGAAGTGCCAGTCCTTGGTGGGCTGGTCGCGGAAGGCCGCGTAACCGCACCAGGAGGCCAGGAGCAGCGCCGTGGCCGAGACCACGATCGTGAGCGCGTCGAGCATGGCGCGACTCTATTACGGGCGGGAATCGCCGGGTCCCCGCCCCCTGGGTGTCCACATTCCGGACTGTCGGATCGCATATTGGTACGCCATACGGGCGTCTGCTTTACTGGTGCGCATGACCACGACGAACCGCCGCTGCCGCGCGACCGAGGCGATGACGCCCGGTGTTCGTCGTATGTGTCGAATGTGTGCACGCTGAGGGCCCACGCCATCTGAGTCTCGCGCCCCGAAGCGAGACCCGCCCCTCCTGCCACGGATCGCACCTCCCCATGGACCTGGAACTGCAGCAGACCTTCCGCCGCTGCCGGCTGGCGCACGACCCCCAGCCGCCCGGCACCCACTGCTGACCTCTCCCGCACGCCCCCCGAGGGGCGCAGCCATGCCATGTCCGCGGTCCATACGCCCCGTGTGCGGCTTTCGTCCGCCGCGCACTCGACAGTGACGGAAATCCAGTGATCACCACAACGGGCCTGACCAAGGTCTACCGTTCCCGTGACCGGGAGACGGTGGCCCTCGACGGCGTCGATCTGCACGTCCGCGAGGGTGAGGTGTACGGCGTCGTCGGTCGCAGCGGCGCCGGCAAGAGCACGCTCATCCGCTGCGTCAACCTGCTGGAGCGGCCCACGTCGGGCACCGTCGAGGTGGCCGGCCGGGACCTGACCGCGCTCGCCGGCCGCTCCGACCGGGCGGGTTCCGCGCTGCGGACCGCCCGCACGGGCATCGGCATGGTCTTCCAGCACTTCAACCTGCTGTCCTCGCGCACCGTCCAGGACAACGTCGAGCTGCCGCTGGAGATCCTCGGCGTCTCCGGCCGCGAGCGCCGCCGCAAGGCCGTCGAACTGCTCGACCTGGTCGGCCTCGCCGACAAGGCCCGCGCCTTCCCGGCGCAGCTGTCCGGCGGCCAGAAGCAGCGCGTCGGCATCGCCCGCGCCCTGGCCGGCGACCCCAAGGTGCTGCTCTCCGACGAGGCCACCTCCGCGCTCGACCCCGAGACCACCCGCTCCATCCTGCAGCTGCTGCGCGAACTCAATCAGCAGCTCGGCCTGACCATCCTGCTCATCACCCACGAGATGGACGTGGTCAAGGCCATCTGCGACTCCGCCGCGCTGATGAAGGGAGGCCGCATCGTGGAATCCGGCAAGGTCACCGACCTGCTCGCCACGCCCGGCTCCGAACTGGCCCACGAACTCTTCCCGGTCGGCGGCGAGCCGTCCGGTGCCGACCGCACCGTGGTCGACCTCACCTTCCACGGCGAGGCCGCCACCGAGCCCGTCATCTCCCAGCTCTCCCGCACCTACAACATCGACATCTCCGTGCTCGGCGCCGCCCTGGAGACCATCGGCGGCCGCCAGGTCGGCCGGATGCGGATCGAGCTGCCCGGCGCCTTCGAGGACAACGTGGTGCCGATCGGCTTCCTGCGCGAGAAGGGCCTCCAGGTCGACGTCGCCCCGGTCGGCGGGGACGAGCTGGTCAAGGAGGCCGCGAAGTGAGCTGGTCGCAGATGCAGCCGCTGCTGTCGCAGGCCTGTTGGGAAACCCTGATCATGGTCGGCTGGTCCACCCTGATCGCGGTGGCCGGGGGACTCCCGCTGGGCGTCCTGCTGGTGCTGACCGACCGCGGCGGACTGCTGCGCAACGCCACGGTCAACAAGGTCGTCGGCGTGGTCGTGAACCTCGGCCGCTCGCTGCCCTTCCTCATCCTGATGATCTCGGTGCTGCCCTTCACCCGCTGGGTGATCGGCACCACCATCGGCGCCGAGGCCATGGTCGTCCCGCTCTCCATCGGCGCCATCCCGTTCCTCGCGCGACTGGTGGAGACCGCCGTCCGCGAGGTCGACGACGGACTCGTCGAGGCCGTCCAGGCCATGGGCGGCAGCACCTGGACCGTCGTCCGCAAGGCCCTGCTGCCCGAGTCGCTGCCCTCCCTGATCGCCGGGCTCACCACCACCGTGATCGCGCTCATCGGCTACTCCGCCATGGCCGGCACCATCGGCGGCGGCGGCCTCGGCGACCTCGCCATCCGCTACGGCTACCAGCGTTTCGAGACCTCCCTGATGCTCGTCACGATCGGCGTGCTGATCGTCATCGTGACCGCCGTCCAGCTCGCCGGCGACCTCGCCGCCCGCGGCGCCTCGCACCGCGGCCGCACCTCCACCACGCCCCGGCTGCGCCTGCTGCGCCCGGCCGCGACCCCCGAAGCCTCCTGACACCGCAACGCAACACCGTTCCAGAAAGGCACTTTTCGTGCGTACCAGCATCAAGATCACGACCGCCGTCCTCGCCGCCGCCGGCCTCACCCTCGGCCTGACCGCCTGCGGCGCGGACTCCGGCTCGAAGAAGGACAGCGCGAGCGACCCGCTCGTCGTCGCCGCGAGCCCCGTCCCGCACGCGGAGATCCTCAACTTCGTCAAGGACAACCTGGCGGCCAAGGCCGGGCTCAAGCTCGAGGTGAAGGAGTTCAGCGACTACGTGACGCCGAACACCGCCACCGAGGACGGCTCCGTCGACGCCAACTACTTCCAGAACCAGCCCTACCTGGACGACTTCAACAAGAAGAAGGGCACCCACATCGTGCCCGTCGTCACGGTGCACCTGGAGCCGCTGGGCCTGTACTCCGACAAGCTGAAGTCGGCCGACGCGATCAAGAACGGCGCCACGATAGCCGTCGCCAACGACGCGGTGAACGAGGCCCGCGGCCTCAAGCTGCTCGCCGCCAACGGCCTGATCACCCTCAAGGAGGGCGTCGGCAACGAGGCCACCCCCGCCGACATCACCGCCAACCCCAAGAACCTGAAGTTCAAGGAGCTGGAGGCCGCCCAGCTGCCGCGCTCCCTGCAGGACGTCGACGCCGCCGTCATCAACGGCAACTACGCCATCTCCGCGGGCCTCAAGCCCGCCGAGGACGCCCTGGTGCTGGAGTCCGCCGACAACAACCCCTACGGCAACTTCCTCGCCGTCAAGGAGGGCGACGAGAAGGACCCGCGCGTGCTGAAGCTCAAGAAGCTGCTCACCTCGCCCGAGGTGAAGAAGTTCATCGAGGACAAGTACGCCGGCTCCGTCATCCCCTCCTTCTGACCCGCCGGGCCCGGGCGGGGGGCGGGCAGCGCGTTCACCGCGCCCCGCTCCCCGCCGCCCCCGGCCAGTCCAGCCGCAGCTGCTGCGCGCGCGGGAGCCGTGCCACGACCAGGTCGTACGAGTCCTCGACCAGCTCGCACACCAACGCGTCGGGCAGCGAGCCGTCCAGCGTCACCGTGTTCCAGTGGCGCTTGTTCAGGTGCCAACCGGGCGCGACCGCCGCATGCTCCGCCCGCAGCCGCACCGCGAGGTCGGGCTCGCACTTCAGGCTCACCTTCAGCGGCTCGCCCCCCAGCGCGCTGATCGCGAAGATCCTCCCGCCGACCTTGAAGACGGTCACCTCCGGGTCGCGCGGGAAGGGGTTCTCCTCCACCGCGCCGCTGAAACCGAGGCAGAAGTCCCTCATCCGGTCCGCGTCCATGCGCCCATTCAACACGGCGCCACCGACAGACCCGCGAGATCAGCGCCGCCGCACCCAGTACACGTCCGTCGTGTAGGGCATGTCCACGGCGTCCTTGCCGCGCGTGGCGTCGTGCCCGGCCAGCACCGCCTCCACCTCGGCCAGCACCCGCTCCTGCTCCGCCGGGTCCATCACCGCGATGTGGCTGGAGGACGTCATCCGCTCCACCACGTCCGAGACCGTCGTGGAGTGCAGGTTCGGCCAGTGCCGCTCGTGCACCCGCGACCAGCCCCGGCGGCCGGTGAAGGCCTTGCGCCAGCCGTCGTCCAGAGGGCTCGGCAGGTCACGCGGCGCGAGCCGGAAGACGATGTCCTGGTAGTCCCGCACCCAGGGGACCGAGGTGTCGTAGGTGTTCCACACCAGTGCCAGCGAACCGCCCGGCCGCAGCAGGCGCTCGACCTCCGCCAGGGCCTCCTCCTCCTGGAACCAGTGCCAGGACTGCGCGGCCACCACCGCGTCCGCGCACCCGTCCGGCAGGCCCGTGGCCTCGGCCGTCCCGGCCGACACCCGCACCCCCGGCAGCAGCTCCGCCAGCCGCTCCCGCATCTCCGTCACCGGCTCGACCGCGATCACCTCGGCGCCGGTCAGCGCCAGCAGACGGGTGAACTTGCCGGTGCCGGCGCCCAGGTCGACCACCGTGCGGCCCGCCTCGAGGGGCAGCGCGTCCGCCAACTCGGCCAGGGCCGCCATGGGGTACGAGGGTCGCGACCGCTCGTACACACCCGCGGCCCGCTGATATCCGACTCCTGCTGCGTGGTGCACCGTCACGCGGGCAGACGGTAGCAGGACCGTATGACCACAGGCGTAGCGGACCTGCGGAAAAGCCGGGGAACAGCACACCAACTGCTCCCGTCGTGCGGATGGTTGCACGTACGCTGGGGCGACGGCCGCGCAGGCCCCCGCGGCGACCCGGTCCTGCGGTGACCCGGTGGATGTTGCATGCTGTGCACTTCACACATGCCCTGGCTACGGAGCGTCGAATGACCAGCTTCCCGGAGATCTCGATCAGTACGGAGCGGCTGGTGCTGCGCGCCTACGAGGAGTCCGACATCCCCGCCCTGGCGGAGATGATGAACGACGAGTCCGTGATCGCCTGGACCTCCGTGCCGTATCCCTACACCGAGGCGGAGGCCCGCTCCTTCATCGCCGGGTTCGCCCCCGCGGAGCGCGCGGAAGGCCGCGGCATCGTGCTCGCCGTCACCGAGTTCCTCACCCAGCGGCTGGTCGGCACCGTCCACCTGCAGCGCACCGACTGGCGCATCCGCAGCAGCGAGGCGGGCTACATGATCGCCCCCTGGGCGCGCGGCGAGGGCTACGCGGCGGAGGCCGTCCAGGCCACCGCCCAGTGGCTCTTCGACGACCAGAAGTTCGAGCGCCTGGAGCTGCGCACCGCCGCCGACAACGCCGCCTCGCAGCAGGTCGCGCAGAAGATCGGCTGCATCAGCGAGGGCGTGCTCCGCAACGCCGGCCTGGTCCGCACGCAGACGGAGGGCGGCCGCTGGGAGGAGATCCGCACCGACCTGATCGTCTGGAGCCTGCTCCCGGAGGACCTCGACGGCCTCGCGGAGGAGTCCGCCGACGGCTCCGACTACGCGGCGTACGCCGACTGGCAGTGAGCACCCGCTAGCGCAAGATCCTGGCCGGGGTACTGTGCACACCCCGGGATCACCTCACCCCCGGGCACCACACCGCGACGCGCCCAGGAGGCAGGACGACGATGGCCGACCGCGTCACCGTGATCGGGTGGGACGGCTCACCACCGGGCGAGGCAGCGCGCTCCGCGCTGTCGGCCGCCACCCTGGTGGCCGGGACCCGGCACCACCTGGCACTGCCGTTCGTGCCGGAGGACGCCGAGCGGATCGTACTGGGCAGCATCGACCTGGCCGCCCGCCGCATCGCGCGGCACCGCGGCACCGCGGTCGTCCTCGCCGACGGCGACCCCGGCTTCTTCGGCGTCGTCCGCGCCTTGCGCACCCCCGAGTACGGGCTGGAGGTCGAGGTCGTCCCCGGCGTCTCCTCGGTCGCCCAGGCCTTCGCCCGGGCCGGGATGCCCTGGGACGACGCCCGGGTGGTCGTCGCGCACACCCGTACCCTGCGGCGGGCCGTCAACGTCTGCCGCGCCCACCCCAAGGTCGCCGTGCTGACGACCCCCGGTGCCGGGCCGGCCGAACTCGCCCTGCTGCTCGGCGACGAGCACCGCACCTTCGTGATCTGCGAGGCCCTCGGCACCGAGCACGAGCAGGTCACCGTGCTCACCTCCGACAAGGTGGCCGACCACACCTGGCGGGACCCCAACGTCGTCCTCGTCGTCGGTGCCGCCCCGGCCGCCGCCCCCGCCCATGTTCCGGTTCCGGCCGCCGCCGCGCAGGCCGGCTGGCTCGCCGGCGGGGACCCCGACTCGTCCGACCGCGTACGGGGCTGGGCGCTGCCCGCCGAGCGGTACGTGCCCGGGGACGGCCCGGCGCAGCTGCGCGCCCTGCAACTGGCCCGGCTCGGGCCGCGAGCCGGCGACCTGCTCTGGGACATCGGCGCCGGCGGCGGGGCCGTCGCCGTGGAGGCGGCGCGGTTCGGCGCGGCCGTCATCGCGGTGGAGGCCGACGCCGCGGCGTGCGACCGGATCGAGGACACCGCACGGGACTTCGGGGTGCAGGTCCGGGTCGTCCACGGCCAGGCCCCGCACGTGCTGGAGGACCTTCCGGAACCGGACATCGTGCGCATCGGAGGCGGCGGACCGGAGGTCGTCGCCGCCTGCGCCGCGCGCCGGCCGGAGCGAATCGCCGCGAGCGCCGCGAACCGGGACGAGGCCGAAGCCGTCAGCCGCGCCCTGGACGAGGGCGGATACACCGTGGAACGCACGTTGTTGCAGGCAGTCGAGCTGGACGACGAGTGGTCCGAGCGGGAGCGCACGGTGGTCTTCGCGCTCCTCGGACACCGCAGGTGAGCCAGTGGGTTGCGCCCGCATTGGCACCGGTTTGAGGTGAACCCCCCTGAGCACGCGCGGGCACACGCACGGTAGGCTGACGGACCGCTGTGCCGTTGTCGCGCATTGACGTCGCGTGAGGGCTGATCAGTAATGGTCAGTACCGGTCAATCGCCGTCGTCGTGCCGGTTGCCGCCCACGCTCGTTCTCTCTGTGGGCAGTGTGCTCGGCGCAGCGATGGAAGGAGCGAAACCGATGGGCGAGGGGCACGCATGACTGACACCGGCCAGGTCCCGGGTGAGGGACTGCCGGAGAACGCAGGCGAAGAAGCGGTTCTGCAGCCGCACGCCGACCTTCCCGGCAGTGGCGCGCAGCAGCAGTCCGTCCCCTCGTGGGACGTCGATCCGCTCACCGCGCCGGTTCCTCCCGAGTACCACTACCTCGACCAGCCGTCCGGCCCGGTGCCGGTGGAGGAGGAAGAGGAGATGCTGCTGATGCCCGGTCTGCAGGGGTCCTGGGGCGACCCGCAGCCCGTGCCGCCGCAGCCGACCCCGGTCGCCGTACCCGTCCCGGCGCCCGCTGCCGTGACCCCGGCCGCTCCGGTCCCGGCGCAGGCCCCCACCCCCACCCCCGTGCCGGTCGAGCACACCCCGCACGGCGTCCCGGTGGCGCCCGGGGGCATCGAGCACGACGCCCACGAGAGCGGCGGCCGCGACTCCGTCTCCCTCGACTACTCCGCCGTCCGCACGGAGATGCCGCTCGCACCGGGCATGCCGGCCCCGGAACCGATCCCGGCCGAGCAGGCCGTGCCGCCGCAGCCCGCCCCGTTCGTGATCGAGCACGCGGTGCCGGAGCAGGCCGTACCCGTGGCCGCGGAGCCCGTCGCCCAGCCCGGGCCCGCGGAGGAGGCCGTCCAGATCCGGGCGGCCGAGCCGGCCCCGCAGCCCCATGTGCCCGCGCAGGCGCAACTGCAGGAGGCCGCTCCCGTACCGCCGCGGCGCCCGCTGCACATGGGCCCCCCGATCCCGGACCCGTCCAACGGCGGCGGCATCGTGCGCTCCCTGGCCGACCGCGGCCCGGCCACGCCGCCGCCCGCGCCGCAGCCGGTCCCGGCGCCCATGCCCCAGTCCGGGCCGCCCACCATCGGACCGGAGTACCTGGACATCCCCCGCGACGAGGCCCCCGCCGAGACCCAGGCGCCGGTGCCGGCCCCCGCGTCCGGCGAGACCTGGACGGCCCCGGTGCCGGAGGCCGTCGTGCCCGCGCCCGCTCCCGCCCCGGAACCCGAGCCGGTGGCCGCCCCCGCGTCGCCGCTGGAAACCCCGGACGAGCCGCTGCCGTTCGGCATGGAGCCCGCCGCCGACGTGCCCGTGGCACCGGTCGTACCGGAGGTGCCCGAGCCGGTCGCGGTGCCCGAAGCCGTCGTGGTGCCCGAGCCCGAGCCGGTCGTGGTGCCCGAGCCGGAGCCGGTCGCGGTGCCCGAGCCTGAACCGGTCGCCGTCGTGCCGGAGCCGGAGCCGGTCGTCGAGGCCGTGGTGGAGCCCGAGCCCGTGCCCGTCGTGGAGCCGGAGGCGCCCGTCGCCGTCGAGCCGGTCGCCGAGCCCGCACCCGCCGCGGTCGTGCAGGAGGAGACCCCGGTCACCGTCGCCGAGCCGCAGCACGAGGCGGACCTGGCACCCGAGGCGCCGGAGGCCGACGAGGAGGAGGACCCGGAGCTGCTGCGGCCCGCCGCCGAGGGCTACGACCCCGCCGTACGGGACGCCGTGCACCGCGTCATCCGCGAACGCCGGGACATCCGCAACGGCTTCCGCAAGGACCCGATCCCGCACGAGGTGCTGATCCGCGTGCTGGAGGCGGCGCACACCGCGCCGAGCGTCGGCCACTCCCAGCCGTGGGACTTCGTCGTCATCCGCTCCGCCAAGACCCGGGAGCGCATGCACGAGCTCGCCATGCAGCAGCGCGAGGCGTACGCCAAGTCCCTCCCCAAGGGCCGCGCCAAGCAGTTCCGCGAACTGAAGATCGAGGCGATCCTCGACACCCCGGTCAACATCGTCGTCACCGCAGACCCCACCCGCGGCGGCCGCCACACGCTGGGCCGTTACACCCAGCCGCAGATGGCCCCGTACTCGTCGGCGCTCGCCGTGGAGAACCTCTGGCTCGCCGCGCGCGCCGAGGGCCTCGGCGTCGGATGGGTCAGCTTCTTCGACGAGCGCGAGATGGTCCGCGAACTCGGGCTCCCCGAGCACCTCGAGGTCGTCGCGTACCTCTGCGTCGGCTACGTCGACGAGTTCCCCGAGGACCCCGAACTGGTGCAGTCCGGCTGGTCCAAGCGGCGCCCGCTGGCCTGGGTCGTCCACGAGGAGGAGTACGGCAACCGGGCCCTGCCCGGCGAGGAGCCGCACAACCTCCTGGAGGAGACGCTCCGCGGCATCCGCCCGCTCGACGCGAAGGCGCTCGGCGAGGCCTGGGAGCGGCAGAAGCGGATGACCAAGCCGGCCGGCGCGCTCGGCATGCTGGAGATCATCTCCGCGCAGCTCAGCGGCCTGTCCCGGCAGTGCCCGCCGCCCATCCCGGAGCCCGCGGCCGTCGCGATCTTCGCCGGGGACCACGGGGTGCACGCCCAGGGCGTCACCGCCTGGCCCCAGGAGGTCACCGGCCAGATGGTCGCCAACTTCCTCGGCGGCGGGGCCGTGTGCAACGCCTTCGCCCACCAGGTGGGCGCCGAGGTGTGCGTGGTGGACGTCGGCGTCGCCTCCGACCTGCCCAGCACCCCCGGTCTGCTGCCCCGCAAGGTCCGTCCCGGCACCGCTGACATGACCGCCGGGCCCGCCATGTCGCGCGAGGAGGCACTGCGCGCGATCGAGGTCGGCATCGAGACCGCCCGAGACCTCGTCGCCGCGGGCAACAAGGCGCTGCTCACCGGGGAGATGGGGGTCGCCAACACCACCGTCTCCGCGGCCCTGATCTCCGTCTACACCGGGGTCGACCCGGCGGAGGTCACCGGACGCGGCACCGGCATCAACGACGAGATGCACGCCCGCAAGATCGACGTCGTGCGGCGCGCCCTCGAACTCCACCAGCCCGACCCGTCCGACCCGATCGAGGTCCTCGCGGCGATCGGCGGCCTCGAGCACGCGGCCATGGTGGGCCTGCTGCTCGGCGCCGCGTCCCTGCGGACCCCGGTCATCCTCGACGGCGTCAGCGCGGGCGCGGCCGCCCTGGTGGCCCGCGCCATCGCGCCCGAGGTCCTCGCGGCCTGCATCGCCGGCCACCGCAGCGCGGAGCCCGGCCACCGCGCGGCGCTGACCAAGCTGGGCCTGCGCCCGCTCGTCGAACTCGACCTGCGCCTCGGCGAGGGCACCGGCGCGCTGCTGGCGCTGCCGCTGGTGCAGAGTGCTGCGCGGGCGATGCACGAGGTGGCGACGTTCGACTCTGCGGGGGTCACCGAGAAGTCCTGACCCGGGCGGTCGTGGTGGGCGGGGGTGTTCCTTGCGGCCTGTGGTTGTGTGCGGGTGCGTTGCGCCTGCGGCGGGCGGTTTCCCCGCCGCCCTCCCGATTGCCCGGCGCGGTCGGTGCGGGCCTCGCTGCGTTCGCTGTGGGGTCGGTGCCGCGCCGGGGCACGCCCCCAGCCTTTGGCCGGGGGGACCCCCATGGGCGCACCCCGCCACACCCCCTCATGCCGGTGGGGCGACTGACGGCCGGTGGGGGTTCAGTAAGGCACCTGCGGCAACCCCGGACCGCCTTCTCGCCCCCCACCGGCCGTCATGCGCCCACACATCGGGAGGGGGTGTGGCGGGGTGCGCCCGGAAGCGACGAGCGGCGGACCCGGGCGCCGAATGATGTGGACGTAAACCGCGAGCGCTGTGGGGGTCCCCCCGGCCGAAGGCTGGGGGAGTGCGCCGGCGCGGCCCCGACCCCAGACGAACAGAGCGCAGGCCCGCACTGACCGCGCCGGGCAATCGGGCGGGAGGGCGGGGGATGCCCGCCGCAGGCGCAAACAACCCGCACACGACAACAACGGCAAGCGCACCGCAGGTGTGATCTTGGGCGCTGCGGCGCAGCCACCCCGCACCGTAGGGTTGGGCGGGGCAGGGTCGCCCCGCAACCCCACCCCCCGTCGCGCCGTAAGGCACACCCGAGGAGCCGCACCGCCATGACTGCCGCCGAGGACCGCAACGACGCACCCGCCTACCCCGTCGGACTGCGCCTCACGGGCCGCCGCGTGGTCGTCCTCGGCGGTGGCCAGGTCGCCCAGCGCAGGCTGCCCCCGCTGGTCGCGGCCGGCGCCGAGGTCGTCCTGGTCTCCCCGTCCGCGACGCCGTCCGTGGACGCGATGGCCGCCGCGGGCGAGATCCGCTGGGAGCGCCGCCGTTACCGGCCGGGCGACCTGGCCGACGCCTGGTACGCGCTCATCGCCACCACCGACCCCGAGGCGAACGCCGCGGCCTCCGCGGAGGCGGAGGAGCGCCGCGTGTGGTGCGTCCGCAGCGACGACGCCGAGGCGGCGACCGCGTGGACGCCGGCGACCGGCCGTACGGAGGGCGTGACCGTCGCCGTCCTCACGGGCAGGGACCCGCGGCGTTCCGCGGCCGTGCGGGACGCGATCGTGGAGGGCCTGCGCGACGGCTCGCTCGCCGCACCGCAGCACCGGGGGAGGACCCCGGGCGTGGCGCTGGTCGGCGGCGGCCCGGGTGACCCGGACCTGATCACGGTGCGCGGCCGCCGGCTGCTCGCGGAGGCGGACGTCGTCATCGCCGACCGGCTCGGCCCGCGCGACCTGCTCGACGAACTGCCGCCGCACGTCGAGGTGATCGACGCCGCGAAGATCCCGTACGGCCGGGCGATGGCCCAGGAGGCGATCAACGCGGCGCTCATCGAGCACGCGAAGGCCGGCAAGGCGGTCGTGCGGCTCAAGGGCGGGGACCCGTACGTGTTCGGGCGCGGCATGGAGGAGGCGGAGGCGCTCGCGGAGGCGGGCATCCCGTGCACCGTCGTGCCGGGGATCTCCAGCTCCATCAGCGTCCCGGCCGCCGCCGGCATCCCGGTCACGCACCGGGGCGTGGCGCACGAGTTCACCGTGGTCAGCGGCCATGTGGCCCCGGAGGACCCGCGCTCGCTCGTGGACTGGGCGGCGCTCGCCCGGCTGCGCGGAACACTGGTGCTGCTGATGGCCGTGGAGCGGATCGGCTCGATCGCGGCGGCGCTCGTGGAGCACGGCCGGGGCGCGGACACCCCCGTCGCGGTGATCCAGGAGGGCACGACGGCGGCCCAGCGCCGGGTCGACGCGACGCTCGCGACGGTGGGGGAGCGGGTGGCGCAGGAGGGCATCCGGCCGCCCGCGGTGATCGTCATCGGCGAGGTCGTCGCCGTGGGCGATCGCGTAACCGGCGGTAACCAGTGACGTCGGTGCCGTTGGCACCGCACTTCGGACAAGGCAGTATCACCCTGTGGCTGAGCTCATCACCATCGACGATCCCGACGACCCGCGTCTGCACGACTACACGTCGCTGACCGACGTGGAGCTGCGCCGACGCCGCGAGCCCGCCGAGGGGCTGTTCATCGCGGAGGGCGAGAAGGTCATCCGGCGCGCCCGGCAGGCCGGTTACCGCATGCGCTCCATGCTGCTGTCCGCCAAGTGGGTCGACGTCATGCGGGACGTCATCGACGAGGTCCCGGCGCCGGTCTACGCGGTCAGCCCGGAACTCGCCGAGCAGGTGACCGGCTACCACGTGCACCGCGGCGCCCTCGCCTCGATGCAGCGCAGGCAACTGCCCGACGCGGCGGCCCTGCTGGGTGACGCGCGGCGGATCGTCGTCATGGAGTCGGTCAACGACCACACCAACATCGGCGCCATCTTCCGCAGCGCCGCCGCCCTCGGCATGGACGCCGTCCTGCTCTCCCCGGACTGTGCCGACCCGCTGTACCGCAGGTCGGTCAAGGTCTCGATGGGCGCCGTCTTCTCCGTCCCGTACGCCCGGCTGGAGAGCTGGCCCCGGGACCTGGAGGCGGTCCGGGAGGCGGGCTTCAAGCTGCTCGCGCTGACCCCCGACGAGAAGGCCACCGACATCGACGAGGCCGCCCCGCACCGGCTGGAACGCGCGGCGCTGATGCTCGGCGCCGAGGGCGACGGCCTGTCGACCCGCGCCCTGGTCGCCGCCGACGAGTGGGTGCGCATCCCCATGGCGCACGGGGTGGACTCGCTGAACGTGGGGGCGGCCGCCGCGGTCGCGTTCTACGCGGTGGCGACCGGCCGCCCCCGGGACTGACTCAGCCCGCCGCGGCCGGCAGGTCCACCAGGGCGGCGAGGGCCGCCCGGTGGCGGCCGGGCGTGCCCAGGGCGATCTCGTCGGCCTTGGCGCGCTTCAACCGCAGGTGGGCCGGATGCTCCCAGGTCATGCCGATGCCGCCGTGCAGTTGGACGCACTCCTCGGCGGCCCGCACGGCGACCGGCGCGCAGAACGCCTGCGCCACGGCGACCGCGACCGGGGCGTCCGCGCCGTCGCCCGCGAGCGCGTCGGCGGCGTTGCGCGCGGCGGCGCGGGACTGGACGACCTCGAGCCACAGGTCCGCGAGCCGGTGCTTGAGGGACTGGAAGGAGCCCACGACCCGGCCGAACTGGTGACGCTCCTTCAGGTACGCCACCGTCTCGTCCAGGCACCACTGGGCCAGGCCCAGTTGCTCCGAGGCCAGCAGCCCCGCCCCCGTCAGCAGGGCCCGTTCCACGGCCGCCGCGGCGGTCCCGGGCCCGGCGAGCCTGCGGGCCGCCGCCCCGCCGAAGGAGACGTCCGCGATCGGCCGGGTCAGGTCGAGCGGCACCGGTACGGACAGGGCGACCCCGGGCGCGTCGGTGCGCACCTCGTAGAGCCCGGGCCCTTCCGGACCGTTCGCGGGCACGATCAGCACGTCCGCGGCGGGCGCGTCGGCGACGCTGGTCACGCGCCCGGCGAGGACGCCGTCCGCGTCGGCCCGTACCCCCTGGGAGACGTCCGCGCCCGGCGCCGTGGGCAGCGGCACGGCCAGGGCGGCCGTCTGCTCGCCCTCCGCGAGGCGCGTCACGACGGCGTCGGCCTCCGCGGTGCCGGCCGCCAGCAGGGCCGCGGTGGCCAGCACGGCGCTGCCCAGGAAGGGCACGGGCGCCACGAAGGCCCCCAGCTCCTCCAGCACGACCGCGGCCTCCCGCGCGGAGGCGCCCTGGCCGCCGAGCTTCTCCGGCACCAGCAGCCCCGCGACCCCCACCTCCCGGGCCAGGGTCCGCCACAGCGCGGCGTCGTACGGCTCGTCGCCCTCGCAGCGCGCCAGGACGTCCGCCGGTGCGCACCGGTCGGTGAGCAGACCGCGCACCGCGGCGCGCAGGTCGTTCTCGACGTCGGAGTAGAGCAGGTCGGAGCTCATCGCGGCAGGTCCTTCCAGGGGACGTCCTTGTCCGAACGGGGCTCGGAGGGCAGGCCGAGGACGCGCTCGGAGATGATGTTGCGGAGGATCTCGGACGTACCGCCCTCGATCGAGTTGCCCTTGGCCCGCAGATAGCGGTATCCGGCGTCGCGGCCGTAGAAGTCGACGATCTCCGGGCGGCTCATCGTCCAGTCGCCGTACCGCAGCCCGTCCTCGCCCAGCAGTTCCACCTCCAGACCGCTGATGCGCTGGTTGAGCGAGGCGAACGCCAGCTTCATGCCCGAGCCCTCGGGGCCCGGGGCGCCCACCGCGAGCTGCTGGCGCAGCCGTTCGCCCGTGAGGCGGGTGACCTCGGCGTCCACCCACAGCCGCAGCAGCCGGTCGTGCAGGTCCGGCGTGCGCAGCTCGGGCCGCTCCCGCCACGTGGCGGTGACGGTGCCGATCATCCCGCCCTCGCGGGGGAGCGCGGTGCCGCCGATGGCGACCCGCTCGTTCATCAGCGTCGTCTGCGCCACGCGCCAGCCGTCGCCGACCTCGCCGAGGCGGTGGGCGTCGGGGATCCGCACGTCCGTGAGGAAGACTTCGTTGAACTCGGCCTCACCCGTGATCTGCCGCAACGGCCGCACCTCGACGCCCGGGTCCGTCATGTCGCACACGAAGTACGTGATGCCCTGGTGCTTGGGGACGTCCGGGTCGGTGCGGGCGATCAGGATCGCCCAGCGCGCGTTGTGGGCGTTGGACGTCCACACCTTCTGGCCGGTGACGATCCAGCCGTCGCCGTCCCGCACCGCGCGGGTGCGCAGGCCCGCCAGGTCCGAGCCGGCGCCGGGCTCGCTGAACAGCTGGCACCAGACCTCCTCCCCGGTCCACAGCGGGCGCAGGAAGCGCGCCTTCTGCTCCTCGGTGCCGTACCGGAGGACGGTGGGGGCCGCCATCCCGAGGCCGATGCCGATCCGGCGCGGTTCGTTGTCCGGCGCCCCGGCGGCCGTCAGTTCGGCGTCCACGACCCCCTGCAGGGCGCGCGGCGCGCCCAGCCCGCCGAGGCCCTCCGGGTAGTGCACCCACGCCAGGCCGGCGTCGAACCTGGCCCGCAGGAAGTCCAGGCGGTCCGTCGCCGCCGGATCGTGAGAGGCCAGCAGCGCGCGCACCCGCTCGCGCAGCTCCTCCGGTGTGACCGTCATGCGAATGCGTCCCTCCGCGTGTGCGTAGCACTAAGCAAGCGCTTAGAAACTAGCTCACGGGGTGCCCTCCCGTCACCCCCTGGTGCGGCGCGTCTCGTGTGCGAGTGCGTTGTGGTTGCTGTTGGGGTTTCTCCCCCGCCCGCCCTCCCGATTGCCCGGCGCGGTCAGTGCGGGCCTGCGCTCTGTTCGGGTGGGGTCGGTGCCGCGCCGGCGCACGTCCTCAGCGCTCGCGGTTTGGCCCTACATCGTTCGGCACCCGGGTCCGCCGCTCGTCGCTTCCGGGCGCACCCCGCCACACCCCCTCCCGCTGTGTGGGCGCATGACGGCCGGTGGGGGTTCAGTGGGGCGCTTGCGGCGACCCCGGACCGCCTTTGCCCCCCCCACCGGCCGTTGGTCGCCCGCGATAGGGAGGGGGCGGGGGAGTTGGGGGCACCCCCGGCCGAAGGCTGGGGGAGGGCGGGCGGGCGGGTGGACGCCCGCCGCAGGCGCAAACAACCCGCACACAAACACCGAGCCGCACACAACCACCGGCAGGGCGCCTCGCAGGGCCGACGCGGTGCCAGGCTTACGGCGCGTGCGGCGCCGTCGCGCCGGCCCCGGGCAGCAGGCCGATGCCGCGGCTGGGGCCCTGGCAGCCCTGGGCGGCGGCGATGCCGAGCGCGACGAGGAGGGTTACGGTGACGAAGACGATGAGCCGCTGCCGCAGCAGCCTGCGGTCGGCACCCACGGGCCGGCGGCCCGCCGGCGTGCGGGGAGCCGGGGTGCGGCCGGAGGGCGTCCGGGCCGGGGTGCGCGGCGTGGCGGGCGTACGGGGGGAGGCCGGGGTACGCGGCGCGGCGGGCGTGCCCGCCGCCGTCCGCCGCTCGGTCTGCTGGTCCGCGTACGCCTGCGCCCGCGGGCCGGTGGGCCGCTCGGCGCGCGGACCGGACGCCCTCGGCACGATGTCGCGCCGGCCCGGCGCCGCGCCGAGGCCACGGGCCTCACGGGCGGCGATCTCGGCCAGCCGCTCGGAGAGTTGGACCGTGCTGGGCCGCTGCTCCGGGTCCTTGGCGAGGCAGGCGTACACCAGGGGGGCCAGCGAGTCCGGGACACCGGTGAGGTCCGGCTCCTCGTGGACGACCCGGTAGAGCATGACCTCCGAACTGCCCTGCCCGAACGGCGAGTCGCCCATCGCCGCGTACGCCAGCGTCGCACCGAAGGCGAAGACGTCGGTGGCCGGGGTGACCGCCGCCCCGCGGACCTGCTCCGGCGCGAGGAACCCGGGGGACCCGACGGCGGTGCCCACGTGGGTGAGGGTGCTGGCGCCGGTGGACCAGGCGATGCCGAAGTCGATGATCCGGGGGCCCTTGGGCGACAGCAGGATGTTGGAGGGCTTCAGGTCGCGGTGGACGACCCCGGCCTCGTGGACGGCGACCAGTCCCTCCGCCAGTGCGGCGCCGATGGACGCGGTCTCGGCGGCCGGGAGCATGCCGTCCCGCGCGACCTTGTCGTGCAGGGAGGGCCCGGGAACGTACTGCGTGGCGAACCACGGGCGGTCCGCCTCCAGATCGGCGGCGACCAGCCGGGCCGTGCAGCCGCCGCGGATGCGTCTCGCCGCGGAGACCTCGCGCGCGAAGCGCGAGCGGAACTCCTGGTCCTCGGCCAGCTCGGGGCGGATCACCTTCAGCGCGACCCGCTGGCCGCGCTTGTCGGCGCCCAGGTAGACGACGCCCATGCCGCCCGCGCCCAGCCTCCGGTGCAGGCGGAACGAGCCGACGACACGCGGGTCCTCGCGCCGGAGCCGCATCATCGCCATGTCGTCCATCCCCGCTGCCTGCCTGGCCAGTCTGACGCCGACAGCTTACGGACTGACCGCCCGTCGCGCCGCGAGGCCGCGCCCGCGCGGGGCGGCGGATTGTCAGTGCCGGATGGGATCCTTGAAGAGTGGGGAAAATTCCGGCCGCTGACGGGCCCGGAATTTCGTCATGCCGTCAACAGTCCGTCGGGCAAGGGGGATTGACGCCATGAAGGGTGACCGCGTGGAGATAGTCGTCGACGCGGGCGACACGACGAGGACGTACGAAGTGGTCGCCACCAGGGCGGGCCGCAGGGTCGAGACGGCGGTCCGCCGAGGGGTGGTGGAAGTGAGCGAAGTCACCCGGTCCGGCTCCGTGGTGCGCACCGCGCGCTTCATGGCCACCCGGGTCCTCGCCCTGGTCGAGCAGCCCATGCCGACCGGCGACGCGGAGGACGAGGAACGGGGCTGACGGGCCCCGTCCGCGCCCGCCCGGGAGATCCCCTCGGGGATGTCCCGGGGGTGCGGCCGGGTCCCTCCACCCAGGGGAGTACGCGACCGGACCCGGAGTCATCCTCGGGGAGGCCAGGGAAGCGGTACGAGGGCATGACGACCGGCGCCGGCGCCGCGCCTACTGTTGAGGTCAAGCGGCGGGCGGAGCACTCGTCCCCCGAGGTCAAACGCCCGCCGCCCCGACAACTGTGCATGATCACGGACCACGACCCGGGAGAGGGCCATGGCGAACACGGTGAGCCGTACGGTGCGGCCGGCGCGCGGCAGCAGGATCGCCGCCTTCGGCATACGCCCGTCGGGCACCCGGCATCCGCTGGTGGCGGTGGCGATGGTGCTGCCGCTCGCGGTGCTGCTCGCGGTGGCCTTCGGGGGCTGGGACGCGGTGGTCACACAGGCGTCGTCCGTAGCCGGTCTGATGGGGCGCTGACAGACGCCCCGCGGCCCCGGAAGAGCGGTCCGGGTCCGCGAGGACCGGTGAACCAACCCCGTGGGGACGGGGGTACGGCGGACGGCATGAATGCCCGGGTACCGTGGCGGTACCCGGGCATCACACCCGGCATTGCCATGGTGCGGCGCGCTGCCGCACAGTGGGCCGGTGACACGGGCGGTGGGGGAAGAAGTGACCAGCAGCGGAGCACCGCTGACGCACGCCCTGGGGGCGGTCGCGGCAGCGGCCTCGCGGGTACCCGGCCAGGCACGGCCGGCCGTGCTCGCCGAACGGCCCGACGCCACCGTCGTCCGTGGCGGCCGCCTCGTCGCCAAGGCCCACGCCCCGGGCACCGATCCGCAAGAGCTCGCCCTGCGCCTGCGCGTGGCCGCCCATCCTCTGCTGGACGGCGTCCTGCTGCCCCCGGCGCCGCTGCCCGACCACGGCGGCGCGTTGAGCGCCGTGCTCCTCGGTCGCACCGTGAGCCTGTGGCCCCTCGGCGAGCCGGTCGACCGCGAGGACCCGGACTCCGCACCCTGGGCGGAGGCCGGCGCGCTCCTGGCCCGTCTGCACACCGTGCCGGTGTCCGCGCTGCCCGGTCCGCCGCCGCAGATGCGCGGGCCGGTCAGCGCGGCCGGCGCGGTCGCGAGGATGCTCGCCGGCGGCGCCGGCGACCCGGCGGTGCTCGCCGCCTGGCACGGCCTGCCGCCCTGGGCGCGCGGCGAGGCCCCGCAGCCGCGGCAGGTGCTGTGCCACGGCGACCTGCACATGGGCCAACTGGTGCGCCACCCGGCGCCCGACGGGCCGTGGTGCCTCATCGACGTGGACGACCTCGGGCTCGGCGAGCCCGCCTGGGACCTGGCCCGGCCGGCGATGTGGTTCGCCGCCGGGCTGCTCGACCCCGCCGACTGGGGCCGCTTCCTCGGCGCGTACCGCGCCGGCGGCGGCCCCGCCGTTCCCGCTGACGGCGACCCGTGGCCGCATCTCGACGTGGCGGCACGGGCGTTGGCGGTCCAGACCGCGGCGACAGCCGTCGCCAAGGCCGCGCAGGAGGGCCGCGCACTCGACGGGACGGAACGGACCGTCCTCGATACGTGCCGCCGAATCGCGGAAGTAAGGTGCAGTTCTACGCCGGGGGAGGACCCCCGGCCGGCGCGAACGAGGAGATGAGCCGACGATGCTCTGTCCCAAGTGTCATGGCCCGATGCAGACGTTCACCCGCAGCGGCGTCCAGATCGAGCAGTGCGGCAACTGCCGGGGGATCTTCCTGGACTACGGGGAGCTCGAGGCGCTGACCCGCATGGAGTCGCAGTACGCCCAGCCCGCCCCGCCGCCGCCCGGTTACCCGCAGGCGTACCCGCAGCAGCAGCACGCCGCCCCGGCCTGGGGTGCCCCGCACGGCGGGCACCACGGGGGCCACCACGGCCACCACAAGCAGCAGAGCTGGGCGCACATGCTCTTCTCGTCATGACACGACCGAGGGCCGGAGCGAACGCTCCGGCCCTCGGCTGCTGGTGGACGATACTGGGATTGAACCAGTGACCTCTTCCGTGTCAGGGAAGCGCTCTCCCGCTGAGCTAATCGTCCTCGGTACTGCGGGTGGTTCTGGTGCAGCGTGCGCGATACTGGGATTGAACCAGTGACCTCTTCCGTGTCAGGGAAGCGCTCTCCCGCTGAGCTAATCGCGCTCGGGTCCCCCGTGCCGAAGCCCTGGGGAAGGCCCTCCCGGGCCCAGTGGACGATACTGGGATTGAACCAGTGACCTCTTCCGTGTCAGGGAAGCGCTCTCCCGCTGAGCTAATCGTCCTCAGAGGTGGAGACGGGATTTGAACCCGTGTAGACGGCTTTGCAGGCCGTTGCCTCGCCTCTCGGCCACTCCACCAGCGCGGGGGCGGTGACCCCCACTTCGAGCGGACGACGAGATTCGAACTCGCGACCCTCACCTTGGCAAGGTGATGCTCTACCAACTGAGCCACGTCCGCAGTGTCTCCCCCGGAGCTCGCACCCGGGCGGGACCTCCGCCGGTACGCTTCCGCGTCCCGGCGACGAGTTGAACTCTAGCGGATTACGGCTCCGCCACCAAAACGCGTTTCCGCAGCGTGCCGGGTCGGTGACCAGCGCATCTCGCTCGTCGCCGCCGACTTAGACTCGCACTCGCCCCACCGGACCGACCTGGGAAGCCCCGTGCCCGACCTCGAGCCCCTCGCCAGATTCGGCGGCCTCGTCGCCTCCGACCTGCGGGATGTCACCACCGACCCGGCCGCGCTGGACTCCTCCGGCTTCTGGGCGGTGGTCGCCGGCTTCGAGGGCGACATGGTCTGCGCGCGCTTCGGGAACGTACGGCCGGAACCCGCCGTGGCCGCCCCCCGCCGGCTCTGGAAGGGCCCCGCCCGCGGCGACTGGACGTCCTCGCTGGACCGCGCCGGGTACACCGCCGGAGTGCGCCGCGTCCGCGAGTACATCGCGGCCGGCGAGGTCTACCAGGCCAACCTCTGCCGGGTGCTCACCGCGCCGCTGCCCGATCCGGACGCCGACGTCGACGCCCTCGCGGCCGTCCTCGCCCGCGGCAACCCCGCCCCGCACGCGGGAACGGTCCGGCTGCCCGCGCACGGCATAGAGGTGGCCAGCGCCTCCCCCGAACTCTTCCTGCGCCGCCGCGGCGAGGTGGTCGAGTCCGGACCCATCAAGGGCACCGGCCGCACCGAGGCCGACCTGCTGCCCAAGGACCACGCCGAGAACGTCATGATCGTCGACCTGGTCCGCAACGACCTCGGGCAGGTCTGCGCCACCGGCACGGTCAGCGTCCCCGACCTCTGCGTCGTGGAGAAGCACCCCGGCCTGGTCCACCTCGTCTCCACCGTGCGCGGCGAACTGCGCGAGGGCGCCGGCTGGGCCGCACTGCTGGACGCCGCGTTCCCGCCGGGCTCCGTCACCGGCGCGCCCAAGTCCAGCGCCCTGCGCATCATCGCCGAACTGGAGACCGCCCCCCGCGGCCCCTACTGCGGCGGCATCGGCTGGGTCGACGCCGACCGAGGCACCGGCGAGCTCGCCGTGGGCATCCGCACCTTCTGGATCGACCGCGCCGCCCCCGGCGGCCCCGTGCTGCGCTTCGGCACCGGTGCCGGGATCACCTGGGGCTCCGATCCCGAGCGGGAGTGGGACGAGACGGAACTGAAGGCCTCCCGGCTGCTGGCAGTAGCGTCGGGTACGTACGACTCGAACGAAGGCGAACGGAACCATGGGGCAGAGTGACACCGTGAGCACGACCACCGCCGGCGCGATCTGGGTCAACGGCGCGCTGCGCGAGACCGACGAGGCGTCCGTGTCCGTCATGGACCACGGCCTGACCGTCGGGGACGGCGTCTTCGAGACGCTCAAGGCCACCGGCGGCACCGCCTTCGCGATGGACCGCCACCTGCGCCGGCTGGCCCGCTCCGCGCGCGGCCTCGGCCTGCCCGAGCCCGACCTGGACGCGGTGCGCCACGCCTGCGAGGCCGTCCTCGCCGCCAACCCGGCGCCCCACGGCCGGCTCCGCGTCACGTACACCGGCGGCACCTCGCCGCTCGGCTCCGAGCGCGGCACCACCGGCCCCACCCTGGTCGTCGCCCTCGGCGCCGCGACCGTCCGCCCCGACACGACGGCCGTCGTCACCGTCCCCTGGACCCGCAACGAGAAGGGCGCCCTCGCGGGGCTCAAGACCACGTCGTACGGGGAGAACGTCGTGGCCCTGGCCCGCGCCCACCAGCACGGCGCCTCCGAGGCGCTCTTCGCCAACACGCAGGGACGCCTCTGCGAGGGCACGGGCTCCAACGTCTTCGTCGTCCTCGGGGGCAAGCTGCTCACGCCGCCGCTCGCCTCCGGGTGCCTCGCCGGGATCACCCGGGAGCTCGTCATCGAGTGGGCCGGCGCCGAGGAGGCCGACCTGCCCTTCGAGGCCCTCGCCGAGGCGGAGGAGATCTTCGTGACCTCCTCGCTCCGCGACGTCCAGGGCGTCCACCGGGTCGACGACCGCGAGCTGGCCACCGGGGCCCGTCCCGGCCCGGTCACGGCCAAGGCGATGCGGGTCTTCGCGGAGCGGTCCGTGGAGCACCCGAACCCCTGAACCGGGGCGGTCCCGGGTGGTTGAACCCGTGACGTAACCGCGGCGACCCGGTAGAACTCCACACCATGACCACCACCCTGCGCCCGGCCGAGCCCGAACAGCGCTGGCGCGGCGGAGTACGCGCCCGCCGCTTCCACGTCTGTGTCAACGGGCGCCCGGTGGGGGAGACCACCCTGTGCACCGACGCCCGGTTCGGGCCCGAGGTCGGGCGCATCGCCGCACTGCGGATCGACCACGACCAGCAGCGCCGCGGCCGCGGTACGGTCGCGGCCCTCGCCGCGGAGGAGGTCCTGCGGGGTTGGGGCTGCCGCCGCATCGAGGTCTCGGTGCGGACGGAAGACGCGGCCGCGCTCCGGCTCGCGGGCGTGCTGGGGTACGTCGTCCGCAACCGGAACATGCTCAAGGCGCTGCCCGACGCGCCGCCCGCGCTGCCCGGCGGCAGCGTCGTGCGGCCCATGACGGAGGCGGAGTACCCGGGGTGGGCGGCCCGCAAGCAGGACGAGTACGTCCGGTCCTGGACGCGGCGCGGCGTGCCCGAGGCGCAGGCCCGCGCCAAGGCCCGGGCCGACGACCTGGCCGCCCTCCCCGAGGGGCTCGCGACGCCCGGCGCGGTGCTGAGGGCGCTGGAGGTCGGCGGGCCCGGGGAGGCCCGGGAGGCCGGGCGGGTGGTGGGGGAGTTGTGGGTGGGGCGCAGGGACGAGGCCACGGGGTTCGTGTTCGACGTCCACGTCGCCGAGGGGCACCGGGGCCGGGGCCACGGGCGCACGCTCATGCTCGCCGCGGAGCGGGAGTGCCTGGCGGCGGGGCTGCGGTGGATCGGGCTCAACGTCTTCGCCGGGAACGAGGCGGCGGAGGGGCTGTACGGGGCGCTGAGGTACGGGGTGACGGAGGTGCATTTGGCGAAGCCGCTTCTCTGAGTGCCCGGGGGTGGGGGTTGCGGCCGGTGGTTGTCGTGCGGGTTGTATGCGCCTGCGGCGGGCGTCCACCCGCCCGCCCTCCCGATTGCCCGGCGCGGTCAGTGCGGGCCTGCGCCATGTTCGTGTGGGTCGGTGCCGCGCCGGCGCACTCCCCCAGCCTTCGGCCGGGGGGACCCCCACAGCGCTCGCGGTTTACGTCCACGTCGTTCGGCACCCGGGTCCGCCGCTCGTCTCCCCCAGCCTTCGGCCGGGGGGACCCCCATGGGCGCACCCCGTCACACCCCCTCCGGTCGTGTGGGCGACTGACGGCCGGACGAGGTGGGGGTTGCGGGAAGTCGTTCCGCAAGGCACGGGGGTCCCCCCGGCCGCAGGCTGGGGGAGGGTTGGCACACCCCCACCACCGGCGTGCACACGCCGAGATGTCGGTTACCGGCCCAGGGCGGCGTCCGCGAGGGACTCGATGCGGGTGCGGAGGCCGTCTTGGGACGTGCCGCCGTCGAGGCGTTCGCCGGAGATGACGTAGGTGGGGGTGCCGGTGACGCCGATGGCCTTGCCCTCGGCCTGGTCGGCGTCGACGACGAGGAGGTGCCGCCCGTCGACGAGCGCGGTGTCGACCTCCTCCGCGTCGAGGCCCAGGTCCGCCGCGATCTCGACCAGCAGTGCCTCGCCCCGCTCGCCCAGCTCGTCCGTGCGGGCGAGGACCGCCTCCGCGTACTCCCAGCCGCGGCCCTGGGCGAAGGCCTCCTCCGCGGCCTGGGCGGCGGCGTAGGCGTGCTTGTGCTTCTCCAGGGGGAAGTGCCGCAGCTGGATCTCCAGGGCGTCGCCGTACCGGTCGCGCAGGGCGTGCAGGTCGGTGAGGGCGGTGGCGCAGTCGGGGCACTGGAGTTCGCACCAGTACTCGAGGACGACGGTGCGGGGAGTCGCTTCGTTCATGGGGCCAGTCTCCCACCGGGGGAGGAGCCGTCCCGGAGATCACCCTGAGGTTGCCGCCGGGCCGTGGCCCGCAGGTGGGGGGCGGGTGCACGATGGAGCGAGCAGACCCTTTCGGAGGAGCTCCGCATGCTGACCTCGACCGTGTGTGTCGCGCTGTCCGCGGCGGGCCTGGCGATCGCCCTGCTCACCGCCTACCGGCGCAGGTTCCGCAGGGCGACGATGATCGCGGCGGCGGCGCTGCTGCCCGTCGGCCTGTACATGACGGGCCTGGTCTCGCTGGCCGGGACCGTCGTCCGGGCCCTCGCCGACTGGGCGGCGGACCTGGTGTTCAAGCCGTCGGTGTGGGCGGGCTTCGCCGTGCTCGCCCTGTCGGTCGTGCTGTACTTCCTCGCGCGGGTGTCGGGGCGCCGCAAGGGCGTCGCGGAGGCGAGCCCGGGCCGGGCGGTCGCGTCGGGCGCGGGGGCGCCGGCTCTGGCGCAGGGGAAGAAACCGGTCCCGAAGGCGGCGAAGACCGATCCCGACCTGGCCGAATTCGGTGAGATCGAGGAGATCCTCAAGCGCAGGGGGATCTGAGCGGCGTGTTGGTGGCAGGGGGTGGCGGGGTTACGTCATCATCGCCCTGGCGGACCTCAACTACCGCCCCCTGAGCGGGATTTGGTGTGTCCGGGGGCGTACGGTTGTGCGAGTTCGCTTCCCTCCGAGCACACCGTAAGGCCATGGAAGCCCAAGCAGACGACGACGAGCCCCGCGGCTGCCTGTTCGCGCTTTCCCAGCCGCCGCTCATGCTGTTCCTGACCGTGATCGGCAGTCTGCTCGCCTTCGGCGGGCTCTACGACCTCTGGCCGTTCTGAGCCGGCACGGCGACGGCCTCGCGGCGGCGCGCCCGGTACGCGGCGACGTGGAGCCGGTTGCCGCAGGTGCGGCTGTCGCAGTACCGGCGCGAGCGGTTGCGTGACAGGTCGACGAAGGCGCGCCGGCAGTCCGGGGCGTCGCAGCGGCGCAGCCGCTCCCGCTCCCCGGCGACGAGGAGGAAGGCCAGGGCCATCCCGCAGTCGGCGGCCAGGTGCTCGGCGAGGGAGGCGCCCGGGGCGAAGTAGTGGACGTGCCAGTCGTAGCCGTCGTGGTCGGTGAGCCGGGGCGTGGTGCCGGCCTCGGCGACGAGCGAGTTGACCAGCGCCGCGGCCTCGGGCGTGGCGGGCGCGGAGAAGACCTGGGAGAAGAGCTGCCGTACGGCGCGCACCGCGACGAGGTCGTCCTCGTCGAGCGATCCGACGTCGCTGACCTCGTTGCGCTCCACGAAGGCGCGCAGCGCCGCGAGGTCGGCCAGACCCTCGCGGCCGTCACTCTCCGGGGTGGTGTTGATGAGATCCACCACGCAGTCGAGTGCGCACCTGGTGTCATGGTTGATCAGCACGGAATCGCTCTCTCCCTGGCCTGGTGGGTCGGGCGTTCCGGTGACTTTAGCGCGAGAGCCGTCGCCGTGGAGCGTGCTGCTCCCCGACGACGGCTCCGGCAGGTCGGGTCCGCGCCGTACCCCCGAGATGCGTACGGCGACGGACGGTCGGTGGACTCAGCTCTCGGCGAGGATGTGCGAGAGCTCGGTGTCCAGGTCGAAATGACGGTGTTCGGTGCCGGGGGGCACCGCGGCGTCGGTCCGCTTGAGGAACGACTCCAGGGCCCGCGCAGGGGCCTCGAGCAGCGCCTCCCCCTCCGGAGAGCTGAGGGCGATGCACACGACGCCCTGGCCGTGACTGCGGGACGGCCAGACCCGGACGTCGCCGGTGCCGGTGGGCCGGTGCAGACCTTCGGCGAGCAGGTCGCGGGCGAAGACCCATTCGACTGTCTCCTCGGCACCGGTGTGGAAGGTGGCGTGCACGGCGTAGGGATCGGCCGTGTCGTACCGCAAGCCCGCGGGTACGGGCAGTGACGATTCGCTCGACACAACGAGGCGCAGGTGCAGCTCGCAGCTGACCGTGGTGTTCATAAGCGCCAGGGCCTTTCGCTCAGTGTGCGCTCGGGGATTCGCACGTCGGCGAAATCGACATGCCACCTGCGGGGACGTTGTAAACCCCTCTGACGGGTTTGTGAGGGTTCCGGTACCTCGTCCGGCCGAGTTCTTTTCCTCCCCGGCGAGCCATTCCGGTGACGAAGTGGCTTCGGGTAAGTTTGGGAGCATGACTGCGGAGAGTGACGAGCGGGAGGTGGCCGTGGCCATGGATCCCGCGACCGTCGACAACGGGGACGGCGAGGACGTGGAGCCGGAGGGTTCCGAGCGCCCGCTGGGGTCGAGGGCGCCACGTTTCATCCGGCGCTCCCGCGCGCTGCACGTGAGCTGGCAGGTCGGGGTCTTCCTGGTGGGTCTGGCGATCGTCGGGACGGGCGTGGTCCTGCTCCCGCTGCCGGGGCCCGGCTGGGTGGTGATCTTCGCCGGCATGGCCGTCTGGGCGACCGAGTTCGTCTGGGCCCAGCTAGTGCTGCGCTGGACGAAGCGGAAGGTGACCGAGGCGGCACAGAAGGCGCTCGACCCGAAGGTGCGGCGGCGGAACCTGACGCTGACCGCCATCGGGCTGGTGATCATCGGCGTCCTGCTGGGGTACTACCTCTGGCGGTTCGGCTTCGTGATGCCGTGGAAGGCCGACCTGCACTGAGGGCGCACCGTCCGCGATGGTCGGGGCACCCGCTGACATGCGGTAATGTTGTTCCCGCACCGGGGCGATTAGCTCAGCGGGAGAGCACTTCGTTCACACCGAAGGGGTCACTGGTTCGATCCCAGTATCGCCCACCCGGACCGAGGGCCCGGAAGCCGAGAGCGGCTTCCGGGCCTCGTCGTCATGTCCGGCGGTTGTGCTGTTCCGATGAGCATGGGAAGCGCTTTCCCAACGAGGCGGGCGACCTGGTCCCGGCCAAGGAGAGCGAGCAGATCAAGCCCAAGTCCTCGGTCAGCGGCGACCTTTCCGCCGCCGAGTTCACCAGGGACAACTTCATCGTCCGCTACGCCGCCGAGACCGGCACCGAACTCGCCCTCGCCCCGGTCCCGACCACCGACGGCACCAGGACCGGTCAGTACATCTCCTCGCTCATGCTCAGCGGCTCGGCCCGCACCGCGCACCCCGAGGAGGTCGCGGAGTTCATCGACTTCATGGTCCACGACCCCGAGGTCGGGAAGGTCATGGGCTACAACCGCGGCATCCTGCCCACGAACGCCCAGTTCGACGCGTACCGGCCGACCGGCGTCGACGCGCAGATCGCCGCGTACGAGAAGTCCGTGAGCGGCGTCATCGAGCCGATCACCCCGCACCCGGCGGGCGCCGACGTCGCGGAGGCGGCCTTCCTGCGGATCTACGGCGACGCTGCCCTGGGCAAGACCTCGGTCGACGACGCCGTCACACAGTTCTTCAGCGAGGCGAAGACCGCGCTCGGCTCCTGAGGGGACATCCCGTGACGCGCACCCGGACCGCCGGACCGCATGTCGCCGAGCGGCGCCGCACCCCGCAGGACCGGCCCCCGGAAGGCCGGCGGCGGGGACGCCGGGAGACCCAGGCCGGCTACCTGTTCCTGACCCCGTGGTGCGTCGGCGTCCTGCTGCTGACGCTGGGCCCGATGCTCGTCTCGCTCTACCTGGCCTTCACCGACTACAACCTCTTCGACTCCCCGAGGTGGATCGGGCTGAGGAACTTCCGCGACATGCTCGCCGACGACCGCTGGTGGCACTCGGTGCGCGTGACGCTGGAGTACGTGCTGGTCGGCACCCCCCTCAAGCTCGCCGCGGCACTGCTGCTGATCAGGCCCCGTCGCGGCCAGGGCTTCTACCGCTCCGCCTTCTACGCCCCGTCGCTCATCGGGGCGAGCGTCAGCATCGGCATCGTGTGGCGCTCGGTCTTCCAGGACGACGCCGTCGTGGACCGCGCGCTGCACCTCGCCGGCTGGGACGTCGGCGGCTGGGTCGGCGACCCGGACTGGTCGCTGCCCACCCTCGTCACCCTGACCGTCTGGCAGTTCGGCGCCCCGATGGTGATCTTCCTGGCGGGGCTGAAGCAGGTGCCGCGGGAACTGTACGAGGCGGCGGAGGTCGACGGGGCCGGGCCCTGGCGGCGGTTCCGCTCCATCACCTGGCCGCTGATCTCGCCGGTGCTCTTCTTCAACCTGCTGCTCGAACTCATCCACTCCTTCTAGGTCTTCGGCCGACTCCCTGCTCGTCTACACCTGGTACCTGTACGAACAGGGCTTCCGCAACCTCCGCATGGGCTACGCGTCCGCCACGGCCTGGATGCTGATGCTGGGCATCGGCCTGCTGACCGCGCTGCTGTTCCGCACCCAGCGCAACTGGGTCCACTACGAGGAAGGGACGGACGCCCGATGACCCCCGTCGCCACGGCCCGCCGCCGCACGGCGCGCACCCTCGCCTGGCACGCGGGCGCCCTGGCCCTGCTGGTGGTGATCCTCTACCCGGTGGTGTGGCTGGTGGGCGCCTCGCTCAAGCCCGGCGACGAGATCGTCGGCAGCCTGGAACCGCTGCCCGGCCGCCCCATCGTCGACAACTACCGGCGGCTGACCCCTGGCATCGCCGACATCCCCGTCTCCACCTTCTTCACCAACTCGCTCGTCCTGGCCGTCGGTTCGGTGGTGGGCGTGCTCATCTCCTGCTCGCTGGCGGCCTACGCCTTCGCCAGGATCCGCTTCGCCGGGCGCAACCTGCTCTTCGCGGTCATGATCTCGATGCTGCTGCTGCCCTTCCAGGTGCTCATCATCCCGCAGTACGTGCTCTTCCAGAAACTCGGCCTGATCAACACTTACGTTCCGTTGCTGCTCGGGAAATACCTCGCCGCGGACGCGTTCTTCGTCTTTCTCATGGTGCAATTCATGCGCAATCTCCCGCGGGAATTGGACGAGGCGGCGCGCATCGACGGCTGCGGACATCTGCGCATCTATTGGAGCGTCGTGCTCCCTTTGTGCCGGCCCGCCCTCATCACGAGCGCCATCTTCACGTTCATCTGGTCCTGGAACGATTTCATCGGGCCCCTGCTGTACCTGAACGAGCCCGACAAGTACACGATCTCGCTCGGGCTGAAGATGTTCATCGACCAGGACAGCGTGGCCGACTACGGCGGCATGGTCGCCCTGTCGCTGGTCGCCCTCCTGCCCGTGCTCCTCTTCTTCCTGGCCTTCCAGCGCCACCTGGTCGAGGGAGCGGCCACCTCCGGACTGAAGGGCTGAGGCCCATGGCGTTCGGAGGTGCCGACGGTGCGCGTCCCCGTGCGGACCGGTTCGCGCTGTTCGCCGAGTGCCTGCTGACCGGGGTGTGGCTGGTGGCCGCCGCGCTGCCGCTGGTCACCGCGCTGCCCGCGTTCGCCGCCGCCTGCGGGCACCTGCGGCGGCACCTGGACGGGGAGCGGTCCACATGGCGCGACTTCGCGGCGGAGACCGCGGTCGCGACCCGCGCCGGGTGGCGCTGGACGCTGCTGTGGTGGGGCGGACTCACGCTGCTCGGGCTCGACCTGGCGGTGGCCCGCTCCGGGATGCCCGGTGGGGGAGCGTTCACGTGCGTTGGCGTCCTGGCCGCGGTCGCCCTCGTGGTGACGGGGCTTCGCGCGGCTGCGCTCTGGCGGCCCGGGGAGGGCGGCCGGGGTGCGGCCGGCCGGGCGGTGCGCCGCTGTGTGGGTGACCCCGGGGGGACGCTGCTGCTCGCGGGCGGGGTGGCGGTGGTCGGGGTGGCCGCGTGGATGCTTCTGCCGCTGGCGGCGGTGGCGTTGGGGTGCGTGGCGGGGGCGGCGGTGGCGGTGGAACGCCGTTCCTCTGCCGGTGCGTAGCCCTGCGGCGCCGTTGTGGTTGCGGTTCGTTGTCGTGTGCGGGTCGTTTGCGCCTGCGGCGGGCGTCCCCCCGCCCTCCCGCCCGATTGCCCGGCGCGGTCAGTGACCGCCTCGCTGCGTGCGTTGTGGGGTCGGTGCCGCGCCGGGGCACGCCCCCAGCCTTCGGCCGGGGGGACCCCCACCTCGGCGCTCGCGGCGCTGCCCCACGTCATTCGGCACCGCGGCCTCCGTTCGTCTCCCCCAGCCTTCGGCCGGGGGGACCCCCATGGGGGCACCCCGCCACACCCCCTCCTGCCGGTGGGGGCGACTAACGGCCGGTAGGGGTGAGGAGGCGGTACTGGGTTGCCGCAGGTGCCTTACTGACCCCACACCGGCCGTCAGCCGCCCCTACCCGTGGGAGGGGGTGTGGCGGGGTGCGCCCGGAAGCGACGAGCGGCGGACCCGGGTGCCGAACGATGTGGGGGTAAACCGCGAGCGCTGAGGACGTGCGCCGGCGCGGCACCGACCCAGGCACACGGTGCGAGACCCGCACTGACCGCGCCGGGCAATCGGGAGGGCGGCGGGGAAACCGCCCGCCGCAGGCGCAACGCGCCCGCACACAAACATCGGGGCAGCCCGGCGCAGCCGCCCGCAGGGGGCGCAAACAACCCGCACACAGCAACCGGCCAGCCCGGCGCAGCCGCAACGCACCCGCACACAACCACAGGCCGCAACCACAACCCACCGGCACATTCCTAGCGGAGGCGCCCCAGTGCGTCCCGCACGCGCTGCACGTCGCGCAGACGGCGCTCGTACGTCGCCCCTACCCCGAGCAGGAGGACGCCCGCCAGGGCGAGCGGCACCCAGCGGGGGACCGCGCCGAGGGCCTGGGCGATGTAGGGGGCGAGTTCGTGCAGCGCGTCGAGCGCCAGCACGCCCGCCCCCAGCAGGAGCGGCGCCGCCAACCGGTGGCGGGCACCGAGGAGCATCACGGCGAGCGAGGCCGCGCCCAGGGTCAGGGGGCGGACCCAGCCGGGGTCGCCCCAGGCGGCGGCGAGGCTGGGCAGGAGGGTCGCGCAGAGCCCGGGGGCGTAGGCGGCCCAGGACGAGAACGCGGGGTCGCGGCGCCGCCGCAGGGCGCCGACGGCCAGGGCGGCGACCGTGACGGGGAGGGTGTACGCCTCCGGGACGTGGACGTCGGACGCCGCGAGGCGTACCCAACTCGCGGCGATCATCAGGCAGGTCGCGACGTAGCCGAGCCACCGCCGGTCGGCCCGCAGCGCCGCGACGGCCGCGGCGAGGACGCCCGCGAGGGCGAGGGCCAGGGCGAGGAGTGCGGGGTCGTCGGCGACGAGGCCGATCGCGAGCAGGGCCGCGGCGTGGCCGGGGTGCTCGAAGGGGCGTCCGGGGGCGCGGAGGGCGGTGGCCTGGGCGGCCGCGGCGATCGCGAGGAGGGTGAACGCGGTCGCGTGGGCGGGCAGTCCGGTCCAGGCGAGGCCCGCCGCGCAGGCGACCACGGCGGCGGCGCTCACCACGCGGGTGCGCGGGGCCACGGCGTACAGCGCGCCGAAGCAGGCCAGCAGCACGGCGAGGACGGTGAGCGTCGTCGTGCGCTCCGGGTGTGCCCACGCGACGGCCGTCACGGCGAGCCCGCACGCGCTCACCAGGGCGGTCCAGGTGAGCGCCCTGGGCGACAGCGCGAGCAGGGCGGCCACGACGACGAGCCGTACGGGCAGCGGGCCGGGCACGCACACGGCGACCGCGGCCGCCACCAGGGCGCCGGAGGCGGCGAGGGGGGCGTACGGGGTGGCGCGGTGCAGCCGCGCGGCCGTGGCCAGTTCCGCGGCGAGCAGGCCGGTGACAGCGACCGCGCTGTACGGGCCCTCCCACGCGTCGGGCGTGACCACGCCCACGATCAGCGAGGGCAGCGCCCACAGCAGTGCCAGGGCGTGCACCGCGGCGGCGCCGGCCGCGAGACCGGCGGCCACCGGGCGGTGGCGGGCCGGGACGGCGAGGGCTGCCGCGGCGAGCACGACCGCCGCGCACGCCAGGTATCCCGGCACGATCCAGTCGCCGGGCACGCCCGACCGCACGATCCCGCCGGCCGCGCCCACGACCGCGAGCGCCGCGACCCCGGACAGGATCCCCGACACGGAGGCGGGCACCGCGGGTCGCAGCGCGACGGTGAGCGCCACCGCGGCGGCGCCCAGCAGCAGCGCGCCCGCGCGCAGTGCCGCTCCGCCGTCGTCGGCCGAGACGGAGAGCCCGCCCGCGGTGAGCAGCGCGCCCAGACCGACGGCCGTCCCGGCGACGGCGGCGGTGATCCGCGTCCCGCGCCCGCCGGTGAGGAGGGCGGCCGCCGCGTCCAGCGCGGCCGTGACGAGCAGGGCGGCCGCGAGCCCGTACGCCGACTCCGCGGCCGACGCCCACAGCGCCAGGGGGAGTTGACCGATCACCACGGCGAGGGGCACCGGCAGCACGAGCCGTTCGAGCGCCTTCCCGTACGCGGCCCAGAGCGCGGCGACGACGGCCAGGGACACCGCCGCGAAGCGCAGCCCGTCGGCGCCGGGGAACGCCACGCGGTGCAGCGCGTACGCGTCGAGCAGCAGCAGGACGAGGCCGAGGCAGGCGACCACCTCGGCCGTCGCGGTCAGCGTGCGGCGCAGCAGCAGGACGGGGACGCCTGTCGCCGCGAGGGTGAGCGCGCCCAGGACGGCGGCACGTCCGCCGATGCCGAGGTGGCCCCAGCTGATGACGGTGAACGCGATCGCGGCGACCGCCAGCAGCACACCGCCCAGGGCGAGCAGCAGGTTCTGCACCGCGCGGGGCGACGTCTCGCGGGGCGGCGGGGCACCCCATGGCGTGCCCCACGGCGCCGGCGGGTACGGCGGCCGCAGTTGTGCCAGCAACTGCCCGCGGCGCGCGATGAGGCGGCCGCGTTCGGCGTCCAATCGCAGGAGGGCGCGGTCGGTCTCCCGCAGTTCCTCGGCGACCGGCCCGACCAGGGGCAGCGCGCAGCGCGGGCACGCGGGCGGCGCCGTCGCGGGCAGATAGGTGCCGCACGCAGGGCAGCGGTCGTGCGGCGGGGGCATCGTCTCCATGGCTCGGAGTGTGGCGCGGCCCACGTGCGCGGGCATGCGCGCTGGTACTCAGATCCGTGCTGAGTACGCACACTGGCTCCATGGACTGGAGCCGTTACCGTTTCCGCAGTCTGTGGCGGATCGCCGCCCCGCCCGAGGCCGTGTACGGCCTCCTGGAGCGCCCGCACGAGTACCCGGCCTGGTGGCCCCAGGTCCGCGAGGTGCGGCGGACCGGCGAGACCGCCGGCACCCTGCGCTTCCGCTCGGTCCTGCCGTACGACCTGTTCGTCACCGCGCACCAGACCCGACGCGACCCGCGTGCGGGGGTCCTGGAGGTGGCGATGTACGGGGACCTGGAGGGGTGGGTGCGGTGGACGGTCGGCGCGGACGGGCCGGGCGGCGGCACCCGGCTGCTCTTCGAGGAGGACGTGATCGTCAACAAGCCGCTGATGCGACGGCTGGCCGTCCCGTGCCGGCCGCTGTTCCGGGCGAACCACGCCCTGATGATGCGGCAGGGGCGGAGGGGCCTGTCCGCCCGGCTGCGCGCGGCGGGGGCACCGGGCCGGGAAGCCGTTTGAACGCAGCCGCCCGCGCCCTGTATTGTTCTGGTCGTCCCGGGCGATTAGCTCAGCGGGAGAGCACTTCGTTCACACCGAAGGGGTCACTGGTTCGATCCCAGTATCGCCCACCCTCACGAAGGGCCGGTCCATCACGGACCGGCCCTTCGTCGTGTGCCTAGGCCGCCGGTTCCTCGGGGGTCCGTGCGGGCGTCGGCCGCAGCGGCCAGGCCGGGTCGACCCGGTCGTCCGTGCCGCTGCGGGCGAACCACGCCTGCAGCCCGCGGGCCTGGCCGGCGTGCCAGAGGGCCTGGCGGGCGTGGAGTTCGGCGGGCGGCACCCCGCCGATCCGTGTGGCGAAGCGGTGTCCCAGCACCCGTACGAGCGCGAGCGCGGCGAGGGCGTCCGCCGCGGCGTCATGGGCGTCGGTCAGCACCACGCCGTAGTGCGCGCACAGGTCGGTGAGGGTGCGGCGGCCCTTGCGGTAGCGGTCGAGGTGCTTGTCCAGGACCCGGGGGTCGAGGACGCGCAGCGGGCCGCGGACCAGGTAGGCGTCGAGCGCCATGCCGCGGTGGCGCTTCAACTCCCGGTCGAGCAGCGTCAGGTCGAAGGGTGCGTTCATCACCACGAGCGGCACGCCGGCCGCGGCCTGGTCGGCCAGCGCGCGTGCCAGTTCCTCCATCACCGGGCCGGGACGGCGTCCGTTCGCCCGGAGGTAGTCGTCGTCCAGCCCGTGCACCGCGCGGGCCCCTTCGGGCACCGGGACCCCCGGGTCCACCAGCCAGCGGGTCGTCCTGGCCGGTATGCCGGGGGCGTCCTCGACCACCAACGCGGCCGAGACGACCCGGTCGTGTTCCACGTCGACCCCCGTGGTCTCCGTGTCGAAGGCGGCCAGCGGGCCGTCGTACCAGTGCGGCATGGCGCACCTCCCGTGCGGATCGCAGGATGTGGGCGACCGGCGGCCGCCCTTACGGTACGTACCCGTGACCGCACGTCACCGAACCGCAACGGTTTGCGACTTGTCGCTGGTGGGGATGAAGAGGGCAACGGGGATCACTAGGATTCCCGCGCCCGGAAAGGCACGGAGAGCGATGGCGCTCGAGCAGCCCGGCCCGGGTGGGCTGCTGTCCGAACCGAACGCACCGCTGCGCGGCGGACTCGCCACCACCAGCTGCATGGAAACCCTCCAAGTGGGATATCTGCACGCGGTGGCGGCGGCCGCCGGTTGTTCGCTCGCCCAGCCCTTCCCGGACAATGGCATCGACTGGCACATAAGCCACAGTTCGCACGGCCACGGTGTGGACGACGAGGTCACGATCAAGGTGCAGCTCAAGTGCACCTACCAGGTCGCCCCGCGGCCGCCCGGTCCGACCTTCGGTTTCACCCTGGAGAACGAGCACCTGGTGAAGCTGGCCCGGACCCCGGTCTCGGTGCACAAGATCCTCGTGGTGATGCTCGTGCCGCGCACCCAGGAGGAGTGGCTTCGCGCCGGCCACGACCGGCTGGAGCTGCGGCACTGCTGCTACTGGACGAACCTCGCCGGTCACGCCGCGACCGGCAAGCGCAAGACGACCGTGCGGATACCCACCGCGCGGATCTTCGACGACCGGGCCCTGTGCGAGATCATGACGCGGGTCGGGGCGGGAGGGAGGCCCTGATGAGCCGGACGGCAGACGACGCACTCGTCCCGCCCGACCCCGAGCGGGTCGACCCCGGCGTCCTC
This sequence comes from Streptomyces sp. NPDC059718, assembly GCF_042733315.1. NCBI lineage: Bacteria > Bacillati > Actinomycetota > Actinomycetes > Kitasatosporales > Streptomycetaceae > Streptomyces > Streptomyces sp. NPDC059718. The sequence continues at coordinate 143,572 of NZ_JBHWGA010000006.1, forward strand.
GTCGCGCTGCTCGCCCGCCACGGCTGGCGGCGGCGCGGCGGCGCCCCGGGCCGCTACACACGCTGGACGCCCCCGGGCGAGCCGGAGTCCGCCGCCCGGACCAGCCTCCTGGTGCCGGAGCGGCGTACCGCGGGCGCCCGCTACGCCGACCACGCCGAGCTGCTGGGCGAGGCCCTCGACGCCCTCGCCCGCTGCGGCGAGCCGTCGGCGCGTGAGGTGCTGACCGCGCTCGCCGTCCCCGGCGACGAGATCCACTGGCACCGCGAGCTGCCGCCGGCCGCCGGCGCGGCCGTGCCGTGGACGGCGGGGGAGCAGTTGCGCGCGGCCGCCCGCGCCATGCTCATGTCCGCCGCCCGCGCCGAGCGGGACCGCTACGGCTACTTCGGCGCGCGCCACACCGGGCACGCCAACGCCTTCCTGGAGCAGGTGCTGGTCGGTGCCGCGCCGGGGCACCAGCTCACCGCGTACGCGCCGGTCCCCGAGGGCCGCCGCACCGTGACCACACTGCTGCGCGCGCTGCAGGCGGCCCGGGACGCGGTGGACTACCAGCGGACCACCGGCGGCATGGAGGCCTTCGACGCGGCGGTGGGCCTCGGCGTCTGCCACGAACTGGCCGACTCCCTGATCCGGATGGTGCGCGGCACCGAGGGCGTGGTGGTCACCCTCGCCTGGGCCCCGGCGGCCGGGCCGCCCGTGGGGTTCGCCAGGGTGCCGGAGCCGGTCGAGTTCTCCCCTGGCGACCTCCCCGCGCTGGAGGCCGCCAGTGAGCGTTACGTGCGCGAGGAACCCTCGGTCGACGTGCGCGTCACCGGCACCGTCACCCGGCTGCGCCGGCCGCGCCCCTCCGGGGGCGGCACCATCCGGCTGCGCGTCCTGGCCGGCGCGGACGTCCGCCACGTACGCATCCGCCTGCCCGAGGAGGGGTACCGCATCGCGGCCCAGGCGCACCTGGTCGGGCTGCCCGTCCGGCTCTCCGGGCGGCTGGAGCGGCGTACCGGCTTCCGTCACCTCACCCACCCGTCGGCGCTGACCCCCGTCCACGTCGACGAGGCCGACCGCGACCGGCTGATGAAGGCCCTGCACGGCGGCGTCGACACCTTCGAGGACTCCTTCGGCGGCTGACCGGGGGGCGCACCGGGCGATGGCCCCCGACGCCGGGGACCATCGCTTCGCGGGGCACCCGCCCGGCTCGGTAGGATTCAGCGGTGCAGCTTTCCGCTGCCGGACCCAGTGGGACATACGTCAGGAGAGACCGGTGTCAGACGTCCGTGTGATCATCAAGCGCGATTCCGATGAGCAGGAAGAGCGGCTGGTCACGACGGGCACGACGGCCGCCGAGCTCTTCGACGGCGACCGCACCGTCGTCGCCGCGCGGGTGGGGGGCCAGCTGAAGGACCTCGCCCACGAGGTCGCCGACGGCGACGAGGTCGAGCCCGTCGGGATCGCCAGCGAGGACGGCCTCAACATCCTGCGCCACTCCACCGCGCACGTGATGGCCCAGGCCGTGCAGGAGCTCTTCCCGGAGGCCAAGCTCGGCATCGGCCCGCCGATCAAGGACGGTTTCTACTACGACTTCGACGTCGAGAAGCCCTTCCACCCCGACGACCTCAAGCGCATCGAGAAGAAGATGCAGGAGATCGTCAAGCGCGGCCAGCGCTTCTCCCGCCGTGCCGTCGGCGACGACGCGGCCCGCGAGGAACTCGCCGACGAGCCGTACAAGCTGGAGCTGATCGGCCTCAAGGGCTCCGCAGCCGAGGCCGCCGAGGGCGCCTCCGCGGAGGTCGGCGCCGGCGAGCTGACCATCTACGACAACCTGGACGCCAAGACCGGCGAGCTGTGCTGGAAGGACCTCTGCCGCGGTCCGCACCTGCCCAGCACCAGGTTCGTCCCGGCGTTCAAGCTGATGCGCTCGGCCGCCGCCTACTGGCGCGGCAGCGAGAAGAACAAGCAGCTGCAGCGCATCTACGGCACCGCCTGGCCGTCCAAGGACGAGCTCAAGGAGTACCTGGACTTCCTCGTCGAGGCCGAGAAGCGCGACCACCGCAAGCTCGGCTCCGAGCTCGACCTGTTCTCCATCCCGGAGCAGATCGGCTCGGGCCTGGCGGTCTTCCACCCCAAGGGCGGCATCGTCCGCCGGGTCATGGAGGACTACTCGCGCCGCCGGCACGAGGAGGAGGGGTACGAGTTCGTCTACACCCCGCACGCCACCAAGGGGAAGCTCTTCGAGACCTCGGGCCACCTGGACTGGTACGCCGACGGCATGTACCCGCCCATGCAGCTCGACGAGGGCGTGGACTACTACCTCAAGCCCATGAACTGCCCGATGCACAACCTGATCTTCGACGCGCGCGGCCGCTCGTACCGTGAACTGCCGCTGCGCCTGTTCGAGTTCGGCACCGTGTACCGGTACGAGAAGTCGGGTGTCGTGCACGGCCTCACCCGTGCCCGCGGCTTCACCCAGGACGACGCGCACATCTACTGCACCAAGGAGCAGATGGCGGACGAGCTCGACAAGACGCTCACCTTCGTCCTCAACCTGCTGCGCGACTACGGCCTGACCGACTTCTACCTGGAGCTGTCGACCAAGGACCCGGAGAAGTTCGTCGGCTCCGACGAGATCTGGGAGGAGGCCACCGAGACGCTGCGGCAGGTGGCCGAGAAGCAGGGCCTCCCGCTCGTCCCCGACCCGGGCGGCGCCGCGTTCTACGGGCCGAAGATCTCCGTCCAGGCCAAGGACGCCATCGGCCGCACCTGGCAGATGTCGACCGTGCAGCTCGACTTCAACCTGCCCGAGCGCTTCGACCTGGAGTACACGGCGGCCGACGGCACCAAGCAGCGCCCGGTCATGATCCACCGCGCGCTCTTCGGTTCCATCGAGCGGTTCTTCGCGGTGCTGCTCGAGCACTACGCGGGCGCCTTCCCGGCGTGGCTGGCCCCCGTCCAGGCGATCGGCATCCCGATCGGCGACGCGCACGTGTCCTACCTGCAGGAGTTCGCCGCCGAGGCGAAGAGGAAGGGCCTGCGCGTCGAGGTGGACGCCTCCGCCGACCGGATGCAGAAGAAGATCCGCAACGCGCAGCGCAGCAAGGTGCCGTTCATGGTCATCGTCGGCGACGAGGACATGGCGGCGGGCTCGGTCTCCTTCCGCTACCGGGACGGCTCGCAGAAGAACGGCATCCCGCGCGACGAGGCGATCGCCGAGATCGCCAAGGCCGTCGAGGACCGCGTCCAGGTCTGAGCCGCCGGCACGACGCACGGCGACGGGCCCCCGGAGGTCAGCCCTCCGGGGGCCCGCCCGCGTCCGGCCGCTCGTCGGCCCGGCGGAAGCTCTGGGTGAGCCAGGCCGAGAACGACCCGACGACCGCGCCGATCAGGACGACACCCAGGAACATCACCCCCACCGCGATCACCCGTCCGCGCGCCGTCACCGGCACGAGGTCGCCGTAGCCGGTCGTGGTGATCGTGGAGCACAGCCACCACACCGACTGGCCGTAGGTGCGGATCTGCGCGCCGGGCGCGTCGTGCTCGTCCGCGTACACCTGCAGGCTCGCCGCGAAGCCGAGGAGCAGCGCGCTGAGCCCCGCGTACCCCATCACCCGGGCCTCCAGGGAGAACCGCGTCTGCTTGTGGAGGTCCTGGACCCTCCCGTAGATCTGCAGCAGACGCAGCGGGCGCAGCAGCGGCAGGACGACCACGACCAGGTCGAGCCAGCGGCGGCGGACGTAACTCCAGCGGTGCGGTGCGACGGCCACCCGGACCAGGTAGTCCAGCACGAAGAGTCCCCAGGTCACGACGGTGATCGTCAGCAGCAGGTCGGACCATTCGGGCGGCAGGTCCGGGACGAGCACACGCACCGCGTACGTGACGAGGAACACCAGCGACGCGATGGACAGCGGCACACTGCCCCGACGCTCCCACTCCCGCAGCCGCCGCTCGTCATCCATGGGCATGGGGCCAGCATCGTGCCCCGCGGGCGGGAGCGCCCCCGGCGACACGCAGGGCCAGGACGACGCCATATGCTGCAAGGCATGACGAGTGAGCCGGAACTGCAGAACGGAGTCGGGACGCAGGACGCGTTCCAGCGCCTGTGGACGCCGCACCGCATGGCGTACATCCAGGGCGAGAACAAGCCGACCGGCCCCGGGGCCGGCGACGGCTGCCCCTTCTGCGCGATTCCGGAGATGAGCGACGAGGACGGGCTGGTCATCGCGCGCGGCGACGCCGTCTACGCGGTCCTCAACCTCTACCCGTACAACGGCGGCCACCTGATGGTGGTGCCCTACCGTCACGTCGCGGACTACACCGACCTCGACGGGCCGGAGACCATCGAGCTCGCCGAGTTCACCAAGCGCGCCATGGTCGCGCTGCGCTCGGCCTCGGGCGCGCACGGCTTCAACATCGGCATGAACCAGGGCACCGTGGCGGGCGCCGGGATCGCCGCGCACCTGCACCAGCACGTGGTGCCGCGCTGGGGCGGCGACACCAACTTCATGCCGGTGGTCGGCCACACCAAGGTGCTGCCGCAGCTCCTCGCCGACACCCGCAAGATGCTCGCCGACGCCTGGCCGGCCGGCTGACCCGGTCCGTCCCGCCGACCGGGCCGGGGCGGCGTGCGAGCCGTCCGGCCCGGGGCCCCGTCAGAAGACGTCGGCCTCGCTGGGCGAGGCGTCCTGCACCATGTTGCTCAATATGCCCGAGCGGTTGTTGAACTTCGAGACGTCCACCCCGTTCTCCTCCATGACGGTGATGGCCGCGGAGTGCACCGCCCGCAGCACGGGGGTGGCGGCGCGCAGGGCGTCGTCGGCCATGAAACGGTGCGTCCAGGGCTGTGAGGCCCAGCTGTGCCGCAGACCGAAGGGCTCGGGCAGGACGATCTTGCCGCCGAGATGGTCGAGCACCTGGGGGAAACGGGTCAGGGGGGCGCGGGCGGCCAGCCGCACCACCTCGTCGCTCGTCACGAGCGGCAGCTGCACCTTCTTCGTCTCCCAGAACTTGACCGGGTGGGCTATCTCCTTCTCCTTGGCCTCCGGTGCCGTGGTGAACAGGGAGTGCACCGGTCCGAGCGCGTGCCCGGTCACCTCGATCCGCAGGGTGCTCGCCAGCACGGTCACGGTGACCATCATGGTGATCACCAGCTGACCGTCCCAGACCACGAACTGCAGACCCAGGTAGTGCCGGTTGCCCTTGTCGAACTGCTGCTCGTTGCAGATCCGCTGGATCTCGAAGTCGCGGACGGTGTAGCCGTCGACGTCGGAGCCGGTGGGGCGGGTGATCTTCTTGGCGCCCTCGCCGACGTGGGAGACGACCCAGTGCTGTATCAGGGGCTTGGGGAAGCCACCGGTGTGCAGGGGGCCGCGCTGCAGGCCGCGCAACTTGCCGTGGATCACCTTGATCACGTCCCAGCTGCGGAAGGGGTGGATCTCGCTCAGGCCTTCGCGGGGCGTCAGTTCCTCGGCCATGTGCCAGGCGCCCCACCGGGCGCCCATGCCGAGCACGCCCTTGGGGCCGGCGTAGAAGACCACGTTGCTCTGCTGCTCGGCGGAGAGCTTGGCCAGGCTCTGGCGCAGCTTCTCGGCCCGGGTCTGGTTGGGGTTGCGCGGCACGGCCTCGGGGATCTTCGCGCCGACGCCGCTGCCCGATACCAGCCCCGCCCAGCGTTCGCGCAGGTCCTTGGCGGTCTGCTCGCAGAGCCGCTTCGCCCAGAACCAGCCGAGGACCGGGGCGACCATCATCACCCTCAGGTACTGCGACCAGAAGCCGGTGAGCGGCGGGTTGACGACGAAGAGGACGGCGAAGAAGCCGACCACGAGCAGCACCACCGAGCCGAGCAGCCCTGCCCGGGAGCCCTCGGACTTCCGTACGAGGGCACGCAGTTGGAAGGCGCCCAGCCAGACCAGCATCCCGGGCAGGAAGAGCAGGCCGAACACGACCATCACGGCCGTCAGCTTGTTGTCGCGCTCCTGGCGGATCCGGTTGGCGGCCAGGCAGTGCTCGACGACGGTCTGCGGCTCCGCGCCGAAGGACTGCACCAGCTCGTTGCGGGAGGCGCCCAGCATCCGGTTCTGCACGGCGCGGGCGAAGGCCTCACCCAGGTTCGCCTGCAGCAGCTTGACCTTCGCCTCCTTGACCGACGACTTGCCCGCGTCGGCCGTGGAGAGGGCATCCATGGGACTGTCACGGTACGCGGCCGACGCGAGGGCCTGGGTGGCCCCCGTCTGCCCGTCGACACCGCTCAGCGGTATCTGCGCGCCCGGGCTCAGGAAGTCGAAACCGTCGGTCACTGCCGCCCCCTTCTGGTCCCCGCCCGTGCGGACGTGAACCCGCCCGGCCCTTTCCCCGGTCGCGGCACCGGCACACCTGCGACGCCGCCCACCCAGCGTATACGGGGGGTGTGACGTGCGTCATCGACCCGGCGGAAGAAGATCGTTCCGCCGGGCCGCCAACGTCCCCCGTGCGGGGGTTACTTGCCGGACTCCTGGGCGTGCTGCTCCCTCAGCTTCTGCGCCAGTTGGGGCGGCATCGGCTCGTGCCGGGCGTAGCTGCGGCCGTACCGTCCGGTGCCGTGCGACAGCGACCGCAGGTCGACCGCGTAGCGCCCGATCTCGATCTCCGGTACCTCGGCCCGCACCAAGGTGCGCCCCAGGCCGACCGGTTCGGTGCCCAGCACCCGTCCGCGGCGCCCGGACAGGTCGCTCATGACCGGACCGACGTACTCGTCCGGCACCATGACCCGGATCTCGCTGACCGGTTCCAGCAGGTGGATGCGGCACTGCGTGGCCGCCTCGCGCAGGGCGAGCGCACCCGCGGTCTGGAAGGCGGCGTCGGAGGAGTCCACCGAGTGCGCCTTGCCGTCGACCAGGGTGATGCGGATGTCCTCGACCGGGAAGCCGAGGGCCACGCCCTTGGCGGCCTGGGCGCGGACGCCCTTCTCCACCGAGGGGATGAACTGCCGCGGTACCGCGCCTCCGACGACCTTGTCGACGAACTGGATGCCGGAGCCGACCGGCAGCGGTTCGACCTCGATGTCGCAGATGGCGTACTGGCCGTGCCCGCCGGACTGCTTGACGTGCCGTCCGCGCGCCGTCGACTTCTCGCCGAAGGTCTCGCGGAGCGCCACCTTGTGCGGCACGGCGTCGACCTGCACGCCGTAGCGCGTGCGCAGCCGCTCCAGCGCCACGTCCATGTGGGCCTCGCCCAGGCACCACAGCACGACCTGCCGGGTGTCGGGGTTCTGCTCCAGCCGCATCGTGGGGTCCTCGGCGACGAGCCGGGACAGGCCTACGGAGAGCTTGTCCTCGTCGGCCTTGCTGTGCGCCTGGATCGCGACCGGCAGCAGGGGGTCCGGCATCAGCCAGGGCTCCATGAGCAGCGGGTCGTCCTTGGCGGAGAGCGTGTCGCCGGTCTCCGCGCGGGTCAGCTTGGCGACGCAGGCCAGGTCGCCGGCCACGCAGTGCGGCACCGTCCGCTGCTGTTTGCCGAAGGGCGAGGACAGGGCGCCGACGCGCTCGTCGACGTCGTGGTCCTCGTGGCCGCGGTCCTCCAGGCCGTGGCCGGAGACGTGGACGGTCTCGTCGGGGCGCAGGGTGCCGGAGAACACCCGCACGAGGCTGATCCGCCCCACGTACGGGTCGGAGGAGGTCTTCACGACCTCGGCGGCCAGCGGTCCGTCCGGATCGCAGGTGAGCTGTGCGTGCGACGTCCCCTGGGGCGTGCTGACCTGGGGGACCTCACGTTCCAGCGGCGTCGGGAAGCCGCCGGTGACCAGTTCCAGCAGCTCCACGGTGCCGATGCCCTGCTTGCAGCCCTCCGCGGCCGGCGCCGCGGCCAGCACGGGGTGGAAGGAGCCGCGTGCCACGGCCCGCTCCAGGTCCTGGACCAGCGTCTTGAGGTCGAGCTCCTCGCCGCCCAGGTAGCGGTCCATGAGGGTCTCGTCCTCGCTCTCGGCGATGATCCCCTCGATGAGCCGGGCGCGCGCGTCCTCCATCGCGGGCAGCTGCGCCTCGTCCGGCGGGCGCTCCTCGCGCTTGCCGGAGGAGTAGTCGTAGACCCGCTGCGACAGCAGGCCGATGAGCCCGGTCACGGGCGTGTGGCCGTCCGCGGTCTCCTCCCCGTGGAGCGGGAGGTACAGCGGCAGCACCGCGTCGGGGGAGTCGCCCCCGAAGGCCTCACGGCACGTCTCGGTCATCTCCTCGAAGTCGGCCCGTGCCGCCTCCAGGTGCGTGACGACGACCGCACGCGGCATGCCGACCGCCGCGCACTCCTCCCAGACCATCCGGGTGGCGCCGTCGACGCCGTCGGCCGCCGAGACGACGAAGAGGGCCGCGTCCGCTGCCCGCAGACCGGCCCTGAGTTCCCCCACGAAGTCGGCGTACCCGGGGGTGTCCAGTAGATTGATCTTGATTCCGTCCCACTCCACCGGTACCAGCGAGAGCTGTACCGAGCGTTGCTGACGGTGCTCGATCTCGTCGTGGTCGGAGACGGTCCCGCCGTCGGCCACGTGCCCGGCGCGGTTCACCGCCCCTGTCGCCAGGGCGAGCGCCTCGACGAGCGTCGTCTTCCCGGAGCCACTGTGGCCGACCAGCACCACGTTGCGTACATCCTCGGGCCGGCCGGCCGCCAATGCCCTTCCGGCGGCTCCCGGACCTGCGTCTCTCCTGTCGCCCATGTGCCTCGCCTCCCGGTCCGTCACGGCATGGGGACTGGCGCCACGGGAGACCACCCGCCCAGGGCGGTCAGCAGTGACGCCCGCGGTAATTCGACCTTCCCACGCCCGTCACGGTGCGTCCATACGTCGTACGTGCCGCGGTAGGACGGGAGCCACGGACCTGCCGCGGAACGCGCCTGGCTACGATGGGCCAGCCGGACGGCCGACGGGGTCGTGCCGGTGCACCCCACGAACCTCCGGGAAGGCCATGCTGAACAAGTACGCGCGTGCTTTCTTCACGCGTGTCCTCACACCGTTCGCCGCGTTTCTGCTCCGCCGGGGCGTCAGCCCGGACACGGTCACGCTGATCGGCACGGGAGGCGTGGTCGCGGGAGCGCTGGTCTTCTACCCCAGGGGCGAGTTCTTCTGGGGCACGGTCGTCATCACCCTGTTCGTCTTCTCGGACCTGGTGGACGGCAACATGGCCCGCCAGGCGGGCGTCTCCAGCCGCTGGGGCGCCTTCCTGGACTCCACCCTGGACCGGGTGGCCGACGCGGCGATCTTCGGCGGGCTGGCGCTCTGGTACGCCGGGGGCGGGGACGACCTCGTGCTGTGCGCGGTGACGATCTTCTGCCTCGCCAGCGGTCAGGTGGTCTCGTACACCAAGGCGCGCGGTGAGAGCATCGGACTGCCGGTCGCGGTCAACGGCCTGGTCGAACGGGCCGAGCGACTGGTGATCTCACTGGTGGCCTGCGGTTTCGCGGGGCTCCACAAGTTCGGCGTCCCCGGCATCCAGTGGCTGCTGCCGATCGCCCTGTGGATCGTGGCCGTCGGCAGCCTGGTGACGCTGGTGCAGCGGGTGATCACCGTGCGCCGCGAGGCCTTCGAGGCCGACGCGGCGGCGCACGAAGGGAGCGGGCGGGCGTGAAGGACGGGCTGACCGACGCGCTGTACGGACTGGGCTGGGGCGCGGTCAAACGGCTGCCGGAACCCGCCGCGGCACGGCTCGGCCGGTCCATCGCCGACCTGGCCTGGAACCGCCGCGGCAAGGGCGTGCAGCGCCTGGAGTCCAACCTGGCCAGGGTCGTGCCCGACGCCGACGAGGCGCGGCTGCGCGAGCTGTCGAAGGCCGGCATGCGCTCGTACCTGCGCTACTGGATGGAGTCCTTCCGGCTGCCGGCCTGGAGCAAGGAACGCATCCGCTCCTCGTTCGACTGCAAGGACCTGCACCACCTCGAGGACGGCCTGGCCAGCGGCCGCGGCGTCGTCCTCGCCCTGCCGCACATGGCCAACTGGGACCTCGCGGGCGCCTGGGTCACCACCCGGCTCGGGGTGCCCTTCGCCACCGTCGCCGAGCGGCTCAAGCCCGAGACCCTTTACGACCGCTTCGTCGCCTACCGCGAGGGCCTGGGCATGGAGGTGCTGCCGCACACCGGCGGCGCCGCCTTCGGCGCGCTGGCGCGGCGGCTGCGCGGCGGCGGCCTGGTGTGCCTGGTCGCCGACCGCGACCTGTCCTCCTCCGGCGTCGAGGTGGACTTCTTCGGCGAGGCCACCCGCATGCCCGCGGGCCCCGCCCTCCTCGCCCAGCAGACCGGGGCGATGCTGCTGCCGGTCACCTTGTGGTACGACGACTCGCCCACCCTCCAGGGCCAGGTCCACGCACCGGTCGAGGTGCCGGAGGACGGCACGCGGGCGGAGCGCACCGCCGTCATGACGCAGCGCCTGGCGGACGTCTTCGCCGCCGGCATCGCCGAGCACCCCGAGGACTGGCACATGCTGCAGCGGTTGTGGCTCGCCGACCTCGAACCGCGGGCGGACGCGCCGGCCGGGCAACCCGCAGGGCGCGACGCGGCGTCCTCCCCGGTGTCCGGCGACCCCACCGACCGCTCCGGAACGGAGAAGCCTTGAGGATCGGGATCGTCAGCCCGTACTCGTGGGACGTCCCCGGCGGCGTCCAGTTCCACATCCGCGACCTCGCCGAGCACCTCATCGCGCTCGGCCACGAGGTCTCCGTCCTGGCGCCGGCCGACGACGACACCCCGCTGCCGCCCTACGTCACCTCCTCCGGCCGTGCCGTGCCCGTGCCGTACAACGGCTCGGTCGCGAGGCTCAACTTCGGCTTCCTGTCGGCCGCGCGGGTGCGCCGCTGGCTCCACGAGGGCGCCTTCGACGTCATCCACGTCCACGAGCCCTCCTCGCCCTCCCTCGGCCTGCTGACCTGCTGGGCCGCGCAGGGGCCGATCGTGGCCACCTTCCACACCTCCAACCCGCGCTCCCGGGCGATGATCGCCGCCTACCCGATCCTGCAGGCGGCGCTGGAGAAGATCAGCGCCCGCATCGCGGTCAGCGAGTACGCCCGGCGCACCCTGGTCGAGCACCTGGGCGGGGACGCCGTGGTCATCCCGAACGGCGTCGACGTGGGCTTCTTCGCCGACGCCGAGCCCAAGACGGAGTGGCAGGGCGGAGGTCTCCCCGGCGATGACAGGGGGAGGACCATCGGCTTCATCGGGCGGATCGACGAGCCCCGCAAGGGCCTGCCCGTGCTGATGAAGGCCCTGCCGAAGATCCTCGCCGAGCGGCCGGGCACCCGCCTGCTGGTCGCCGGGCGCGGCGACGAGGCCGAGGCCGTGGAGGGCCTGCCCAAGGAGATGCGCGACCGGGTCGAGTTCCTCGGCATGGTCAGCGACGAGGACAAGGCGCGGCTGCTGCGCAGCGTCGACCTGTACGTGGCGCCCAACACCGGCGGTGAGAGCTTCGGCATCATCCTGGTCGAGGCCATGTCGGCCGGGGCTCCGGTGCTCGCCAGCGACCTGGACGCCTTCCGCCAGGTGCTCGACGGGGGCGCGGCCGGAGAGCTCTTCCCCAACGAGGACCCGGACGCGCTGGCAGCCTCCGCCGTACGGCTCCTGGGCGACGACGAGCGGCGTGCGCAGCTGCGCGAGCTGGGCTCCCGGCACGTCCGTCGCTTCGACTGGTCGGTCGTGGCCGCCGACATCCTCGCGGTGTACGAGACCGTCACCGCCGGCGCCGTGGCGGTGGCCGCCGACGAGCGGGTGGGCCTGCGGGCACGCTTGGGCTTCGCCCGCGACTGACACCGGAGCCGCCACCCGCGGCCGAAGCCCGCCGCCGGCGCCCCGGCGGTCCGCCGCCCGGTGGGCCGCACCGGGCGCACCGGTAGCCTTGCGGCCCGTGACCACCTTCATCTGGGTCGCCGTGGCGCTGGTCGCCGTCGGCCTCTACCTGAGCTGGACCGCGGGCCGGCTGGACCGCCTGCACGCCCGTATCGACGCCGCCCGCGCCGCGCTGGACGCGCAACTGCTGCGCAGGGCCTCCGTGGCCCAGGAGCTGGCCACCGCGGGGGTGCTGGACCCGGCGGCGAGCATCGTGCTCTACGAGGCCGCGCACTCCGCCCGGCAGGCCCTGGACGAACAGCGCGAGGTGGCCGAGAGCGAACTGAGCCAGGCACTGCGCGCGGTCTTCGCCGAGTCCGACGCGGTCGACGCCGTCCGGGCCGCCCCCGGCGGCGACGAGGCCGCCCGCGAGCTCACCCAGGCGGTGCGCCGGGTGCCGATGGCGCGGCGCTTCCACAACGACGCCGTGCGCGCCGCCAGGGCGCTGCGTGAGCACCGCAAGGTGCGCTGGTTCCGGCTCGCCGGGCACGCGGCGCAGCCGGTGACGTTCGAGATGGACGACGAGCCCCCGGTCGTCCTGACCGCGGAGGGCGTGGCAGGCCACTGAGGAGCAATTGGCCCTTTTGCGGTCCACTTCATGCGGTCCACCATGAAACACAGAGCAACCATCGGTGTTCCGCCGGCCGCCCGTGAGGAGGCCCGCAGACGCCGCGGGCTGCCGTGACCCTGCAGTTGCGTCTTTGAGTGAGGTCCCCGTGTCCACCACGCTTCCCAGCACCCCCGAGTCCCCCGAGACCGGCACCGCCCGCGTCAAGCGCGGTATGGCCGAGCAGCTCAAGGGCGGCGTGATCATGGACGTCGTCACCCCCGAGCAGGCCAAGATCGCCGAGGACGCGGGCGCCGTCGCGGTCATGGCGCTGGAGCGGGTCCCCGCCGACATCCGCAAGGACGGCGGCGTGGCCCGCATGTCCGACCCGGAGATGATCGAGGGCATCATCGACGCCGTCTCGATCCCGGTCATGGCCAAGTCCCGCATCGGCCACTTCGTCGAGGCCCAGGTCCTGCAGTCGCTCGGCGTCGACTACATCGACGAGTCCGAGGTGCTCACCCCGGCCGACGAGGTCAACCACTCCGACAAGTGGGCCTTCACCACGCCCTTCGTCTGCGGCGCCACCAACCTGGGCGAGGCCCTGCGCCGCATCGCCGAGGGCGCGGCCATGATCCGCTCCAAGGGCGAGGCCGGCACCGGCAACGTGGTCGAGGCCGTCCGTCACCTGCGCCAGATCAAGAACGAGATCGCCCGCCTGCGCGGCTACGACAACCACGAGCTGTACGCCGCCGCCAAGGAGCTGCGCGCCCCGTACGAGCTCGTCAAGGAGGTCGCCGAGCTCGGCAAGCTGCCGGTCGTGCTGTTCTCCGCGGGTGGTGTCGCCACCCCGGCCGACGCCGCGCTGATGCGCCAGCTCGGCGCCGAGGGCGTCTTCGTCGGCTCCGGCATCTTCAAGTCCGGCGACCCCGCCAAGCGGGCCGCCGCCATCGTGAAGGCCACCACCTTCTACGACGACCCCAAGATCATCGCGGACGCCTCCCGCAACCTGGGCGAGGCCATGGTCGGCATCAACTGCGACACCCTCCCCGAGGCCGAGCGCTACGCCAACCGCGGCTGGTAGGCGCCCCACGCCCCGCGATGGGCAGGCCGGCGACGGCCTGCCCATCGTCCGTTGCCCCACCCGACGTTCCGGAAGGTCCCACCCCGTGTCCAGCAGCCCCCCGACCATCGGAGTCCTCGCCCTGCAGGGCGACGTCCGCGAGCACCTGGTCGCGCTCGCCGAGGCCGACGCCCTGGCCCGCCCCGTGCGGCGGCCCGAGGAACTGGCCGAGGTGGACGGTCTGGTGGTCCCGGGCGGCGAGTCGACCACGATGTCCAAGCTCGCCACGCTCTTCGGCATGATGGAACCGCTGCGCGACCGCATCCGGGACGGGCTTCCGGTCTACGGCACCTGCGCCGGGATGATCATGCTCGCCGACAAGATCCTGGACGGCAGGGACGACCAGGAGACCTTCGGCGGGATCGACATGATCGTGCGCCGCAACGCCTTCGGCCGGCAGAACGAGTCCTTCGAGACCGCGGTCGAGGTCGAGGGCGTGGAAGGCGGCCCGGTCGAGGGCGTCTTCATCCGCGCGCCCTGGGTCGAGTCCACCGGCAGCGGGGTCGCCACGCTGGCCCGGCTCGACGACGGAACGATCGTCGCCGTGCGCCAGGGCAACCTCCTGGCCACCTCGTTCCACCCCGAACTGACCGGGGACCACCGGGTGCACCGGTACTTCGTCGACATGGTGCGCGCCGCCCGGTGAGGTGATCCCGGTAGGATCGCAGTGTTCGTGAAGCAATCGGTGACGTGAAGGAGACAGGCTGATGTCCGGCCACTCTAAATGGGCTACGACGAAGCACAAGAAGGCCGTGATCGACGCCAAGCGCGGCAAGCTCTTCGCGAAGCTGATCAAGAACATCGAGGTCGCCGCCCGCGCGGGCGGCGCCGACATCTCCGGTAACCCGACCCTCTTCGACGCCATCCAGAAGGCGAAGAAGAGCTCGGTGCCCAACAAGAACATCGACAGCGCGGTCAAGCGCGGTGCCGGTCTCGAGGCGGGCGGCGCCGACTACGAGACGATCATGTACGAGGGCTACGGCCCCAACGGTGTCGCGGTGCTCATCGAGTGCCTCACCGACAACCGCAACCGCGCCGCCTCCGACGTGCGCGTCGCCATGACCCGCAACGGCGGCTCCATGGCCGACCCCGGCTCGGTGTCCTACCTGTTCAACCGCAAGGGCGTCGTGATCGTCCCCAAGGGCGAGCTCAACGAGGACGACGTGCTCGGCGCGGTCCTGGACGCGGGCGCCGAAGAGGTCAACGACCTCGGTGAGTCCTTCGAGGTGCTCAGCGAGGCGACCGACCTCGTCGCGGTGCGCTCGGCGCTCCAGGAGGCCGGCATCGACTACGACTCCGCCGAGGCCAACTTCGTCCCCACCATGCAGGTGGAGTTGGACGAGGAGGGCGCGCGCAGGATCTTCAAGCTCATCGACGCACTCGAGGACAGCGACGACGTGCAGAACGTGTTCGCCAACTTCGACGTCTCCGACGAGATCATGGAGAAGGTCGAGGCCTGATCCGGTCCGGCAGGACGCACGGTAGGACGGCGGCCCGTGGGGAGGACACACCCCCACCGGGCCGCCGTCGTTGTCGGTGGCACCCGATAACCTCCAGGGACCGTTTGAACGGCTGTCCGAGGGAGGGAGGGGCGCGGTGCGTGTGCTGGGTGTGGACCCGGGGCTGACCCGCTGCGGCGTCGGCGTGGTGGACGGTGCGCCCGGCAAGCCGCTGCGCATGGCCGGCGTCGGGGTCGTCCGCACCCCGGCGGAGGCCGACATCGGCCATCGCCTCGTGCTGATCGAGCGCGGCATAGAGGCCTGGCTGGACGAGTACGCGCCCCAAGCCGTCGCCGTGGAGCGGGTGTTCAGCCAGCACAACGTGCGCACCGTGATGGGCACGGCCCAGGCCAGCGCCGTCGCCATGCTCTGCGCCTCCCGCCGCGGTCTGCCCGTCCACCTGCACACCCCCAGCGAGGTCAAGGCCGCCGTCACCGGCAGCGGCCGGGCCGACAAGGCGCAGGTCGGTGCCATGGTCACCCGGCTGCTACGGCTCGACGCCCCGCCGAAGCCCGCTGACGCCGCCGACGCACTGGCGCTCGCCATCTGTCACATCTGGCGCGGCACCGCGACCAACCGCCTCCAGCAGGCCGTCGCCCGAGCACGAACCCAGGAGCCCAGCACATGATCGCCTTCGTCAGCGGGCCCGTCGCCGCCCTCGCCCCGGACATCGCGGTGATCGAGGTCGGTGGCATCGGCATGGCCGTCCAGTGCTCCCCGGGCACCCTGGCATCGCTCCGCCTGGGGGAGCAGGCCCGGCTCGCCACCTCCCTCGTCGTCCGCGAGGACTCGCTCACCCTCTACGGCTTCGCCGACGACGACGAGCGCCAGGTCTTCGAACTGCTGCAGACCGCCAGCGGCGTCGGTCCCCGGCTCGCCCAGGCCATGCTCGCGGTGCACAGCCCCGACGCGCTGCGCACGGCCGTCGCCACCGGCGACGAGAAGGCCCTGACCGCCGTCCCGGGCATCGGCAAGAAGGGCGCCCAGCGGCTGCTGCTGGAGCTGAGGGACCGCCTCGGCGCCCCCGTGGGCGCGGCGGGCGTCGCACGCCCCGCGGTGGCCGCAGGGCCCGCCTCATGGCGCGAGCAGCTGCACGCCGCGCTGATCGGCCTGGGCTACCAGCCGCGCGAGGCGGAGGAGGCCGTGGCCGCGGTGACGCCGCAGGCGGAGGCGAGCGCCGAGCCGCAGGTCGGGGCCCTCCTGCGGGCCGCCCTGCAGACCCTGAACCGAGCCCGCTGACCGTAGCCCGCCGAGCGTAAGGCGCACCGAAGTGAACTGGGACGACGAGTCCGTACCGACCACCGCCGACCGTCTCGTCGGCGCCGCCGCAGACGGCGAGGACCAGGCAGTCGAGGCGGCGCTGCGGCCCAAGGCGCTGGAGGAGTTCGTCGGCCAGGAGCGGGTCCGCGAGCAGCTCGACCTGGTGCTGAAGGCGGCGCGCCAGCGTGGCGGCACCGCGGACCACGTGCTGCTCTCCGGCGCCCCCGGGCTCGGCAAGACGACCCTGTCGATGATCATCGCGGCCGAGATGGGCGCCCCGATCCGCATCACCTCCGGCCCCGCCATCCAGCACGCCGGGGACCTCGCGGCGATCCTCTCCTCCCTCGCCGAGGGCGAGGTGCTCTTCCTCGACGAGATCCACCGGATGTCCCGGCCCGCCGAGGAGATGCTCTACATGGCGATGGAGGACTTCCGGGTCGACGTCATCGTCGGCAAGGGACCCGGCGCCACCGCCATCCCCCTCGAGCTGCCGCCCTTCACCCTGGTCGGCGCCACGACCCGGGCCGGCCTGCTGCCGCCGCCGTTGCGCGACCGCTTCGGCTTCACCGGCCACATGGAGTTCTACGCCCCGGCCGAGCTGGAGCGGGTCATCCACCGCTCCGCGCGCCTGCTGGACGTCGAGATCGAGCCCGAGGGCGCCGCGGAGATCGCCGGCCGTTCCCGCGGCACCCCGCGCATCGCCAACCGACTCCTGCGCCGCGTACGGGACTTCGCGCAGGTGAAGGTCGACGGCGTGATCACGCGCGAGGTCGCCGCCCGGGCACTGGACGTGTACGAGGTCGACGGCCGCGGCCTGGACCGGCTGGACCGCGCCGTGCTGCGGGCCCTGCTGGGGCTCTTCGGCGGTGGCCCGGTGGGGCTGTCGACACTGGCGGTGGCCGTGGGGGAGGAGCGGGAGACGGTGGAGGAGGTGGCCGAACCATTCCTGGTGCGCGAGGGGCTCCTGGCGCGCACACCCCGCGGCCGCGTCGCCACTCCCGCCGCCTGGGCACACCTTGGACTCGTACCGCCACAGGGCGGCGGACCCGGGCAAGACGGGCTGTTCGGCCCTTGACGGCGGGGAGACTCGCCGCCGCAGGAACCTCGGTGTAATGCTTGGCGTTGTTCCACCGGCGAACGAACGCTTAGACTCCGCCGACGTCGTGCCTCCGGGACCGACACCCACAATCCCGTAGACCAGGCCCCAGCGGCCGTGCGAAGGATCGTCAAGACACCATGAATCTGGTTCAAATCCTGCCTTTCGTCCTGATCATCGGTGTCATGCTGCTGATGACCCGCTCCGCGAAGAACCGTCAGCGCCAGGCCACGCAGATGCGTGACCAGATGTCCCCCGGCTCGGGCGTCCGGACGATCGGCGGCATGTACGCCGTCGTCAAGGAGGTCAACGAGGACACGGTCCTGCTGGAGCTGGCCGACGGCGTCCACGCGCACTTCGCGAAGAACGCCATCGCCGCCGTCCTCGACCAGGCCGAGTACGACCGCGTCGTCCACGGCATCGACCCGGAGCCCGAGCTCGAGGCGCACGACGCCGAGGACGTCGAGGAGGTCGAGGACGTCGAGAAGGCCGACGAGCACGTCGACCTGAGCAAGACCGCCGACGAGGGCGTGACCGAGGACGCCTCCAAGACGGACGGCACCGACAAGAAGTAACGGCCCGGCCGGTACGTTTCAGGTTCGGCAAGTCCGTACTACTCATCGTGCCGCCCTGCTGCGCGCGCAGGTCCGCAGGGCGGTTGGACAGGGAGAATCGAGAAGGTGGCAGCACCGAAGAGGGGCCGTAAGCCCTCGGGGAGCCAGGGATACCCCGGGCGGGCGCTGGCAGTGATCCTGCTGGCCATCGTGGCGCTTACCGGAGGGATGTTCCTCTCCGGCCACACCACCCCCCGGCTGGGCATCGACCTCGCCGGCGGTACGAGCATCACGCTGACGGCCAAGAGCGACCAGGCCGGCGCGATCAACAAGACCAACATGGACACCGCCAAGGCGATCATCGACCGGCGTGTCAACGGTCTTGGTGTCTCGGAAGCCGAAAGCCAGATCCAGGGCGACCGGAACATCATCGTCAACATCCCCAAGGGCACCAACGCCGCGCAGGCCGAGCAGCAGGTCGGCACCACGGCCCAGCTCTACTTCCGCCCGGTGCTCGCCGAGGTGGCCAACGCCCCGGCGGCGTCGGAATCGCCCGGCGCCAGCCCCTCGGGCTCGCCCTCGGCCCCGGCCTCACCGTCCGCGAGCGCCTCCACCGGCGCCAAGGTCTCCGGCTCCCCGTCCGCGAGCGCCTCGACGCAGGGCCGCGCCGTCACCGACGCGCTGAAGGCCTCGTCGACGCCGTCCGCCTCCGCTTCGGGCTCGCCCTCGCCGACCCCGACGCCTTCGGTGAGCGCCGCGGCCCCCGGCAGCACGCTGGACACCTCCATCCCGGAGGACCTGCAGGCGAAGCTCGCCGCGCTGGACTGCTCCGACGCGAAGACGCGCGCCAACCTGAACCTCAAGGCCAAGCCGACCGACAAGATCGTCGCGTGCAGCCAGGACGGCGGCGCCAAGTACGCCCTCGGCCCCGCCGCGGTCGACGGCAAGAACGTCAGCAAGGCCGCCGCGCAGTTCGACACCCAAGGCGGCAACGGCTGGGTCGTCACCCTGAACTTCGACGGCACCGGCTCCAAGGCCTTCTCGAAGATCACCTCGCAGCTGTCCCAGCAGCAGCCGCCGAACAACCAGTTCGCGATCGTGCTGGACAACGAGGTCGTCTCCGCCCCCTCGGTGAACCAGACCCTGAGCGGAAGCGCCGAGATCTACGGCAGCTTCACCCAGGAGAGCTCCCAGGACCTGGCGAACGTCCTGTCCTACGGCTCCCTGCCGCTCACCTTCGACAAGTCGGACGTCACCAAGGTCTCCGCGGCGGTCGGCGGCGAGCAGCTGCACGGCGGCCTCATCGCCGGCGGCGTCGGCCTCGCCCTGGTCGTGCTCTACCTGGTCGCCTACTACCGCGGCCTGAGCTTCGTGGCGATCCTGAGCCTCATCGTCTCGGCGATCCTCACCTACGAGATCATGACGCTGCTCGGCCCGGCCATCGGCTTCGCACTGAACCTGCCGGCGGTCTGCGGCGCCATCGTGGCCATCGGCATCACCGCGGACTCGTTCATCGTCTTCTTCGAACGCATCCGTGACGAGCTGCGCGAGGGCCGCTCCCTGCAGCCGGCCGTGGCCCGTGGCTGGCCGCGCGCCCGCCGCACGATCCTCGTCTCGGACTTCGTGTCGTTCCTGTCGGCCGCCGTGCTCTTCGTCGTCTCGGTCGGCAAGGTGCAGGGCTTCGCCTTCACCCTGGGCCTGACGACGCTGCTCGACGTGGCCGTGGTGTTCCTCTTCACCAAGCCGCTGATGACGATCCTGGCCCGCAAGAAGTTCTACGCCAGCGGACACCCCTGGTCCGGGCTCGACCCGCGTGCCCTGGGCGTCAACCCCCCGCTGCGCCGCACTCGCCGCCCCGCGGCCCGTACCGACGTCAAGGAGGCCTGATGTCCCGGCTCGGCAACCTCGGGCACCGCCTGCACCGAGGCGAGATCGCCTACGACTTCGTCGGCAAGCGCAAGCTCTGGTACGGCGTCTCGATCCTGATCACCATCGCGGCGATCGTCGGTCTCGCCGTCAACGGCCTCAAGCTCGGCATCGAGTTCTCCGGCGGCGCGGTCTTCACGACCCCGAAGACCGAGATGTCGGTCAGCCAGGTCCAGGACAAGATCGCCGACAACACCGGCGGCCACCAGGCCATCGTGCAGAAGCTCGGCACGGGCGCCGTCCGCGTCCAGATCAGCGACATCTCGCTCACCGAGGCGAAGAAGATCCAGGGCGAGATCGCCGAGGACCTGAACGTCAAGTCGGCCGACATCGACCCGCAGATCATCGGTCCGAGCTGGGGCGACGAGATCTCCAAGAAGGCCTTCCAGGGCCTGGTGATCTTCATGGTCCTGGTGACGATCTACCTGGCGATCGCCTTCGAGTGGCGCAAGGCCGTGGCCGCGCTGATCGCGCTGATCCACGACCTCACGATCACCATCGGCGTCTACGCCATCGTGGGCTTCGAGGTCACCCCGGGCACCGTGATCGGTCTGCTGACCGTCCTCGGTTACTCCCTCTACGACACCGTCGTCGTCTTCGACGGTCTGAAGGAGTCCACCAAGGACATCACCAAGCAGAACCGCTACACGTACAGCGAGCTGGCCAACCGCAGCCTCAACCAGACCCTGGTGCGTTCGATCAACACCACGGTCGTGGCGCTGCTCCCGGTGGCGGGCCTGCTGTTCGTCGGCGGCGGTCTGCTCGGCGCGGGCATGCTCAACGACATCGCCCTGTCGCTCTTCGTCGGCCTCACCGCCGGTGCGTACTCCTCGATCTTCATCGCGACCCCGCTGGTCGCGGACCTCAAGGAGCGCGCCCCGGAGATGAAGGCGCTGCGCAAGCGCGTGCTCGCCAAGCGCGCCGCCGACGCCCGCCGCGGCGAGGACGGCGTGGACGAGCCGCAGGACGGGGTCCCCGCGGACGGGAACGGCGGACCGGCGGACGACGACACCCACGCGGGTGCCGCAGTCGTCGGCGGCCAGCGCAACCAGCCGGCCCGCAACCGCAGCCGCAACCGTCCCTCCGGCAAGCGCCGCTGAGGACGCAGCGGACGTTCGACGAGTCGCAGCGACGAAGGACCGAGGAACACCACCGATGACCATCGCGGACGCCACCCCGGAAGGGCTGCGCAGCCTGCTGCTCAGCCGCATCCGGGACGTGCCCGACTACCCGAAGCCGGGCGTGATGTTCAAGGACATCACCCCGCTGCTGGCCGACCCCGGGGCGTTCAACGCGCTGATCGACGCCCTGGCCGGGCTCTGCGCCCGGCACGGCGCCGACAAGGTCGTCGGCCTCGAGGCGCGCGGGTTCATCCTCGCCGCCCCGGCAGCCGCCCGCGCCGGGCTCGGGTTCGTGCCCGTGCGCAAGGCGGGCAAGCTGCCCGGGGCGACGCTGGGCCAGGCGTACGACCTGGAGTACGGCACCGCCGAGATCGAGGTCCACCAGGACGCCTTCTCGGCCGGTGACCGGGTCCTGGTCATCGACGACGTGCTCGCCACCGGCGGCACGGCGGAGGCGTCCCTGGAGCTGATCCGCCGCACCGGCGCCGACGTCGCCGGTGTCGCGGTCCTCCTGGAACTGGGCTTCCTCGGCGGGCGTGCCCGCCTCGCCCGGTCCCTGGGCGGTGCCCCCCTGGAGGCACTGATCGCGGTCTGAGCATCCTTTCCGACGTGTGGCGCCAGAGTTCCGGCTCCGGCGCCACACGCATGTCCGGGATGCGGGGATGCGGGGATGCAGGGATGCCGGGACGACCGCGGACGCCGAGGGCCTGACCAGCCCGTCGGCGGCTCGACGGCAGGAGGCGGGCTCCCGGCCTCGGAAGCGGTGCGGGGCCCGCCTCCGGGCGTTGCGGGGGGTCCACGGGGCGGACGGGACGCGGTTCACCCGGTCAGATCGCTACCATGGTGTCTCGGAACCTCCCTCCTCGCCCGTCTCCGGCCGGGAGGGGACCAGAAGGAGTGCCCTTGCAAGAAGAGGCCAGGCAGGCTCAGCCGACGACCACCGCAGACGGGAAGCAGGCGGCTTCCCTCTCCGCGGCTCCTCCCGTCGCGCCCGCCGCACCCGCGGAGAGCAAGGCCGCAGGGCCCGCTCCCGCCGCCCCGGCGACCCCCGCCGCCCGGCCCGTACGCACTCCCGGGAGCGTGGCCCCGAACCGGCCCGCCACCTCCTCCAACCGTGTCCGAGCCCGTCTCGCCCGGCTCGGCGTCCAGCGTTCCAGCCCGTACAACCCGGTCCTGGAGCCCCTGCTGCGCATAGTCCGCAGCAACGACCCCAAGGGCGACCCGTCGCAGCTGCGCCAGATCGAGCGGGCCTACCAGGTCGCCGAGCGCTGGCACCGCGGCCAGAAGCGCAAGAGCGGCGACCCGTACATCACGCACCCGCTGGCGGTCACGACGATCCTGGCCGAGCTGGGCATGGACCCGGCGACGCTGATGGCCGGGCTGCTGCACGACACCGTCGAGGACACCGAGTACGGCCTGGACGCGCTGCGCCGCGACTTCGGCGACTCCGTCGCGCTGCTGGTGGACGGCGTCACCAAGTTGGACAAGGTCAAGTTCGGCGAGGCCGCGCAGGCCGAGACGGTGCGCAAGATGGTCGTCGCCATGGCGAAGGACCCGCGTGTGCTGGTCATCAAGCTCGCCGACCGCCTGCACAACATGCGCACCATGCGTTACCTCAAGCGGGAGAAGCAGGAGAAGAAGGCCCGCGAGACGCTGGAGATCTACGCCCCGCTGGCGCACCGGCTGGGCATGAACACCATCAAGTGGGAACTGGAGGACCTCGCGTTCGCGATCCTCTACCCCAAGATGTACGACGAGATCGTCCGGCTGGTCGCGGAGCGCGCCCCCAAGCGGGACGAGTACCTGGCGGTCGTCACCGACCAGGTGCAGCAGGACCTGCGCGCCGCCCGCATCAAGGCGACCGTCACCGGCCGCCCCAAGCACTACTACAGCGTCTACCAGAAGATGATCGTGCGGGGCCGGGACTTCGCCGAGATCTACGACCTGGTGGGCATCCGCGTCCTCGTCGACACCGTCCGCGACTGCTACGCGGCGCTGGGCACCATCCACGCGCGGTGGAACCCGGTGCCGGGGCGGTTCAAGGACTACATCGCGATGCCCAAGTTCAACATGTACCAGTCGCTCCACACGACGGTCATCGGGCCCAGCGGCAAGCCGGTCGAGATCCAGATCCGCACCTTCGACATGCACCGCCGCGCCGAGTACGGCATCGCGGCGCACTGGAAGTACAAGCAGGAGGCCGTCGCCGGCGCCTCCAAGGTGCGCACCGACAGCCCGAAGTCCGCCAAGAAGGACGACGCCGTCAACGACATGGCGTGGCTGCGGCAGTTGCTCGACTGGCAGAAGGAGACGGAGGACCCGGGCGAGTTCCTGGAGTCGCTGCGCTTCGACCTGTCCCGCAACGAGGTCTTCGTCTTCACCCCCAAGGGTGATGTCATCGCGCTGCCCGCCGGCGCGACCCCCGTCGACTTCGCGTACGCCGTCCACACCGAGGTCGGCCACCGCACCATAGGGGCGCGGGTCAACGGCCGCCTGGTGCCGCTGGAGTCGACCCTCGACAACGGCGACACCGTGGAGGTCTTCACCTCCAAGGCGGCGGGCGCCGGCCCGTCCCGGGACTGGCTCGGCTTCGTCAAGTCCCCGCGCGCCCGCAACAAGATCCGCGCCTGGTTCTCCAAGGAGCGCCGCGAGGAGGCCGTCGAGCAGGGCAAGGAAGCCATCGCGCGTGCGATGCGCAAGCAGAACCTGCCGATCCAGCGGGTGCTCACCGGCGACTCGCTCGTCACGCTCGCCCACGAGATGCGCTACCCCGACATCTCCGCGCTCTACGCGGCGATCGGCGAGGGGCACATCACCGCGCAGTCCGTCGTGCACAAGCTCGTCGAGGCCCTGGGCGGTGAGGAGGGCGCGACCGAGGACATCGCCGAGGTCACGACCCCGTCGCGCAGCCGCACCAAGCGGCGCTCGGCCGCCGACCCGGGTGTCATCGTCAAGGGCGAGAAGGACGTCTGGGTCAAGCTGTCCCGCTGCTGCACCCCGGTGCCGGGCGACCCGATCATCGGCTTCGTCACCCGCGGCAACGGCGTCTCCGTGCATCGGGCCGACTGCGTGAACGTCGAGTCGCTCTCGCAGCAGCCCGAGCGGATCATCGACGTCGAGTGGGCGCCGACCCAGTCCTCGGTCTTCCTGGTCGCCATCCAGGTCGAGGCGCTGGACCGGTCCCGACTGCTGTCGGACGTCACACGCGTCCTGTCCGACCAGCACGTCAACATCCTGTCCGCCGCCGTCCAGACCTCCCGCGACCGGGTGGCCACCTCGCGCTTCACCTTCGAGATGGGCGACCCCAAGCACCTCGGGCACGTCCTGAAGGCCGTGCGCGGTGTCGAGGGCGTCTACGACGTGTACCGGGTGACGTCGGCGCGCCAGCGCTGACACGGCGCGGAGAAGCACGCAGAAGGGCCCGTACGCCTCGCGTACGGGCCCTTCTGCGTGGTCCTGCGGGTGCTTCGGTGGCTCAGCCGAGCCTCAGCCGCCGAACTCGTCCAGGGACTTGAGCGCCTGGTCGAGCAGCGCCTGCCGCCCGTCCAGTTCCCGCTGCAGCTTGTCGGCCTTGGAGGTGTTCCCCGCCGCCCGCGCCGCCTCGATCTGCTCGCGCAGCTTGTCGACGGCCGCCTGGAGCGCCCCGGTCAGGCCCGCGGCACGCGCCCGCGCCTCGGGGTTGGTGCGGCGCCACTCGGCCTCCTCGGACTCCTGGATGGCGCGCTCCACCGCGTGCATGCGGCCCTCGATGCGCGGCCGGGCGTCGCGCGGCACGTGGCCGATCGCCTCCCAGCGCTCGTTGATGCCGCGGAAGGCGGCGCGCGCCGCCTTCAGGTCGGTGACCGGGAGCAGCTTCTCGGCCTCGATGGCCAGCTCCTCCTTCAGCGTGAGGTTCTCGCGCTGCTCGGTGTCGCGCTCGGCGAAGACGTCGGAGCGGGCCGCGAAGAAGACGTCCTGGGCGCCGCGGAAGCGGTTCCACAAGTCCTCCTCCGCCTCGCGCTGGGCGCGGCCGGCGGCCTTCCAGTCGGTCATCAGCTCGCGGTAGCGCGCCGCCGTGGGACCCCAGTCGGTGGAGCCGGACAGCGCCTGCGCCTCCTCCACCAGCTTCTCCTTGCGCCGGCGGGCGTCCTCGCGCTGCGAGTCGAGCGCCGCGAAGTGGGCCTTGCGCCGCTTGGAGAAGACCGAACGGGCGTGGCTGAAGCGGTGCCACAACTCGTCGTCGGTCTTGCGGTCCAGCCGGGGCAGGCCCTTCCAGGTGTCGACCAGGGCGCGCAGCCGCTCGCCGGCGGCGCGCCACTGCTCGCTCTGGGCCAGCTGCTCGGCCTCGGTGACCAGGTCCTCCTTGGCCGTCTTGGCCTCCTCGGAGGCCTTGGCCTTGGCGACCTTGCGCTCCTCGCGGCGGGCGTCGACCTGGTCGGTCAGCGCGTCCAGCCGCTTGGCGAGGGCTTCCAGGTCGCCCACGGCGTGGGCCTCGGTCACCGTGGCGCGCAGGTGATCGATGGCGGTCAACGCGTCCTTGGGGGACAGGTCGGTGGTCTTCACCCGGCGTTCGAGGAGGCCGATCTCGACGACGAGGCCCTCGTATTTCCGCTCGAAGTAGGCGAGCGCCTCCTCAGGGGAGCCTGCCTGCCACGAGCCGACTTCACGCTCGCCATCGGCCGTACGCACGTACACGGTCCCCGTCTCGTCGACGCGGCCCCACGGGTCGCTGCTCACAGCGCCTCCTCCACGTGATGCCCGGCCGCCGTACGGCTCGCGGGCATCGTCCACAGTTCCATTCGGCCGGGCCGTGCCCTGACCGGTCCGACGGTCCGCTCACATCCATGGTGCAGCCGTCGGAGCAGGCACCCTACACAACGCCAACATAGGCGACCGGTGCCCCGGCTGTCCGCATCCCGCACCCGCGAAATTCACCTGCGGGTGCGGGACGCGGCGGTCAGGACTTCCCGACCGTCGCCTTGTTGATCACCACGGTGGCGTTCGGGGCGCCGTCACCGGCACCGGTCGACTCGCCCGCGGCCGCGATCTTGTCCAGCACCTTCATGCCGGCCTCGCTGATCGTCCCGAACGGGGTGTAGTTCGGCGGCAGCGGGCTGTCCTTGTAGACCAGGAAGAACTGGCTGCCGCCGGTGTGCGCCTGGCCGGTGTTGGCCATGGCGACCGTGCCCGCCGGGTACGTGCCCCCGGCGACCTCCTTCGCCTTCAGGTTCTCGTCCGGGATGGTGTAGCCGGGGCCGCCGCTGCCCTGGCCCGTCGGATCGCCGCACTGCAGCACGTAGATGCCGCTGGTGGTGAGCCGGTGGCACTTCGTGTGGTCGAAGTAGCCCTTGCCGGCCAGGAACGCGAAGGAGTTGACCGTGTGCGGGGCGTTCTTCGCGTCGAGGTCCAGCGCGATGTCGCCGCAGGTCGTCTGCAGCGTGAAGGTGTACTTCGCCGCGGCGTCGACGGTGACCGCGGGCTCCTTCTTCCACTGCTCCGTGCCGGGGCTGCCCGCGGCGGGCTTGGCGCACGGATCGGGCGCCTTGCTCGTCTCCGCGGGGGTGGGGGAGGCGCCCGCGGCGGCGGCGTCGTCCTTCTTGGGGTCCGAATTGAAGGCGCCCGCCGCCCAGGCCGTGGCGCCCGCCGCCAGGACCACGGCGAGCACCGCGGCGACCACCGCGTTGCGCCGTACGGTCTTCCGGTGGGCCTGCACACGGCGGTCGTGCTGCCGCTCGAACTTGTCCCGGGCGAGCTGGCGCCGCCGCTGATCCTTGGTGACCACTGAGCCGTCTCCCGATGCCTTCTGCTCGTCGCGTCCGAATGTGACTGCGTTCGCCGCCGATCTTCGCGCCCGGCGCGCCCCCCAGTCCAGCGACGTTACTGGTTCGCGATGGCCGCGTCAGCGCCGGTAGGCTCGTGGGGCCGCCGTCGTGCGGTACGACCTGCCGAGAACGACTGCCGACAGAAGGACGAACGTGCTCATTGCCGGGTTCCCCGCCGGGGCCTGGGGCACCAACTGCTACGTGGTCGCCCCCGCCGCCGGTGAGGAGTGCGTGATCATCGACCCGGGCCACGAAGCGGCCCAGGGCGTCGAGGACACGCTCGCCAAACACCGTCTCAAGCCCGTCGCCGTCATCCTCACCCACGGCCATCTCGACCACACTGCCTCGGTCGTCCCGGTCTGCGGGGCCCATGGCGTCCCGGCCTGGATCCACCCCCGGGACCGCTACATGCTGAACGACCCGGAGAAGGCCCTCGGCCGCTCGATCGGCGCGCAGCTGCTCGGCGAACTGACCATCGGGGAGCCCGACGACCTGAAGGAGCTCACCGACGGCAGCACGCTGGAGCTCGCCGGTCTCGAGCTGTCCGTGGCGCACGCGCCCGGCCATACCGAGGGGTCGGTGACCTTCAGGCTCCCCGAGACCGCCGAGATCCCCTCGGTGTTCTTCTCGGGCGACCTGCTGTTCGCCGGCTCCGTCGGCCGCACCGATCTGCCCGGCGGTTCCATGGACGAGCTGTTCGTGTCGCTGGCCCGTGTGTGCCTGCCGCTCGACGACTCGACCGTGGTGCTGTCCGGCCACGGACCCCAGACGACCATCGGCCGTGAGCGCGCCACCAACCCGTACCTGGCGGAGGTGGCCCGCGGCCTCGGAGGGGACGACCACCCCGCCCCTCCGCGACGAGGAATGTGACGAGAGACCTCCTGTGAGCACCTTCCAGGCCCCCAAGGGCACCTATGACCTCCTGCCGCCCGATTCCGCCGTGTTCCTGGCGGTCCGCGAGGCGCTGTCCGCGCCGCTGCGGCGGGCCGGGTACGGCTACGTCGAGACCCCCGGCTTCGAGCAGGTCGAGCTCTTCTCCCGCGGCGTCGGCGAGTCCACCGACATCGTGACCAAGGAGATGTACACCCTCACCACCAAGGGCGGCGACGAGCTGGCGCTGCGCCCCGAGGGCACCGCCTCCGTGCTGCGCGCCGCGCTGGAGGCCAACCTCCACAAGGCGGGCAACCTGCCGGTCAAGCTCTGGTACTCCGGCTCGTACTACCGCTACGAGCGGCCGCAGGCCGGGCGTTACCGCCACTTCTCCCAGGTCGGCGCCGAGGCGATCGGCGCCGAGGACCCGGCACTGGACGCCGAGTTGATCATCCTGGCCGTGGACGCCTACCGCTCGCTCGGGCTGCGTGACTTCCGCCTGCTGCTGAACTCGCTGGGCGACCGCGAGTGCCGTCCGGTCTACCGGGCCGCCCTCCAGGACTTCCTGCGCGGCCTCGACCTCGACGAGGACACCCGCCGGCGGATCGAGATCAACCCGCTGCGCGTCCTGGACGACAAGCGCGACAGCGTGCAGAAGCAGCTCGTCGGGGCCCCGATGATGCGCGACCACCTGTGCGAGGCCTGCAAGGCGTACCACGAGCAGGTGCGCGAGCTGCTGACGGCCGCGGGCGTGGCCTACGAGGACGACCCGAAGCTGGTGCGCGGTCTGGACTACTACACCCGCACCACCTTCGAGTTCGTGCACGGCGGCCTCGGCTCGCAGTCCGCGGTCGGCGGCGGCGGCCGCTACGACGGCCTGTCCGAGATGATCGGCGGCCCCGCGCTGCCGTCGGTGGGCTGGGCGCTGGGCGTGGACCGTACGGTGCTGGCCCTGGAGGCCGAGGGCATCGAGCTCGAACTGCCCCCTGCCACGCAGGCGTTCGCGGTGCCGATGGGCGAGGAGGCGCGCCGGGTGCTGTTCGCGGTGGTCACCGAGCTGCGCCGGGCGGGTGTCGCCACGGACTTCGCCTTCGGCGGCAAGGGGCTGAAGAACGCGATGAAGTCCGCCAACCGTTCGGGAGCGCGCCTCGCGATCGTCGCCGGCGAACGTGACCTCGCCGAGGGTGTCGTGCAGGTGAAGGACCTGGAGAGCGGCGAGCAGAGCGCGGTGCCGCTCGACGGCGTCGTCGCCGCCGTGCGGGAGCGGCTCGCCTGACCGTCCGACGGTCACGCGCGGCCGGCCGGTGTCCCCACCGGCCGGCCGCGCCGTGCGTGCACCGGCCATCGGCCACCTGCCTCCCGGCCGCGGGTCACTCCGGCCGTCCCCGCTCGATCCACCGGGCGATCCGCTCCGGCCGCATCGGCCGCCCGAAGTACCAGCCCTGGCCCCAGTCACAGCCCAGTGAGCGCAGCCGCCTGGCGTGCTGGGAGCTCTCCACGCCCTCGGCGGTGACCGTGAGGCCGAGCGCGTGCGCCAGCGACACCAGCCCGCCGACGATCCGCCAGCCGACGAGGTCGTCCGTTCCGGCGCGGTGGGGGTCGGTGACGAACGCGCCGGCGATCTTCAGCCCGGACACCGGAAGGTCCCTCAGGTAGGCGAGGTTCGACCAGCCGGTGCCGAAGTCGTCGACGGCCAGCGAGACCCCGGCGTCGGCGATCGCCTGCAGGGCGCGCAGCGACTCGTCCTCGGGCCCGATCACGGCGGTCTCGGTGATCTCCAGCTCCAGGCGCCCGGGTTCGAGCCCGGTGCTCTCCAGGATCGACGTGACGTCGTGCACCAGGCCGGGGTTGCGGATCTGACGGACCGCCAGGTTGACGTTGATCTGCGGGGCCGCCTCCCCGTAGCGCCGCACCCAGGCGGCCGCCTGCCCGACCGCGCGCTCCAGGATCCACCGGCCCAGCGGCATGATCAGCCCGGTCTCCTCCGCCGTCCCCACGAACTCGTCCGGCCCCAGCACCCCGAACTGCGGGTGACGCCACCGCACCAGCGCCTCCACCGCCACCAGGGAGCCGTCGGCGAGCGAGCACAGCGGCTGGTAGTCGATGAAGAACTCCCCGCGGTCCAGCGCCACCGGCAGCCGTACGGAGATGGCGTACCGGCTCACGGCGCGCGCGTTGTGCTGGGGGTCGAAGAGCGTCCAGCGGCCCCGTCCGGCCTCCTTGGAGCGGTACAGCGTCAGATCCGCCGCCCGCACCGCCGCGCCCGGGGTCGTGGCGGCGATCCGCTGGGCCAGCACCCCGACGCTCGCGCCGATCGTCAGCTGCTGGTCGCCCACGAGGAAGGGCCGTG
The DNA here is from genome assembly GCF_042733315.1 of Streptomyces sp. NPDC059718. Taxonomy (NCBI): domain Bacteria; kingdom Bacillati; phylum Actinomycetota; class Actinomycetes; order Kitasatosporales; family Streptomycetaceae; genus Streptomyces; species Streptomyces sp. NPDC059718. The sequence continues at coordinate 173,533 of NZ_JBHWGA010000006.1, forward strand.
CGAACGTGGTCAGGACGAGCTTGGCGACCGCCACCGCCTCCTGGTCGCCGCGGCACTCCTCCAGCAGCACCACGAACTCGTCCCCGCCCAGCCGGGCCACCAGGTGCCCCAGCGGGGCGAGCGCGGCGTCCAGCCGCTCGGCCACGGCCGTCAGCAACTGGTCCCCGGTCCCGTGGCCGAGGCTGTCGTTGACGACCTTGAAGCCGTCGAGGTCGACGTAGCACAGGCCGAAGCGCGCGCCGGGCTGCGGCTGCTCGAAGAGGCCCTCCAGCCGCTCGAAGAACGCCGTGCGGTTGGGCAGCCCGGTCAGCGGGTCGTGGGTGGCCTGGTGACGCAGCCGCTCCTGCAGCCGGTAGCGGTCGGTGATGTCCTCCACCATCGCCACCTGGTAGCGGGGCTCCCCGTGTTCGTCGCGGATCAGCGAGACGGTCAGGTGGGTCCACACCACCTCGCCGTCGCGCCGGTAGTACGGCTTGTCGCACTGGAACCGCTCGCGGCGCCCGTTGACCAGGTCGTCGTACGCCTCCCACACCCCCGGGGCGTCCTCGGGGTGCACCAGTTCGGTGACCCGGCGGCCCCGCAGGTCCTCCGGGCGGGCCCCGAGCAGATCCCGGAGCGCCTGGTTGAACTGCACGATCGTGCCGTCCACGTCCGCGATGCCGATGCCGATGGCCGCGTGCTCGAACAGCGCGCGGAACCGGGCCTCCGAGGCGCGCCGGGCCCGCTCGGCGTCCTCACGGGCCCGGAAGGCCGCGCGCTGGATCGCCTCCTGCTCGCGCAGCGTCCGCTCGCGCAGCGCCGCCGCCCAGCCGGAGGCGAAGGCGCCGGCCACCACCGGTACCCGGTCGGGAGCGGCCGGCTGGATCTGCAGCAGCGCCACGGCGGCCGCCAGGATCTCGGGGTCGGTGAAGTGGGCCTCCACCAGCAGCGTGCCGGCCTGTTCCGCCGGCGCGGTGTCGCACGTGGGGTCGCCCAGCGCCCGTCCGAGCAGCTCCGCGGTCGTGGCCGCCACCCGGTGCAGGGTCAGCGGGGGCAGGGCGAGCCCCGGGCCGGAACGCAGCAGGTGCGACCAGGCGTCCGCGAAGTCCGGGGCGGGTCCCGCGACGGGGGAGCGGGACTCCCTCACGGCCGCCGCCCCACACCGGCCAGGCCCGACATCCGCTCGGGATGCGGCCCCACCGACTCGGGGTCCTCCGGGCGCCACTCGGACAGCCACACCAGGCCCGGCGGCAGGAGGTCCCAGCCGTCGAAGAACGCCGTCACGTCCTTCCTGGTCCGCATGACCAGCGGCGTCGTGGTGCGCCGGGCGTACAGCTCCGCCAGCGAGTCCGCCTGCTCGGGGCGGCTGTCCCGGGAGGCGTGGGTGAGCACCAGATGGCTGCCGGGCGGTACGGCGTCGCGCAGCGCGCCCACGATCTTGGCGGGGTCCTCGGCGTCGGTGACGAAGTGGAGCATCGCCACCAGCAGCACCGCCACCGGTTCCCCGGGTGCGAGCAGGGCGGTGACCTCGGGCCGGGAGAGCAGGTCGCCGGTGTCGGTCATGTCGGCCATCACCATGGCGCTCAGCGGGTCGTCCTGGAGCAGCAGGCGGCTGTGGGCCACCGCGATCGGGTCCAGGTCCACGTACACCACGCGTGCTTCCGGGTGGACGGCCCGCGCGACCTCGTGCACGGCGCCGAAGGTCGGGATCCCGGAGCCGATGTCCAGGAAGCGGGTGATGCCCAGGCCGGCGAGGTGCTGGACCGCGCGGCGCAGGAAGGCGCGGTTGGCACGCATGATCACCGGCAGGTCGGGCCACAGTGCCATGGCCTGCCGCGCCATGTCGCGGTCGGCCTCGAAGTTGTGGGATCCGCCCAGGTAGTAGTCGTAGACCCGGGCGGCGTTCGGCGTCTCGACGTCCGTCCCTGCGGGCACCCACTCGGGTCGACGCATGGGGCACCTCTCCCCGTCGAAGTGAATCCTCGGATCTCCGGATCCTCTGAGAATCCTATATGTCTTATTTCTGTGCATTTTCGGGAGGGTTCGGTCCATCACACCTGCGCCGCGGCCGATAACACAGGGCGATGGATGCCACACGAAGCGCAGCCGAATCCCGCCCTCCCGCCCGGCCGTTGTCGCTCGCACGGGTGACACGGCACCATGGGACCCGGCACTTCCGGCGGGTTGGACGCGTTGGGCAGTGCGGCACATTCCCGACCCACGGAAACGGCGACATGGTGACTACGGTGGTTGACACGGCTCGCACCGACAGGGGGAGCCAGGAGCCCACGGACGGGCTCATCGGCGCGGGCAGGGCCTTCACCTGGCTGCTCGTGGTCTGCGGTGCGCTCGGCCTGCTCGCCTCGTGGGTCATCACGATCGACAAGTTCAAGCTGCTGGAGGACCCGAACTTCGTCCCCGGCTGCAGCCTGAACCCGATCATCTCCTGCGGCAACATCATGAAGAGCGAGCAGGCGCACGCCTTCGGCTTCCCCAACCCGATGATCGGCATGGTCGCCTACCCGGTCGTCATCGCCCTCGCCGTGGGAATGCTCGCCGGCGCCCGCTACCGTCGCTGGTTCTGGCTCGGACTGCAGGCCGGGACGCTCTTCGGCGTCGGCTTCGTCACATGGCTGCAGTACCAGTCGCTGTACAACATCGGCTCGCTGTGCCTGTGGTGCTCGCTGGCGTGGGTCGTCACCATCGCGCTGTTCTGGTACACCCTCGTCCACAACCTCAAGCACGAGATCATCCCGGCGCCCGCGCGCGTCCGGGACCTGGTGCTGGAGTTCCACTGGGTCGTCCCCGTCCTCTGGTACGGCGTGATCGCGGTGGCGATCCTGACCCGCTGGTGGACGTACTGGAGCACCCTGATCTGACGGCGGGGCCGCGGTGTCGGTGCCGTGACATAGGCTTCCTTGCCGTGGAGCCCGACCTGTTCACCGCCGCCGCAGAGGAACGCCAGTCGAGGGAGCCCGGAGGCAGCCCCCTGGCCGTACGGATGCGCCCGCGCACCCTCGACGAGGTCGTGGGGCAGGGCCATCTGCTCAGGCCCGGGTCGCCGCTGCGGCGCCTGGTCGGCGAGGGCGGCGGCGGACCGGCGGGACCGTCCTCGGTGATCCTCTGGGGTCCGCCGGGCATCGGCAAGACGACCCTCGCCTACGTCGTCAGCCACGCCACCAACAAGCGCTTCGTCGAGCTGTCGGCGATCACCGCGGGCGTCAAGGAGGTCCGCGCGGTCATCGAGAGCGCCAAACGCGAGTCCGGTGGCTACGGCCGCGACACCGTGCTCTTCCTGGACGAGATCCACCGGTTCAGCAAGGCGCAGCAGGACTCCCTGCTCCCCGCCGTCGAGAACCGCTGGGTCACCCTGATCGCCGCCACCACCGAGAACCCGTACTTCTCGATCATCTCCCCGCTGCTGTCCCGGTCCCTGCTGCTCACCCTGGAGCCGCTGACCGACGACGACCTGCGCGGCCTGCTGCGGCGGGCGCTCGCCGACGAGCGCGGGCTGGAGGGCGCGGTCACGCTGCCCGAGGACACCGAGGAGCACCTGCTGCGGATCGCCGGCGGGGACGCCCGCCGGGCGCTGACCGCCCTGGAGGCCGGTGCGGGCGCCGCCCTGGCGAAGGGCGAGCCGGAGATCTCCCTGAGCACCCTCGAGGAGACCGTCGACCGTGCCGCCGTGAAGTACGACCGCGACGGCGACCAGCACTACGACGTGGCCAGCGCCCTGATCAAGTCCATCCGCGGCTCGGACGTGGACGCCGCCCTGCACTACCTGGCCCGCATGATCGAGGCGGGGGAGGACCCGCGGTTCATCGCCCGCCGGCTGATGATCTCCGCGAGCGAGGACATCGGCCTGGCCGACCCGACCGCGCTGCCCACGGCGGTCGCCGCGGCCCAGGCGGTGGCGATGATCGGCTTCCCGGAGGCCGCGCTGACCCTCAGCCACGCCACGATCGCGCTCGCCCTGGCCCCCAAGTCCAACGCGGCGACGACGGCCATCGGGGCCGCGCTCGCCGACGTGCGCGCGGGCAAGGCGGGGCCGGTCCCGGCGCATCTGCGCGACAGCCACTACAAGGGCGCCGCGAAACTCGGGCACGGCCAGGGCTACCAGTACCCGCACGATCTGCCCGGTGCCATCGCCGCCCAGCAGTACGCGCCGGACGAGATCCACGGCCGGCGCTACTACGAGCCGACGCGCTACGGCGCTGAGGCCCGCTACGCCGACGTCCTGGAACGGGTCAGGGAGCGGCTGGCGGGGGAGTAGCGCCACGCCCGGTGGGGCCAGGTGCTCTGGGGCCAGGTGCGCCGGGGTCGGGGCCGGGTCGGCGCTCCTGTGCGGCCGCGGCCTCCTGCGCGGCGTCGAAGAGGGAGTGCATGGCCCGGTGCAGGTCGGCGTGGCCCCGTACGGGCTCCAGGAACTCGAAGCGGGCGTCGAAGGTGCCGTCCTCGCCGGTGAAGCGCACCCGCAGCCCGAAGCGGTCCAGGGCGAGCGGCACCGCGGTGGTCGGCGTGCTGCGGCAGGCGCCGGTGCCGCCGGCGAGCGCGCACAGCCGGCCCACCTGGTCGGCGTGGGCGGCCGCCAGGTGCTGCAGCAGGTCCGCCTCGTGGTCGACGAGCGGGTCGGGGCGGGCCGCGGCGAACTCGTCCGGCTCCACCTGCTCCGCGCCCCACAGGTCGTCCAGCGACGCCTCGCCGACCTCCAGTCGCAGCCGCACCTTCCCCGCCGGGGCCGGCAGGTCGCGCGCGACGGTGAGCCAGCCCGCGATCCAGGCGCGGCCGCGGATGCGTCCGGGCACCGCGACCGGGGCGACGTCAGTGATGTCGAGCACAGCCGTGAGGTCGTCGTCCTCGGCGTGCGTGGCGGCCCGCACGGCGGGCGATTCCGCGGGGAACAGCAGGAACAGGTCGCCGTCGGTGCCCACGATCCGCTCGTCCGGGACCATGAGCTCGGGGAGGTCGGGCACCAGGCCGGGAATCACCAGGATGGCGGAGGCGGTACTCTGTACGAGAGTTCGTGTGCGCTCGGCTGCTGACGGCAGTCGGGCGGTTTCATGCCCGCTGGGACGCGGCTGACCATGAGCTGATCGGACCCCCGTCAAGTCGGCGCCCGCCGTGGCGCCGGCGGCGCCGTGTGCGGCGTCCATTCCGTCCGTGATGCGCGTGGTGTTCCCAGGGCGAGACATACGATCTCCTTCGCTAAGGTAAGCCTTACCTAACTTACATGGAGGTCTGGGAAACGTGAACCAGTCGCGTCCCAAGGTCAAGAAGTCGCGTGCCCTCGGCATCGCCCTGACGCCGAAGGCCGTCAAGTACTTCGAGGCCCGTCCCTACCCGCCGGGCGAGCACGGCCGTGGCCGCAAGCAGAACAGCGACTACAAGGTCCGACTGCTGGAGAAGCAGCGTCTGCGCGCGCAGTACGACATCTCCGAGCGCCAGATGGCCCGTGCCTACGACCGCGCCCGCAAGGTCAGCGGCAAGACCGGCGAGGCCCTGATCGTCGAGCTCGAGCGCCGCCTGGACGCCCTCGTCCTGCGCGCCGGCCTGGCCCGCACGATCTACCAGGCCCGCCAGATGGTCGTCCACGGCCACATCGAGGTCAACGGCCACAAGGTCGACAAGCCGTCGTTCCGCGTCACCCCCGACGACGTCGTGATGGTGCGCGAGCGCTCCCGCGCCAAGACCCCGTTCCAGGTCGCCCGTGAGGGCGGCTGGGCCGGCGAGGGCGAGACCCCGAAGTACCTGCAGGTCAACCTGCAGGCGCTGGCGTTCCGCCTGGACCGTCTGCCGAACCGTCGTGAGGTCCCCGTGATCTGCGACGAGCAGCTCGTCGTCGAGTACTACGCTCGCTGACGCCTGCCCCACCCGGCACGCACGTCAGCCCCGGCGCCCCGCCCTTCCGGCGGGGCGCCGGGGCTTTCGCGTGCCCGGGGTGACCCTGCTCGCCCCGGTCAGTCCTGGGCGGACCGGCCGAGCGGCGCGCCCGCGGGCAGCGAATCGGCGGGTGGCACGGGACCGCGGGGCGGACGCGGGCCGGTTCGTGTCGGGGGCAGCCCGGTCAGGGCCCTGGCGACGGCCGCGTCGAGGTCGAGGACGCCACCCTCGGCGTACGCGCCCTCGTAGCCGACCCGGCCCAGCTCGGCGCGGGCCAGTTCCTCGCAGCGCTGGTGGGGGATGCCGAAGTGGCGCGAGCCGAACACCGGCAGCCCGACGAGCCGCCAGATGCCGCCTGCCGCGCCCTGCAGCACCGCCGCCTCCCGGGCGTCCCCCGGGACCCGCAGCAGCGCGAGCAGCTCGATGCCGAGCACGATGCCCACCATGTCGCGGAAGGCGTGGTTGATCCGCACGCACTCGGCCGCCAGTTCGGCGGCGAGCACGGGGTCGTCCTGCCACCAGGCGATGACCGCCCGCGTGTAGAGCGCGTACGCCAGCGCCCAGCGCTCCCCGTGGTCCTCGCAGACCTCGCGGATGTGCTCGCAGAGCTCGATCCCGCCCTCCAGGTCCCCCTCGAAGGCCACCGCCATCGCCAGCTCGACCTCGGCCATGATGACGTTGCTGTTGAGCTCGCCCAGCGTCCGGTAGTGCCCCAGCGCCTCCTCGAACAGCGCCCTGGCGCGCGGCAGGTCGTCGCTGAGCAGCGCCCCGCACCCCATGCGGTGGACCGCGTACGCCACCGCCGTCGCGTCGCCGGTGGCCAGTGCCTGCTCCCGGCACTCGTACAGCATGCCCAGCGCCGCGGTGCCGTCGCCCTGGAGGATCGAGACGTAACCGCACACCCACAGCGCCTTGGCGCGCTGCCCCGTGGGCTCGTGGTCGGCCGCCAGAGCGCGCTCCAGCCAGTACCGGCCCTCGGCGAGCCGGCCGCAGCCGACCCAGAAGAACCACAGGCTCGCCGCCAGGTACTGCCCGGTCCGCAGCTCCTCGGGGACCTCCAGGGAGAACTCCAGCGCGGCCCGCAGGTTGGCCAGCTCCCGCTCGGTGCCGGCCGAGACCTCCTCCTGCCGTGCGCCGAACCACTCCATCTCGCCCCAGGTGGCGAACCCCAGGTACCAGTCGCGGTGCCGGGTCCGCAGCCGCCGTTCCTCGCCCAGCTCGCGCAGCCAGCCCAGCCCGTACTCGCGCACGGTGTCCAGCAGCAGGTAGCGCACCACGCCCGCGTCCTCGCGGCGCAGCACCACCGACTTGTCCACCAGGTCCGCCAGGAGGTCCACCATCGCGTCGGCGGTCACCTCGCCGCCCGCGCAGACGTATTCGGCGGCGTCGAGGTCGAAGTCCCCGGCGAACACCGACAGCCGTGCCCACAGCAGCCGTTCGCGCGGGGTGCACAGCTCGTGGCTCCACCCGATGGTGGTGCGCAGCGCGCGGTGCCGTTCGGGACCGCCCGTGCCGCCGCGCCGGGTGAGCAGCCGGAAACGGTCGTCCAGCCGCCCGGTGATCTGCCGCACCGACAGCGCCCGCACGCGGCCCGCCGCCAGTTCCAGCGCCAGCGGGATGCCGTCCAGGTGGCGGCACAGCTCCTCCACCTCGGCCCGGTTGCCGGCGTCCACGGTGAAGCCCGGCAGCACCGCGGCCGCCCGGTCGGCGAACAGCTCCACCGCCTCGTCGGCGTCGCTCAGCGGCTCCAGCGCCACGATGTGCTCGCCGGCCACCCCCAGCGGCTGCCGGCTGGTGGCCAGCAACCGCAGTCCCGGTGCCCGCCGCAGCATCGCTTCGGCCAGCTCCGCCGCAGCCTCCACCTGCGGCTCGCAGCAGTCCAGGACGAGCAGCAGCTCGCGGCGGGCCAGGAAAGCGCCGAGCGCGGCCCGGGGGCCGCGCGTGGTGTGGTCGGTGAGGCCGAGCGCGTCCGCCACGGCGTGGTCCACCAGCCCCGGATCCCGTACGGCCCCCAGCTCGGCCAGCCAGACCCCGTCGGCGAACCCGGTGCGCAGCCCGGCCGCCGCGCGCAGCGCGAGCCGGGTCTTGCCGACCCCGCCCACGCCGGTCACCGTCACCATCCGGGCCCGCTCCAGCAGGCGGGCCACCTCGTCGAGCTCGCGCCGCCGGCCGACGAAGTGGTTCAGCTCGCACGGCAGGTTGCCGGGCGTCGTCTCATGGCGCATGGGTCACGGAGGGTATCGTCAAATAAGCGGAACGTACAGTCCGGGCCCCGTCGCCCGGGCCGGTGGGGGGCGGCCCCGGCCCGCAATGCGGTACGGAGCGTGCTGCCCGTCGCGATAAGGTCGGTATCTGATCGGTACCTGGTTGGCGCGGTGGATCCGAGGGAGTGGCAGCGTGTCCGGTGGAGAGGTGGCCGGCCTCATCGTGGCCGTCTTCTGGGCGATCCTGGTGTCGTTCCTCGCCGTGGCACTCGTGCGGCTCGCGCAGGCGCTCCGTCAGGCCACCCGCCTCGTGGCGGAGGTGACCGACCAGGCCGTGCCGCTGCTCGGCGAGGCCTCCGAGGCGGTCCGTTCCGCCCACGCCCAGCTGGCCCGCGTGGACACCATCACCTCCGACGTCGCCGAGGTGACCGCGAACGCCTCCGCCCTGTCCACGACCGTCGCCTCCACCTTCGGAGGCCCCCTCGTGAAGGTCGCGGCCTTCGGCTACGGCGTGCGGCGTGCGGTCACCCTCCAGGCCAAGGGCGCCGCCAAGAAGCGCACCGTGGTCGTCGGCCGGACGCTTCCGTCCGCCCGCAGCCGTAAGTCAAGGGGCTGACCTGCATGTTCCGCCGTGCCTTCTGGTTCACCGCCGGTGCCGCCGCCGGGGTGTGGGCCACCAACAAGGTCCATCGCAAGATCCGCAGCCTGACCCCCGAGAGCCTCGCGGCGAAGGCGGCCGACAAGGCCCTCGAGGCCGGGGACCGGCTGCGCACCTTCGCGCAGGACGTCCGCGCCGGGATGACCGAGCGCGAGGAACAGCTCAACGACCAACTGGGCCGTCCGGCCCCCGACCTCGACATGCCGGCCCAGCGGCCGGAGATCGCGTACCACCACCGGAAGGACGAACACTGATGGAGTCGGCAGAAATCCGCCGCCGCTGGCTGCGTTTCTTCGAAGAGCGCGGGCACACCGTCGTGCCGTCGGCGTCGCTCATCGCCGACGACCCCACGCTCCTTCTGGTGCCCGCGGGCATGGTCCCGTTCAAGCCCTACTTCCTGGGTGAGGTCAAGCCGCCCTTCCCGCGCGCCACCAGCGTGCAGAAGTGCGTCCGCACGCCCGACATCGAAGAGGTCGGCAAGACCACCCGCCACGGCACGTTCTTCCAGATGTGCGGCAACTTCTCGTTCGGCGACTACTTCAAGGAAGGCGCCATCAAGTTCGCCTGGGAGCTGCTCACCAGCTCCGTGGCGGACGGCGGTTACGGTCTCGACCCCGAGCGGCTGTGGATCACCGTCTACAAGGACGACGACGAGGCCGAGCAGATCTGGCGCGAGGTCGTGGGCGTGCCCGCCGAGCGCATCCAGCGCCTGGGCATGAAGGACAACTTCTGGTCCATGGGCGTCCCCGGACCCTGCGGCCCGTGCTCCGAGATCAACTACGACCGCGGCCCCGAGTTCGGCGTCGAGGGCGGCCCTGCCGTCAACGACGAGCGGTACGTGGAGATCTGGAACCTGGTCTTCATGCAGTACGAGCGCGGGGAGGGGACCGGCAAGGAGGAGTTCCCGATCCTCGGCGACCTGCCCGCGCAGAACATCGACACCGGTCTCGGTCTCGAGCGTCTCGCCATGATCCTGCAGGACGTGCAGAACATGTACGAGACCGACACCCTGCGCGCGGTCATCGACAAGGCCACCGAGCTCACCGGCGTCGCCTACGGCGCCGCGCACGACTCCGACGTCTCGCTGCGCGTGGTCGCCGACCACATGCGCACCTCCGTCATGCTGATCGGCGACGGCGTCACCCCCGGCAACGAGGGCCGCGGCTACGTGCTGCGCCGCATCATGCGCCGCGCCATCCGCAACATGCGGCTGCTCGGTGCCACGGACGCCGTCGTCGGCGACCTCGTCGACACCGTCATCAAGACGATGGGTCAGCAGTACCCGGAGCTCGTCGAGGACCGCAAGCGCATCGAGACGGTCGCCCTCGCCGAGGAGACCCGCTTCCTCAAGACGCTGAAGGCCGGCACCAATGTGCTGGACACCGCCGTCACCGAGGCCAAGTCCGCCGGTTCCGGTGTGCTCTCCGGCGACAAGGCCTTCCTGCTCCACGACACCTGGGGCTTCCCGATCGACCTCACCCTCGAAATGGCCGCCGAGCAGGGCCTGTCGGTGGACGAGGACGGGTTCCGCCGCCTGATGAAGGAGCAGCGGGACCGCGCCAAGGCCGACGCCCTGGTGAAGAAGAGCGGTCATGTCGACATGTCGGCGTACCGCTCCATCGCCGACGCGGCCGGGAGCACCGTCTTCACCGGGTACACCGACAACGAGGGCGAGGCCAGTGTCGTCGGCCTGCTGGTCGACGGTGTGCCCTCGCCGGCCGCCAACGAGGGCGACGAGGTCGAGGTCATCCTCGACCGCACCCCCTTCTACGCCGAGGGTGGCGGCCAGCTCGCCGACACCGGCCGCATCCGCACCGACTCGGGCGCCGTCATCGAGGTGCGCGACGTGCAGCAGCCCGTGCCCGGCGTCACCGTGCACAAGGGCAGCGTCCAGGTCGGCGAGGTGACCGTCGGCTCCGCCGCGTTCGGCAAGATCGACCTCGGCCGCCGCCGTGCCATCGCCCGCGCCCACAGCGCCACCCACCTCACCCACCAGGCGCTGCGCGACGCGCTCGGCCCCACCGCCGCCCAGGCCGGTTCGGAGAACTCCCCGGGCCGTTTCCGCTTCGACTTCGGCTCGCCGGCCGCCGTGCCGGGCAGTGTGCTGACGGACGTCGAGCAGAAGATCAACGCCGTGCTCTCCCGCGAACTCGACGTCACCGCCGAGATCATGAGCATCGACGAGGCCAAGAAGGCGGGCGCCATCGCCGAGTTCGGCGAGAAGTACGGCGAGCGGGTGCGCGTCGTGACGATCGGCGACTACTCCAAGGAGCTCTGCGGCGGCACGCACGTCCACAACACCGCCCAGCTGGGCCTGGTGAAGCTGCTCGGCGAGTCCTCGATCGGTTCCGGCGTGCGCCGGGTCGAGGCCCTGGTCGGCGTGGACGCGTACAACTTCCTCGCCCGCGAGCACACGGTCGTGGCCCAGCTCCAGCAGCTGGTCAAGGGCCGTCCGGAGGAGCTCCCGGAGAAGATCTCCGGCATGCTCGCCAAGCTCAAGGAGGCCGAGAAGGAGATCGAGCGCTTCCGCGCCGAGAAGGTCCTGCAGGCCGCCGCCGGGCTCGCCGCCTCCGCCCAGGACGTCAAGGGTGTGGCCCTGGTCACCGGCCAGGTGCCGGACGGCACCGGCGCGGACGACCTGCGCAAGCTCGTCCTGGACGTCCGCCAGCGGATCAGCGGCGGCCGCGCTGCCGTCGTGGCCCTGTTCACCGTCGCCAACGACCGTCCGCTGACCGTCATCGCCACCAACGAGGCCGCCCGTGAGCGCGGCCTGAAGGCCGGCGAGCTGGTCCGCACCGCCGCCAAGACCCTCGGCGGCGGCGGTGGCGGCAAGCCGGACGTCGCCCAGGGCGGCGGCCAGAACGCGGACGCGGTCGGCGAGGCCATCGCCGCCGTGCAGCGCCTCGTCGCCGAGACTGCCTGAGGTCGTCGATGCGCAGGGGTCGCAGGATCGCGATCGACGTCGGGGACGCCCGCATCGGGGTCGCCTCGTGCGACCCCGACGGGCTGATCGCCACACCCGTCGAGACGGTTCCCGGCCGGGACGTCCCGGCCGCGCGCCGTCGCATCGCGCAGATCATCGAGGAGTACGAGCCGATCGAGGTGCTGGTCGGCCTGCCCCGCTCGCTCAGCGGGCGGGAGGGGCCGGCCGCGGCCAAGGCCCGCGAGTTCGCCCAGGATGTGGCGAAGATCATCTCCCCCGTTCCGGTGCGCCTCGTTGACGAGCGGATGACCACCGTCACGGCCACCCAGGGCCTGCGCGCATCGGGCGTCAAGGCCAAGAAGGGACGTTCCGTCGTCGACCAGGCGGCGGCCGTGGTCATCCTCCAGAGCGCCCTCGAGACCGAACGGGTGTCTGGTAAAGAGCCGGGCGAGAGCGTCGAACCGTTTATCTGATCGCGGTACGGTAACGTTCCGCGCAGCACGGCGGCTCCACAGCTGGAATCCGTGGGTGCCGACGGGTCGGGACCCTCCCGCCCGCGCCACAAGCGCCGGCCGGCTGCCGCCTCGCGAACCGAACCGTAGGGGATCGATGACTGACTATGGCCGGAGCCCGGGCTCCGAAGCATGGCACCCCGAAGACCCTCTCTTCGGTGACCAATGGGGACAGCAGCAGCACCAGCAGCAACAGCAGTATTCCCAGTACCAGCAGCAGCAACATCAGCACCCGCAGAACCAGCAGCAACAGAACCAGCAGCAACATCAGCACCCGCAGAACCAGCAGCACCACCCTCAGTACTCGCAGCAGGGCGGCTGGGACCCCTACGGCGACACCGGTCAGCAGCAGCAGTACGCGTACGACCCGCAGCAGCAGTACGACTCCTGGGGCGCCCCGGCCGGCTACGGCCAGGACGGGTACGGCGGCCAGCAGCAGCCCGACTACTACGGGCAGGGCGGCTACCCGCCCCCGCAGCGGCCCGACCAGCGCTACCCGGAACAGCAGCCCCAGTACCAGCAGCAGCCTCAGCAACAGCAGCCGCAGCAGCCTCAGCCGCAACCGCAGCAGCGGCCACAGCGCCCCCGGCCGGCCGAGCAGGAAGCCCCGCTCTGGGACGACGAGGTGGGCGCCGCCGACGACCACTCCTTCTTCTCCGGCGCGGACGACGACGAGGACGACGAGCCGCAGCCGGGCCGCAACGACCGGCGCGGCCGCGCCGGCAGGGGCGGCAAGACCGGGCAGGGCGGCAAGAAGCGCCGCTCCGGCATGGCGTGCCTGGTCGTGCTGGTCGTCCTCGGCGGCGGCATCGCCGGGGCCGGCTGGTTCGGCTACCGCTACTACCAGAGCAACTTCGGCCCGCCCCCGGACTTCGCGGGGCAGGGCAGCGGCGAGGTCCAGGTCGAGGTACCGCAGGGCGCGAGCGGCATCCAGATCGGCAACATCCTCAAGAAGGCCGGCGTGGTCAAGAGCGTCGACGCCTTCACGGCGGCCGTCAGCAAGAACCCGGAGGGCAACTCCATCCAGGCGGGCGTCTACGTCCTGCACAAGGAGATGGCCGCGTCCAGCGCCGTCACGATGATGCTCGACCCGAAGTCGCAGAACGTCCTGGTCATCGCCGAGGGCCTGCGCGACGTGCAGATCTACGCGATCATCGACGCCAAACTGGGACTCGACAAGGGCGCCACCGCCAAGGTCGCCAAGGACCAGGTCGGCAAGCTCGGGCTGCCCGACTGGGCGGACGACAACAAGGACATCAAGGATCCGCTGGAGGGCTTCCTCTGGCCGAGCCGCTACAGCGTCGGCAAGGACACCAAGCCCGCCGACCTGCTGCGCAGCATGGTCACCAACGCCAAGAAGCAGTACACCAAGTACGACGTCGAGGCGAAGGCCGAGAAACTCGGGCTGGAGTCACCGCTGCAGGTCGTCACCCTGGCCAGCCTGGTGCAGGCCGAGGGCAAGTCGGACGAGGACTTCCGGAAGATGTCGCGGGTCGTCTACAACCGCCTCAAGCCGACCAACACCGAGACCAACGGCAAGCTCGAGTTCGACTCGACGTACAACTACCTGAAGAACCAGAGCGAGATCAACCTCTCGCTCAAGGAGCTCCGTACCTACGACGACGCCTACAACACGTACTACTACCGGGGGCTCCCGCCGGGGCCGATCGGCAACCCCGGCGCGAAGGCGCTGGCCGCGGCCATGGATCCCGAACCGGGCAAGTGGTACTACTTCATCTCCCTCGACGGGCACACGACCAAGTTCACGGAGACACTCGCGGAACACGACAAGCTCGCCAGGGAGTTCGACAAGAAGCACAACGGCTGAGCCGCCGCCGGGGCGCCGCACGGGGAACGTCCCCCGTGCGGCGCCCCGCTGCCGTCCCGACCGCCGCCCCGACCGGGCGGATCTTGAGGCCCTAGACTCGACCGGGCGTCCCCGCCGCCGGCCGGACAGGGGCGGCCCGGATCGACGGACACCACGCAGCCGAGGGGACCAGCCCATGACGAAGAGCCCGCGGGAGGCCGCGCGTGCCTAGGGCAGCGGTCCTCGGATCGCCGATCACGCACTCCCTCTCCCCGGTGCTGCACCGCGCCGCCTACGCGGAACTGGGGCTGGACGACTGGACGTACGACCGCTTCGAGGTCGACGAGGCCGCGCTGCCCGGTTTCCTGGCCCGGCTGGCCGAGCTGCCCGGCGGCGGACGCTGGGCCGGGCTGTCGCTGACCATGCCGCTCAAGCGGGCGGTCATCCCGCTGCTGGACGAGGTCAGCGACACCGCCTCGGCCGTCGAGGCCGTCAACACGCTGGTGCTCACCGAGGACGGACGCCGGCTGGGCGACAACACCGACATCCCCGGGATGGTGGCGGCCCTGCGCGAGCGCGGCGTCGGACGCGTCGGCTCCGCCGCCGTGCTCGGCGCCGGGGCGACCGCCTCGTCCGCGCTGGCCGCGCTGGCGCAGATCTGCGACGGCGAGGTCACCGCGTACGTGCGCAGCGACACCCGCGCCGGCGAGATGCGGCAGTGGGGCGAGCGCCTCGGCGTGGCCGTGCGGACGGCCCCCTGGGAGGACGCCGAGCAGGCCCTGGCCGCGCCCCTGGTGATCTCCACGACGCCGGCCGGCACCGCCGACGCGCTCGCCGCCGCCGTGCCGGAGCGGCCCGGCACGCTCTTCGACGTGCTGTACGACCCCTGGCCCACCACCCTGGCGTCGGCCTGGGCGGAGCGGGGAGGGGCCGTCGTCGGCGGACTCGACCTGCTGGTGCACCAGGCGGTGCTGCAGGTGGAGCTGATGACCGGCCGCAAGCCGGCCCCCCTGGCGGCCATGCGGGCGGCCGGCGAGGCGGCGCTGCACCACCCCTGACCGGTCCGGAGGTGTCCACGGCGCTGTCCGCCCAGCGGACCGCGCCCCGCCCTCGCCGCCGGACGTGAAAGGATCGGTTTACGCACGGATGGTCCGGTCCGCCTCGCCGCGGTCCGGGCGATGATGAAGGAGCGAGCACCGTTGAGCAGGTTGCGCTGGCTGACCGCGGGGGAGTCGCACGGCCCCGCACTCGTCGCGACGCTGGAGGGCTTGCCCTCCGGCGTGCCGATCACCACCGAGATGGTGGCGGACCACCTCGCGCGGCGGCGGCTCGGCTATGGCCGCGGTGCCCGTATGAAGTTCGAGCAGGACCAGGTCACCTTCCTCGGCGGCGTGCGCCACGGGCTCACCATGGGCTCCCCGGTCGCGATCATGGTGGGGAACACCGAGTGGCCCAAGTGGGAGCAGGTCATGGCGGCCGATCCGGTGGACCCCGAGGTCCTCGCCGGGCTCGCGCGCAACGCCCCGCTGACCCGGCCGCGCCCCGGCCACGCCGACCTCGCGGGCATGCAGAAGTACGGCTTCGACGAGGCCCGGCCGATCCTGGAGCGCGCCTCCGCCCGCGAGACCGCGGCCCGTGTCGCGCTCGGCGCCGTGGCCCGCTCCTACCTCAAGGAGACGGCGGGCATCGAGATCGTCTCCCACGTGGTGGAGCTCGCCGCGGCCAAGGCCCCGTACGGGGTCTACCCCACCCCCGCCGACGTCGACAGGCTCGACGCCGACCCCGTGCGCTGCCTCGACGCGGACGCGAGCAAGCGGATGGTCGCCGAGATCGACCAGGCCCACAAGGACGGCGACACGCTCGGCGGCGTCGTCGAGGTGCTCGCCTACGGCGTGCCCGTCGGCCTCGGCAGCCACGTGCACTGGGACCGCCGGCTGGACGCCCGGCTGGCCGCCGCCCTCATGGGCATCCAAGCCATCAAGGGCGTCGAGGTCGGCGACGGCTTCGAGCTCGCCCGCGTCCCCGGCTCCAAGGCGCACGACGAGATCGTCGCCACCCAGGACGGCATCCGCCGCTCCACGGGCCGTTCCGGCGGTACCGAGGGCGGCCTGAGCACCGGCGAGCTGCTGAGGGTGCGTGCCGCGATGAAGCCCATCGCCACCGTGCCGCGTGCCCTGGCCACCGTGGACGTGACCACCGGCGAGGCCACCCAGGCCCACCACCAGCGTTCCGACGTCTGCGCCGTCCCGGCCGCGGGCATCGTCGCCGAGGCGATGGTCGCCCTGGTCCTGGCCGACGCGGTCGCGGAGAAGTTCGGCGGCGACAGCCTCACCGAGACCCGTCGCAACGTGCGCGGCTACCTCGACAACCTGGTGATCCGATGAGCGGCCCGGTCGTCGTCCTGATCGGCCCGATGGGGGTCGGCAAGAGCACCGTCGGCGAGCTGATCGCCCTGCGGCTGGGCACGACCTGCCGCGATACCGACGCCGACATCGTCGAGGCCGAGGGCCGGCCGATCGCGGACATCTTCGTCGAGGACGGCGAGGAGCACTTCCGCGCGCTGGAGGCCGGGGCCGTCCGCGTCGCGCTCGCCGAGCACCGGGGCGTGCTCGCGCTCGGCGGCGGCTCGATCCTCGACGAGGGCACCCGCAAGCTGCTCGCCGGGCTGCCCGTGGTCTTCCTCGACATGGACGTCGCCGAGGCGGTCAAGCGCGTCGGCCTCGACACCGCCCGCCCGCTGCTCGCCGTCAACCCGCGGCGGCAGTGGCGCGAGCTGATGGAGGCCCGCCGCCCGCTGTACACCGAGGTCGCCCGCGCCGTGGTCAGCACGGAGGGCCGGACCCCCGAGGACGTCGCGGACGCCGTCCTGGACGCACTGGAGCTGAAGAACGCATGACGGAGCACGCCGCCCACGCCCCCATCCGCATCCAGGTCGGGGGCAGTGCGGGCACCGAGCCGTACGAGGTGCTGGTCGGCCGGCAGCTGCTCGGCGAGCTGCCGGGCCTGATCGGCGACAAGGCGGTGCGGGTCGCCGTCATCCACCCCGAGGCCCTGGAGGCCACCGGCCAGGCGCTGCGCGAGGACCTGGCGGAGCAGGGCTACGAGGCCGTCGCCATCCAGGTGCCCAACGCCGAGGAGGCCAAGACCACCGAGGTCGCGGCGTACTGCTGGCGGGCGCTCGGGCAGTCGGGCTTCACCCGTACGGATGTCATCGTCGGCGTCGGCGGCGGTGCCACCACCGACCTCGCCGGGTTCGTCGCGGCGACGTGGCTGCGCGGGGT
The DNA here is from genome assembly GCF_042733315.1 of Streptomyces sp. NPDC059718. Classification (NCBI taxonomy): domain Bacteria; kingdom Bacillati; phylum Actinomycetota; class Actinomycetes; order Kitasatosporales; family Streptomycetaceae; genus Streptomyces; species Streptomyces sp. NPDC059718. The sequence goes on from NZ_JBHWGA010000006.1 coordinate 190,777, forward strand.
CCGCTGGGTCGCCGTGCCGACCACCGTGCTCGGCATGGTGGACGCCGCGGTCGGCGGCAAGACCGGCATCAACACCGCCGAGGGCAAGAACCTCGTCGGCGCCTTCCACCCGCCCGCCGGGGTGCTCTGCGACCTCGCGGCGCTGGAGTCGCTGCCGGTCAACGACTACGTCAGCGGTCTCGCCGAGATCATCAAGGCCGGCTTCATCGCCGACCCCGTGATCCTGGACCTGATCGAGCAGGACCCGGCCGCCGCCCGCGGCCCCGAGGGGCCGCACACCGCCGAGCTCCTCGAACGCGCCATCCGCGTCAAGGCCGAGGTGGTCTCCGCGGACCTCAAGGAGTCGGGCCTGCGCGAGATCCTCAACTACGGCCACACCCTCGGCCACGCCATCGAGAAGAACGAGCGCTACAACTGGCGGCACGGCGCCGCCGTCTCCATCGGCATGGTGTTCGCCGCCGAACTCGGCCGCCTGGCCGGGCGTCTGGACGACGCCACCGCCGACCGCCACCGCTCCGTGCTGGGGTCCGTCGGCCTGCCGCTGACCTACCGCGGCGACCAGTGGCCGCGGCTGCTGGAGACCATGAAGGTGGACAAGAAGTCGCGCGCCGACCGGCTGCGCTTCATCGTGCTGGACGGCCTCGCCAAGCCGACCGTCCTGGAGGCCCCCGACCCCGGGGTGCTCCTCGCGGCCTACGCGGAGATCTCCGCGTAGGCCCGCACGCGCACGGGACGGCGGATCCCGAACGGCCGGGCACCTCGTGGGCTGCCCGGCCGTTCACACAACTGCGGCCGTTGACGGTACCGTTCGGTCGAACCTGAAAGCTCTTGTACGGACGGAGTGGCCTCGATGCAGCATGCCGTGGGTGCGCCGCTGCCACCGCCGCACGGTGGGCAGCAGGCCGGGCAGCCAGGGCCGCCGCCGCAGCCCCCGGGCACCACCGGCCACTTCCCGATGGCCCAGGGAGCCCCCGTCCAGCACCCGGTCCCGCCGCCCCCGCAGCCCGGCGCCGGCGGCGGCGCGCCGTTCACGGGCACCACGCACGGCCCCGTCGCGGTCCTGCTGATCGGCGCGGCCGGCGCGGGCAAGACGACCATCGCCCGGCACTGGGCCGACCACCGGGGCGTACCGACCGCCCACATCAGCCTGGACGACGTCCGCGAGTGGGTCCGCTCCGGCTTCGCCGACCCGCAGTCCGGGTGGAACGACCACTCCGAGGCGCAGTACCGCCTCGCCCGCCGCACCTGCGGCTTCGCGGCCCGCAACTTCCTGGCGAACGGCATCTCCTGCATCATCGACGACGCGGTCTTCCCCGACCGCCCGGTCGTCGGCCTCGGCGGCTGGAAGCGGCACGTGGGGCCCGGTCTGCTGCCCGTCGTCCTCCTCCCCGGCCTCGACGTCGTGCTGGCCCGCAACGCCCAGCGCAGCGGCAACCGGCGCCTGTCGGACGAGGAGGTCGCCCGCATCCACGGCCGCATGGCCGGCTGGTACGGCTCGGGGCTGCCCATCATCGACAACTCCCACCTCGACGTCGCCGCGGCCGCCGCCGCGCTCGACGGCGTCGTCACCCGCAGCCTCCAGGGCCCGCCCGCCTGGTAGCCGCCGGGTGGTCACCGCCCGGCGGCTCTCGACAGGCCGACCGGCGGCCCGCGACGTACGCTCGCCACATGTCCGAGGTGCACGCTGCCCGCAGGGAACGCCTCCGGGACCGCTGCGCGGCGGCCGGATCGGCGGCGGCGCTCGTCTCCAGGCCCGCCAACGTCCGCTACCTGACGGGCTGCGCCCCGCCGGGGACCGTGCTGCTCGTGGGGCCGGGTCCCGAGGACGTGCTGGTCCACCACCGCCACCCGTCCGGCGACCTGGCCGAGGGCCGGCTCCCCGACGACGTGCGGGCCGTCGTCCTGTCCGGCCCCGACGGCGACCCGGCGGTCACGGCCGCCGCGCTGGCCGCGGACCGCAAGGCGGAGGCCCTGGCCGTCGAGGAGCACCACCTCACCGTCGCGCGGCACCGCGCCGTCGGCAGCGCCGCGCCGGGCGTACGCCTCTCCGACCTCGGCTCGGCCGTGGAGCAGCTCCGCCTGGTCAAGGACGAGCAGGAGATCTCCGCGCTGCGGATCGCCGCCGAGATCGCCGACCAGGCGCTCAGCGAGCTCCTGGAGTCGATCCTGGTGGGCCGCACCGAACGCCACCTCGCCCTGGAGCTGGAGCGCCGCCTCATCGACCACGGTGCCGACGGCCCGGCCTTCCCCACCTGCGTGGGCACCGGCCCCCATTCGGGCGCGGCGCGCCATCTGCCCACCGACCGGCGGGTCGAGGAGGGCGACTTCCTCACCGTGTGCCTGGGCGCCTGCTACCGCGGCTACCGCTGTGAGGTGGGGCGCACCTTCGTCATCGGCACCTCGCCCGCGGACTGGCAGATCGAGCTGTACGACCTGGTCTTCGCGGCCCAGCGGGCCGGCCGCGAGGCCCTCGCACCAGGCGCCGCCTGCCGCGACGTGGACCACGCGGCACGCCACGTACTGGAGTCCGGGGGCCATGGCGAGGCCCTGGGGGAGTCCACCGGACACGGCGTCGGACTGGAGATCGGCGAGGACCCGCGGTTGTCCCCCTCGGCCATGGGTAAACTGGACGCTTGCGTGCCGGTCACCGTCGAACCGGGAGTCCACATCCCGGGCCGTGGCGGTGTCCGCATCGACGACACACTCGTCGTGCGTCCACCGACGGACGGCGGGCCCGAGCTACTCACCATCACGACCAAGGAGCTGCTCGCCCTGTAGAGGGCGGCCGCGGCTCCGGGTCCCCGAAGCAGCAGTGCAGGAGATTCCGCAACCGTGGCCACCACGAACGACCTCAAGAACGGCCTCGTGCTCAAGCTCGACGGCGGCCAGCTCTGGTCCGTCGTCGAGTTCCAGCACGTCAAGCCCGGCAAGGGCCCCGCCTTCGTCCGTACGAAGCTCAAGAACGTGCTCTCCGGAAAGGTCGTCGACAAGACCTTCAACGCCGGCGTGAAGGTCGAGACGGCCAACGTCGACAAGCGCGGGATGCAGTTCTCCTACAAGGACGGCGAGAGCTTCGTGTTCATGGACATGGACACGTACGACCAGGTCTACATCACCCCCGAGGTCGTCGGCGACGCCGCCCACTTCCTCCTGGAGGGCTTCGAGGCCGTCGTCGCCATGTACGAGGGCTCCCCGCTCTACATCGAGCTCCCGGCCGCCGTCGAGCTGGTCATCGAGTACACCGAGCCCGGCGTCCAGGGCGACCGCTCCACCGGCGGCACCAAGCCCGCCAAGCTGGAGACCGGCTACGAGATCGGCGTCCCGCTCTTCATCACCACCGGTGAGAAGATCAAGGTCGACACCCGCTCGGGTGAGTACCTCGGCCGGGTGACCAGCTAACCGTGGCCGCTCGTAACAAGGCCCGCAAGCGCGCCTTCCAGATCCTCTTCGAGGCGGAGCAGCGGGGTGTCAGCCCCAAGACCGCCATGGCGGACTGGATCAGGCTCGCCCGGACCGACGACCGGCAGCCGCCGGTCAGCGAATACACGATGCAGCTCGTCGAGGGCTACGCCGAACGGGCGAGGCGCATCGACGAACTGCTGTCGAAGCACGCCGTGGGCTGGACCCTCGACCGGATGCCGGTGACCGACCGGAACATCCTGCGGCTCGGCGCCTACGAGCTGATCTGGGAGGACGACGTCCCCGACGCCGTCGTCCTGGACGAGGCCGTGCAGCTGGCCAAGGAGTTCTCCACGGAGGAGTCGCCCTCGTTCGTGAACGGCCTGCTGGCCCGTCTCAAGGAGCTGAAGCCCAGCCTCCGGGACGACTAGCCCCCGACACCGCCCACCGGGCCCGGAACGCCGCGCGTTCCGGGCCCGTGGCGTGTCCGTCCGGCGCGTGGCGCGCCGCGCCGGGGCGGGCGACGGGGCGGCAAACACAACCGCCCCTCAGACGCGGCCTGGCGGCCGCGCCCAAGGGGCGGGACGTTTCTGCTTCCCGAGGGCGTCAGCCCTCCTCGTGCTGCACCGCGCGCCGTGCGTCCGCGTCGAGGACGCCCCAGCTGATCAGCTGCTCGGTCAGGACCGAGGGCGACTGGTCGTAGATGACGGCGAGGGTGCGCAGGTCGTCCTGGCGGATCGACAGCACCTTGCCGTTGTAGTCGCCGCGCTGGCTCTGGATGGTCGCGGCGTAGCGCTGCAGCGGACCGGCCTTGTCGGACGGCACCTGGCTCAGTCGCTCGAGGTCGAGGACGAGCTTCGGCGGCGGCTCGGCGGCACCGCCGGGCGCGGAACCGGGCAGCAGCTCCTGGACCGGAACGCCGTAGAAGTCGGCGAGCTCGGCGAGGCGCTGCACGGTCACGGCGCGGTCGCCGCGCTCGTAGGAACCGACCACCACGGCCTTCCAGCGGCCCTGGGACTTCTCCTCGACACCGTGGAGGGAGAGTCCCTGCTGTGTGCGGATGGCGCGGAGCTTCGCTCCGAGCTGCTTGGCGTAATCGCTGGACATATGGCTCCCCGGACGGAAACTCAGTAACTCACTGTGAGGTTACGCAGCGTAATTGGAATCCGTCAAGCCGAATGGTCCACACCGGTCCCCCGGAAGAGCGAGGAATGGCCGGTCACCGGCCTTTCGGCCGGGATCCGCAGTCGATCGTGGTACGGGTGGCGGACCCGCCCCGAGAGCCGCGCCAGGCGGCCGCCAGGCCCCGCCAGGGAGCACGCCAGGGTGCCTGATACGGTTGACCCGTACGTTTTGGCGTCCTTTAAGGCCCGTCCAGTGAGGCGGGGAAGGAGGTCCCTTTTCCATGACCGTCATCGGTTCCGATCCGGTCCGGCCCGTCCTCGAGGCCCCGGACATCGCGCGGGTGCTGACCCGCATCGCGCACGAGATCGTCGAACGCGCCAAGGGCGCGGACGACGTGGTTCTCCTCGGCATCCCCACCCGCGGGGTCCATCTGGCCCGCAGGCTCGCCGACAAGCTCGACGTCATCACCGGCGGCAAGGTCCCGGTCGGCTCGCTCGACATCACCATGTACCGCGACGACCTGCGGCTCGGCCCGGCGCGCGCGCTCGCCCGCACCGAGATCCCGGCCGACGGGGTGGACGGCCGGCTGGTCGTCCTCGTCGACGACGTGCTCTTCTCCGGCCGCACGATCCGCGCCGCCCTCGACGCGCTGGGCGACATCGGCCGCCCCCGCGCCGTGCAGCTGGCCGTCCTGGTCGACCGCGGCCACCGCGAGCTGCCCATCAGGGCCGACTACGTCGGCAAGAACATCCCCACCTCGCTGCGCGAGACCGTCAAGGTCCACCTGACCGAGGAGGACGGGCGCGACTGCGTCCTGCTCGGCGTACGCGACGGCTCCCCGGCGGACGAGTAGCGCGGGCCCGCCCCGGCTCCCGGGGCAGCGCCCTGCCCGCCCGTCCCCGCCCCCGGCCTGCCCGGGAGACGTGGCGTGCCGCCACCCAGTCCGCCTCCGCACGCATCCTCCGGAGTGACCCGATGAAGCGCCACCTGATCTCGGCCGCCGACCTCACCCGTGACGACGCCCTCCTCGTGCTCGACACGGCGGAGGAGATGGCCCGCGTCGCCGACCGTCCCATCAAGAAACTGCCGACCCTGCGCGGCCGCACGGTCGTCAACCTCTTCTTCGAGGACTCGACCCGCACCCGCATCTCCTTCGAGGCCGCCGCCAAGCGCCTGTCGGCCGACGTCATCAACTTCTCCGCCAAGGGCTCCTCGGTGTCCAAGGGCGAGTCCCTGAAGGACACCGCCCTCACCCTGGAGGCCATGGGCGCCGACGCCGTCGTCATCCGCCACCACATGTCCGGCGCCCCGCACCGGCTGGCGTACTCCGACTGGATCGGCGGCAGCGTCGTCAACGCCGGCGACGGCACCCACGAGCACCCCACGCAGGCCCTGCTCGACGCCTTCACCATGCGCCGCCACCTGTCCGGCCCCGGCCGCGACCTGGCGGGACGCCGCATCACCATCGTCGGCGACGTGCTGCACAGCCGGGTGGCCCGCTCCAACGTGCTGCTGCTGGGCACGCTCGGCGCCGAGGTCACCCTGGTGGCGCCGCCCACCCTGCTGCCGATCGGCGTCGAGAACTGGCCCTGCGAGGTCTCCTACGACCTGGACGCGGTGCTCGCCAAGTCCGACGCCGTGATGATGCTGCGCGTCCAGCGCGAGCGCATGAACGCCGCCTTCTTCCCCACCGAGCGCGAGTACTCCCGCCGCTACGGCCTCGACGGCCTGCGCATGGCCGCGCTGCCCGAGCACGCCGTCGTCATGCACCCCGGCCCGATGAACCGCGGCATGGAGATCACCGCCGAGGTCGCCGACTCGCCGCGCTGCACCGCGGTCGAACAGGTGAAGAACGGCGTCAGCATCCGCATGGCCGTCCTGTACCTGCTGCTCGGCGGCGCCGAGCCCGCCGTCTCCGCCCCCGCCCCCGCCCGCACCGAGGAGAACAACCAAGCATGAGCGCGACCCCGAAGACGCTGATCCGCGGCGCGAGGATCCTCGGCGGAGAGCCGCAGGACGTCCTGATCGACGGCGAGACCATCGCCGAGGTCGGCCCGGACCTGACCGCCCCCGAGGGCGCCACGGTGGTCGAGGCCGAGGGCAAGGTCCTCCTGCCGGGCCTGGTCGACCTCCACACGCACCTGCGCGAGCCGGGTCGCGAGGACTCCGAGACCGTCCTCACCGGTACGCGGTCGGCCGCCGCGGGCGGCTACACCGCCGTCCACGCGATGGCCAACACCTTCCCCGTCGCCGACACCGCCGGCGTCGTCGAGCAGGTCTGGCGCCTCGGCCGTGAGCACGGCTACTGCGACGTCCAGCCGGTCGGCGCCGTCACCGTGGGCCTGGAGGGCAAGAAGCTCGCCGAGCTCGGCGCGATGGCCGACTCCGCCGCCGGTGTGCGGGTCTTCTCCGACGACGGCAAATGCGTCGACGACGCCGTGATGATGCGCCGCGCCCTGGAGTACGTGAAGGCCTTCGACGGCGTCGTCGCCCAGCACGCCCAGGAGCCCCGGCTGACCGAGGGCGCCCAGATGAACGAGGGCCTCGTCTCCGGCGAGCTGGGTCTGACCGGCTGGCCGGCCGTCGCCGAGGAGTCGATCATCGCCCGTGACGTGCTGCTCGCCGCGCACGTCGGCTCCCGCGTGCACGTCTGCCACCTGTCCACGGCCGGCTCGGTCGAGATCGTCCGCTGGGCCAAGTCCAAGGGCTGGGACGTTACCGCCGAGGTCACCCCACACCACCTGCTCCTCACCGACGAGCTGGTGCGCACCTACAACCCGGTCTACAAGGTCAACCCGCCCCTGCGTACCGAGGCCGACGTCATGGCGCTGCGCGAGGCGCTCGCCGACGGCACGATCGACTGCGTCGCCACCGACCACGCCCCGCACCCGCACGAGGACAAGGACTGCGAGTGGGGCGCGGCGGCCATGGGCATGATCGGCCTGGAGACCGCGCTGTCGGTCGTCCAGCACGCCATGGTGGACACGGGCCTGCTCGACTGGGCCGGCGTCGCCGACCGGATGTCGTTCCGTCCCGCGGCGATCGGCCGGCTCTCCGGCCACGGACGGCCCGTCTCGGCTGGTGAGCCCGCGAACCTCACCCTGGTCGATCCGGCATACCGTGGTGTGGTGAATCCCGCGGGCTTCGCCTCCCGCAGCCGCAACACCCCGTACGAGGGTCTGGAGCTGCCGGGCCAGGTGTTCGCCACCTTCCTGCGGGGCAAGGCGACGGTCATGGACGGGAAGCTCTCGTGACACCTCTGGTACTCATCGCGGCGGAGGGGAAGCACTCCGCCGAGGTCACCGACTGGTCGGCCCGCATCGGCTGGGTCGTCGGGCTGCTGCTCTTCATCGCCCTCGTCTACTGGCTGATGCGCCAGGGCTGGAAGTGGCGCGGCACCCTCCAGAGCGACCTGCCCGCCCTGCCCACCGCCCCCGAGGAGCCCGGCGAGCCCCGGCTCGCCATGCTGACGACGAGTGGCCGGTACCACGGCAGCACCACCGCCGGGCAGTGGCTGGACCGCATCGTCGCCCACGGCCTGGGCGTGCGCAGCCGGGTCGAGCTCACCCTCACCGACCGGGGGCTGGACGTCCGGCGCACCGGCGCGCCGAGCTTCTTCGTCCCGGCCGCGGACCTGCGCGGCGCACGCCTCGACAAGGGCATCGCCGGCAAGGTCCTCACCGAGGGCGGCCTGCTGGTGGTCACCTGGGCGCACGGCGACCGGCTGATCGACTCCGGCTTCCGCTCGGACCACGCCGCCGAGCACGCCGCGTGGGTCGAGGCCCTGAACACTCTCACGCACGACCAGGAAGGCGCACGATGACGACCTCCACCCAGCGGCCCGCGAGGGTCCCTGCCGTACTCGTCCTGGAGGACGGCCGCACCTTCCGCGGCCGCGCCTACGGGGCCGTGGGGGAGACCTTCGGCGAGGCCGTCTTCTCCACCGGCATGACCGGCTACCAGGAGACCCTGACGGACCCGTCGTACCACCGCCAGGTCGTTGTCATGACCGCCCCGCACGTCGGCAACACCGGCGTCAACGACGAGGACCCGGAGTCCTCCCGCATCTGGGTGGCCGGTTACGTCGTCCGCGACCCCGCCCGCGTACCGTCCAACTGGCGCTCCCGTCGCACCCTGGACGAGGAGCTGACCCGCCAGGGCGTCGTCGGGATCAGCGGCATCGACACCCGGGCGCTGACCCGGCACCTGCGCGAGCGCGGCGCGATGCGCGTCGGCATCTTCTCCGGCGACAAGGCGCAGACCGACGAGACCGCGCTCCTGGCGGCGGTCCAGGCCAGCCCCCAGATGAAGGGCGCCGACCTGTCGGCCGAGGTCGCCACCAAGGAGCCGTACGTCGTCCCGGCGGTCGGCGAGAAGAAGTTCACCGTCGCCGCGATCGACCTCGGCATCAAGGGGATGACCCCGCAGCGCATGGCCGAACGCGGCATCGAGGTGCACGTGCTGCCCGCCGGCGCCACCCTGGACGAGGTCTACGCGGTCAACCCCGACGGCGTGTTCCTCTCCAACGGCCCCGGCGACCCGGCCACCGCCGACCTGACCGTCATCCAGGGCGTCCTGGAGCGGAAGACCCCGCTGTTCGGCATCTGCTTCGGCAACCAGCTGCTCGGCCGCGCCGTCGGCTTCGGCACCTACAAGCTGAAGTACGGCCACCGCGGCATCAACCAGCCGGTGCAGGACCGTTCCACCGGCAAGGTCGAGGTCACCGCCCACAACCACGGCTTCGCCGTGGACGCGCCGCTCGACCAGGTCAGCGACACCCCGTACGGGCGGGTCGAGGTCTCCCACGTGTGCCTCAACGACAACGTGGTCGAGGGCCTGCGGCTGCTCGACACCCCCGCATTCAGCGTCCAGTACCACCCCGAGGCCGCCGCGGGTCCGCACGACGCCGCGTACCTGTTCGACCGCTTCGTGAAGCTCATGGAGGGCCAGCGTGCCTAAGCGCACCGATATCCAGTCCGTCCTGGTCATCGGCTCCGGCCCGATCGTCATCGGCCAGGCCGCCGAGTTCGACTACTCCGGCACCCAGGCCTGCCGCGTCCTGCGCGCCGAGGGCCTGCGCGTGATCCTGGTCAACTCCAACCCGGCCACGATCATGACCGACCCGGAGATCGCCGACGCCACCTACGTCGAGCCGATCACCCCCGAGTTCGTCGAGAAGATCATCGCCAAGGAGCGCCCCGACGCGCTCCTGCCCACCCTGGGCGGCCAGACCGCGCTCAACACCGCGATCTCGCTCCACAAGGCGGGCGTCCTCGACAAGTACGGGGTCGAGCTGATCGGCGCCAACGTCGAGGCCATCAAAAAGGGCGAGGACCGCGACCTGTTCAAGGACGTCGTCGCGGCCGTCCGCGCCAAGATCGGCCACGGCGAGTCCGCCCGGTCGGTCATCTGCCACACCATGGACGACGTCCTCGCCGGCGTCGACACCCTCGGCGGCTACCCGGTCGTCGTCCGTCCCTCCTTCACCATGGGCGGCGCCGGCTCCGGCTTCGCCCACGACGAGGAGGAGCTGCGCCGCATCGCCGGCCAGGGCCTGACGCTCTCCCCGACCACCGAGGTGCTCCTGGAGGAGTCCATCCTCGGCTGGAAGGAGTACGAGCTGGAGCTGATGCGCGACAAGCACGACAACGTCGTGGTCGTCTGCTCCATCGAGAACTTCGACCCCATGGGCGTGCACACCGGTGACTCCATCACCGTCGCGCCCGCGATGACGCTGACCGACCGGGAGTACCAGATCCTGCGCGACGTCGGCATCGCCGTCATCCGCGAGGTCGGCGTCGACACCGGCGGCTGCAACATCCAGTTCGCCGTCGACCCCGAGGACGGCCGGGTCATCGTCATCGAGATGAACCCGCGGGTCTCCCGCTCCTCGGCGCTCGCCTCCAAGGCGACCGGCTTCCCGATCGCCAAGATCGCCGCCAAGCTCGCCGTCGGCTACACCCTCGACGAGATCCCCAACGACATCACCGAGCAGACCCCGGCCTCCTTCGAGCCGACGCTCGACTACGTCGTCGTCAAGGTGCCGCGGTTCGCCTTCGAGAAGTTCCCCGTCGCCGACGCCACCCTCACCACCACCATGAAGTCGGTCGGCGAGGCCATGGCCATCGGCCGCAACTTCCCCGAGGCGCTGCAGAAGGCGCTGCGCTCCCTGGAGAAGAAGGGCAGCCAGTTCGCCTTCACCGGCGACCCGGGCGACAAGGGCGAGCTGCTGCTCGCCGCCCGGCGCCCCACCGACGGCCGGATCAACACCGTCATGCAGGCGATCCGGGCCGGCGCCACCCCGCAGGAGGTCTTCGACGCCACGAAGATCGACCCCTGGTTCGTGGACCAGCTCTTCCTGATCAAGGAGATCGCCGACGAGCTCTCGGCCGCCGACAAGCTCGACCCCGAGCTGCTCGCCGAGGCCAAGCGGTACGGCTTCTCCGACGTGCAGCTCGCCGCGATCCGCGGCCTGCGCGAGGACGTCGTCCGCGAGGTCCGGCACGCGCTGGGCGTCCGGCCGGTCTACAAGACGGTCGACACCTGCGCCGCCGAGTTCGCCGCCCGCACCCCGTACTTCTACTCGTCCTACGACGAGGAGAGCGAGGTCGCGCCGCGCGAGAAGCCCGCGGTGATCATCCTGGGGTCCGGTCCCAACCGCATCGGCCAGGGCATCGAGTTCGACTACTCGTGCGTCCACGCCTCCTTCGCGCTGAGCGACGCGGGCTACGAGACCGTCATGGTCAACTGCAACCCCGAGACCGTCTCCACCGACTACGACACCTCCGACCGGCTCTACTTCGAGCCGCTCACCCTGGAGGACGTGCTGGAGATCGTCCACGCCGAGCAGCAGGCCGGCCCCGTCGCGGGCGTCATCGTCCAGCTCGGCGGCCAGACCCCGCTCGGCCTTGCCCAGGCCCTGAAGGACAACGGCGTGCCGGTCGTCGGCACCTCGCCCGAGGCCATCCACCTCGCCGAGGACCGCGGCGCCTTCGGCCGCGTCCTGGACCGGGCGGGCCTGCCCGCCCCCAAGCACGGCACCGCCACCACCTTCGAGGAGGCCAAGGCCATCGCCGACGAGATCGGCTACCCGGTCCTGGTGCGGCCCTCGTACGTGCTCGGCGGCCGCGGCATGGAGATCGTCTACGACGAGACCCGCCTCGCCTCGTACATCGCCGAGTCCACCGAGATCGGCCCGGACCGCCCGGTGCTGGTCGACCGCTTCCTCGACGACGCCATCGAGATCGACGTCGACGCGCTCTACGACGGCCACGAGCTCTACCTCGGCGGCGTCATGGAGCACATCGAGGAGGCCGGCATCCACTCCGGCGACTCCGCGTGCGCCCTGCCCCCGATCACCCTCGGCGGCCACGACGTCAAGCGGCTGCGCGCCTCCACCGAGGCCATCGCCAAGGGCGTCGGCGTCCAGGGCCTGATCAACATCCAGTTCGCCCTGGCCGGGGACATCCTCTACGTGCTGGAGGCCAACCCGCGCGCCTCCCGCACCGTGCCCTTCACCTCCAAGGCGACGGCGGTCCCGCTGGCCAAGGCGGCCGCCCGCATCTCGCTCGGCGCCACCATCGCCGAGCTGCGCGCCGAGGGCCTCCTCCCGGCCCACGGCGACGGCGGCACCCTGCCGCTGGACGCGCCGATCTCCGTCAAGGAGGCCGTGCTGCCCTGGAGCCGCTTCCGCGACGTGCACGGCCGGGGCGTCGACACCATCCTCGGCCCGGAGATGCGCTCCACCGGCGAGGTCATGGGCATCGACTCGGTCTTCGGCACGGCGTACGCCAAGTCGCAGGCCGCCGCCTACGGTGCGCTGCCGACCAAGGGCCGCGCCTTCGTCTCGGTCGCCAACCGCGACAAGCGCGCGCTGATCTTCCCGGCCCGGGCGCTGGTCGAGCACGGCTTCGAGCTGCTGGCCACCTCCGGCACGGCCGAGGTGCTCAAGCGCAACGGCATCGAGGCCACCGTGGTGCGCAAGAAGAGCGAGGGCACCGGCCCCAACGGCGAGCCGACCATCATCGAGCTCATCCACGAGGGCGCCATCGACCTCATCGTCAACACCCCGTTCGGCACCGGCGGCCGCCTCGACGGCTACGACATCCGCACCGCGGCCGTCGCCCGCGGCGTCCCGTGCCTGACGACGGTGCAGGCGCTCGCCGCCGCCGTCCAGGGCGTCGACGCGCTCAACCGCGGCGACGTCGGGGTCCGCTCCCTCCAGGAACACGCGGAGCACCTGACCGCCGCCCGCGAGGCGTAGGCCCGGGAGGGGGACACCGATCCGGTGTCCCCCTCTCCACGAGCCCCCGCGCCCTGCCCCCGTGGCCCGCGGCACGGGGGGACCCCCAGCCCGCCGTGGAAGGCTTCGCATGTACTCCCTGCTGTTCAACCTGTTCTTCAAGCGCCTCGACCCCGAGCAGGCCCATCACCTCGCCTTCGGGTGGATCCGGCTCGCCGCCCGGATCCCCGGCTTGCGCACCTTCGCCGCCGCGCTGCTCGCGCCGCGGCACCCGGCACTGCGCACCGAGGCGCTGGGCCGCCGGATGCAGGGCCCCTTCGGGCTGGCGGCCGGCTTCGACAAGAACGCCGTCGGCATCGACGGGCTCACCATGCTCGGCTTCGACCACGTTGAGATCGGCACCGTCACCGCCCAGCCGCAGCCGGGCAACCCCAGGCAGCGGCTGTTCCGCCTGGTCGCCGACCGCGCCCTGATCAACCGCATGGGCTTCAACAACGAGGGTTCTGCCGCCGTCGCCGCGCGCCTGGCCGCCCGCAAGGCGGTCTTCCCGACCATGGTCGGCGTCAACATCGGCAAGACCAAGGTCGTCCCGGAGGAGGAGGCGGTCGCCGACTACGTCACCTCCACCGAGCGGCTCGCCCGGCACGCGGACTACCTCGTCGTCAACGTGTCCTCGCCCAACACCCCCGGACTGCGGAACCTGCAGGCCGTCGACCACCTCCGGCCGCTGCTCAGCGCCGTCCGTGAGGCCGCCGACCGCACCGTGGCCGATCGCCGCGTCCCCCTGCTGGTCAAGATCGCCCCCGACCTCGCCGACGAGGACGTGGACGCCGTCGCCGACCTGGCCCTCGACATCGGTCTGGACGGCATCATCGCCACCAACACCACCATCGCCCGCGACGGCCTCGGACTGCGCTCGGACGCCTCGCTGGTCAAGGAGACCGGCGGGCTGTCCGGCGCCCCCCTCAAGGAACGCTCCCTGGAGGTGCTGCGCCGCCTGTACGCCCGCGTCGGCGACCGCATCACCCTCGTCGGCGTGGGCGGGGTCGAGAGCGCGGAGGACGTCTGGCAGCGCATCCTGGCCGGCGCCACCCTCGTGCAGGGCTACAGCGCCTTCGTCTACCGAGGTCCCTTCTGGTGCCGCACGATCCACCGGGACCTCGCCGGGCTGCTGCAGGCCAGCCCGTACGCCACCCTCGCCGACGCCGTCGGCGCAGAGACCCGGAAGGAAGCCACCCCGCGATGAACCCCGAGCCCTTCGGCGCCCGGTTGCGCCGCGCCATGGACACCCGTGGACCGCTCTGCGTCGGCATCGACCCGCACTCCTCCCTGCTCTCCGACTGGGGCCTGCAGGACGACGTCGCCGGACTGGAGCGCTTCACCCGCACCGTGGTGGAGGCGCTGGCCGACCGGGTCGCCGTCCTCAAGCCGCAGAGCGCCTTCTTCGAGCGCTTCGGCTCGCGCGGCATCGCCGTCCTGGAGACGGCCGTCGCCGAGGCCCGCGCGGCCGGTGCCCTGGTGCTGATGGACGCCAAGCGCGGCGACATCGGCTCCACCATGGCCGCGTACGCGGCCACCTACCTGGACCCCGCCTCGTCGCTGTTCTCGGACGCGGTCACCGTCAGCCCGTACCTGGGGTTCGGCTCGCTGCGTCCCGCCCTGGACGCCGCCCGGGCGAGCGGAAGCGGCGTCTTCGTGCTCGCCCTGACCTCCAATCCGGAGGGCGCGGAGGTGCAGCGGTCAACCACGGCGAGCGGCGCGTCCCTCGCGCAGGTGATGCTGAACCACATCGCGGCGGAGAACGAGGGCGACCTGCCGCTCGGATCGGTCGGCGCGGTCGTCGGCGCGACGCTCGACCAGGCGGGTGTGGACCTCGCCGTGAACGGCCCGCTGCTCGCCCCCGGCATCGGGGCCCAGGGCGCGACGGCGGCCGACCTTCCGCGGGTCTTCGGGGAGGCCGTGCGCAACGTCGTGCCGAGCGTCAGCCGGGGCGTACTGAAGCTCGGACCGTCGGTCTCCGCACTGCGCGAAGCGGCGGAACGCGAGGCCGCACAGCTCGCCGAAGTCGTCAAGTAGCGGTCAAGACGTCCGGAAACCTGCGCAGATTTGTCCGAAAAGTCCTGGTCGGTTGACGCTGACCAGGACTTTTCTTCTTGTTTGCGCTGACTGACGCCGCTGGGGCCGCTAGTCTCCGTCGAGAGCGCGCAAGCTGCGCGTTTCACGTTGCCCCTGCAGGTGGGGGGCGACTAGGTTCCACACCGGTCCGTATCCGACAGTTCTACTTCCGAGGTGACGTAGGCGTGGCTCTTCCGCCCCTTACCCCTGAACAGCGCGCTGCCGCGCTCGAGAAGGCCGCCGCGGCTCGCCGGGAGCGCGCCGAGGTCAAGAATCGGCTCAAGCACTCCGGCGCCTCGCTGCACGAGGTCATCAAGCAGGGCCAGGAGAACGACGTCATCGGCAAGATGAAGGTCTCCGCCCTCCTGGAGTCCCTGCCCGGCGTGGGCAAGGTCCGCGCCAAGCAGATCATGGAGCGGCTCGGCATCTCCGAGAGCCGCCGGGTCCGTGGGCTCGGCTCCAACCAGATCGCATCCCTGGAGCGCGAGTTCGGCAGCCCTGCTGCCTGACGTTCCCAGCACCCTCCGGGAACCGGGATAATCGCTCCATGAGTGAACGTCCGCGGCTGACCGTGCTCTCCGGCCCCTCGGGGGTCGGCAAGAGCACGGTCGTCGCTCATATGCGCACAGTCCACCCCGAGGTGTGGCTCTCCGTCTCGGCCACCACCCGCAAGCCCCGCCCCGGTGAGAAGCACGGGGTGCACTACTACTTCGTCGAGAACGACGAGTTCGACAAGCTCGTCGCCAACGGCGAACTGCTGGAGTGGGCAGAGTTCGCGGGGAACCGGTACGGCACGCCGCGCCAGGCGGTGCTGGAGCGCCTGGAGGCCGGCGAGCCGGTCCTGCTGGAGATCGACCTGCAGGGCGCCCGCCAGGTCCGGGAGTCGATGCCCGAGGCGCAGCTGGTCTTCCTGGCGCCGCCGAGCTGGGACGAGCTGGTCCGCAGGCTCACCGGCCGGGGCACCGAGGCTCCCGAGGTCATCGAGCGCCGGCTGGAGGCCGCGCGGGTCGAGCTGGCGGCCGAGCCGGAGTTCGACACCACCCTGGTGAACACCTCCGTCGAGGACGTCGCGCGCGAGCTGCTAGCCTTGATGGCTGTAGTCTGATCTTTTTGCACCCAATCGGAAGGTAGAGCGTGTCCTCTTCCATCACCACGCCCGAGGGCATCATCAACCCGCCGATCGACGAGCTGCTCGAGGCAACCGACTCGAAGTACAGCCTCGTGATCTACGCGGCCAAGCGTGCCCGTCAGATCAACGCCTACTACTCGCAGCTCGGCGAGGGCCTGCTCGAGTACGTCGGTCCGCTCGTGGACACCCACGTGCACGAGAAGCCGCTGTCGATCGCGCTGCGCGAGATCAACGCGGGTCTGCTGACCTCCGAGGCCGTCGAGGGCCCCGCTCAGTAACCGCGCCCAGGTGTTTCATCACGGGCCCGGCGGCACGACCGCCGGGCCCGTGGTGTGTCATGGGTACTACGCACCACGGTCCAACACAGCGCGGGAGAGGTCGATGGGGAAGCCACAGGTCGTCCTGGGTGTGAGCGGCGGGATCGCCGCCTACAAGGCGTGCGAGCTGCTGCGCCGGTTCACCGAGTCGGGCCACGACGTGCGCGTCGTGCCCACGGCCTCGGCGCTGCACTTCGTCGGTGCGGCCACCTGGTCGGCACTGTCGGGCAACCCCGTCTCGACCGAGGTGTGGGAGAGCGTCCACGAGGTGCCGCACGTGCGCATCGGACAGGGCGCGGACCTCGTCGTGGTCGCCCCCGCCACCGCCGACGTGCTCGCCAAGGCCGCCCACGGGCTCGCCGACGACCTGCTCACCAACACCCTGCTCACCGCGCGCTGTCCCGTGGTGTTCGTGCCCGCCATGCACACCGAGATGTGGGAGCACGCCGCCACCCAGGAGAACGTGGCCACGCTGCGCCGCCGCGGCGCCATCGTCCTCGAGCCCGCGGTCGGCCGCCTCACCGGCGTCGACACCGGCAAGGGCCGGCTGCCCGAGCCCGCCGAGATCTTCGAGGCCTGCCGCCGCGTGCTGCTGCGCGGCCCCCGGGCGCTCGAGACCGACCTGGCCGGACGCCATGTCGTCATCAGCGCCGGCGGCACGCGCGAGCCCCTCGACCCCGTCCGCTACCTGGGCAACCGCTCCTCCGGCAAACAGGGCTACGCCCTGGCCCGCACGGCCCTGGCCCGGGGCGCCCGGGTCACCCTGGTCGCCGCCAACACCGGCCTCGCCGACCCGGCGGGGGCGGACGTGGTGCGCGTGGGCACGGCGGTGCAGCTGCGCGAAGCCGTGCTGAAGGCCGCCTCCGACGCCGACGTGGTCGTGATGGCGGCCGCCGTCGCCGACTTCCGCCCGGCGCGCTACGCCGAGGGCAAGATCAAGAAGAAGGACGGCGAGGAGCCCGCGCCCGTGGAACTGGTGCGCAACCCCGACGTGCTCGCCGAGCTTTCAGCCGAACGGCCGCACCCCGCCCAGATCGTCGTCGGCTTCGCCGCCGAGACCGACGACGTCCTCGCCAACGGTCGCGCCAAGCTCGCCCGCAAGGGCTGTGACCTGCTGGTCGTCAACGAGGTGGGGGACCACAAGGCCTTCGGCTCCGAGGAGAACGAGGCCGTCGTGCTCGGCGCCGACGGCAGCGAGACCGCCGTGCCGTACGGGCCCAAGGAGGCGCTCGCCGAGCAGGTCTGGGACCTGGTCGCCGCCCGACTGCCTCGATGACACTTCGGGGCGGTACGTGTCCGCTACTGGCGTTCCGTCCCGAGGTGATGCACAGTGTCGCAGGTCACGGCATATCCAAGGTGCGAGATGCCGTGTCCCTGCACATGGTCGACAGATAAACTGACCCATGGCCCGCCAGGCGCAGCCCTGCGCGAGCCGCCAATGATCAGCCAGCAGCCGCTGCAACCCCAGGGAGCGATGTGTCCCGCCGCCTGTTCACCTCGGAGTCCGTGACCGAGGGTCACCCCGACAAGATCGCTGACCAGATCAGCGACACGATCCTCGACGCGCTGCTCAAGGAGGACCCCTCCTCGCGCGTCGCCGTCGAGACGCTGATCACCACCGGCCTGGTGCACGTCGCCGGAGAGGTCACCACCAAGGGATACGCGGACATCGCGACCCTGGTGCGGAACAAGATCCTCGAGATCGGCTACGACTCGTCGAAGAAGGGTTTCGACGGCGCCTCCTGCGGTGTCTCGGTCTCCATCGGTGCGCAGTCCCCGGACATCGCGCAGGGCGTCGACACGGCGTACGAGAGCCGGGTCGAGGGCGATGACGACGAGCTCGACAAGCAGGGCGCGGGCGACCA
Organism: Streptomyces sp. NPDC059718; assembly: GCF_042733315.1. Taxonomy (NCBI): domain Bacteria; kingdom Bacillati; phylum Actinomycetota; class Actinomycetes; order Kitasatosporales; family Streptomycetaceae; genus Streptomyces; species Streptomyces sp. NPDC059718. The sequence goes on from NZ_JBHWGA010000006.1 coordinate 208,969, forward strand.
GGGCCTGATGTTCGGCTACGCCTGCGACGAGACCCCCGAGCTGATGCCGCTCCCGATCACGCTGGCGCACCGGCTCTCCCGGCGGCTGTCCGAGGTCCGCAAGAACGGGACCATCCCCTACCTGCGCCCGGACGGCAAGACCCAGGTCACCATCGAGTACAACGGCGACAAGGCCGTGCGCCTCGACACCGTGGTGGTCTCCTCACAGCACGCCAGCGACATCGACCTCGAGTCGCTGCTCGCGCCCGACATCCGCGAGTTCGTCGTGGAGCCGGAGCTGAAGGCGCTGCTCGACGACGGCATCAAGATCGACACCGACGGGTACCGGCTGCTGGTCAACCCCACCGGGCGCTTCGAGATCGGCGGCCCGATGGGCGACGCCGGCCTCACCGGCCGCAAGATCATCATCGACACCTACGGCGGCATGGCCCGCCACGGCGGCGGCGCCTTCTCCGGCAAGGACCCGTCCAAGGTCGACCGCTCCGCCGCCTACGCCATGCGCTGGGTCGCCAAGAACGTCGTCGCCGCGGGCCTCGCCTCGCGCTGCGAGGTCCAGGTCGCCTACGCGATCGGCAAGGCCGAGCCCGTCGGCCTGTTCGTGGAGACCTTCGGAACCCACACCGTGGACCACGAGAAGATCGAGCAGGCCATCGGCCAGGTCTTCGACCTCCGCCCGGCCGCGATCATCCGCGACCTCGACCTGCTGCGCCCGATCTACTCCCAGACCGCGGCCTACGGCCACTTCGGCCGCGAGCTGCCGGACTTCACCTGGGAGCGCACCGACCGCGTCGAGGCGCTGCGCCAGGCGGCCGGCCTCTAGGCCCTACCGTCGGGCGCGCGCCCGCCCCACGGCCTGACGACGGCCCCGGACCCCAGCGGTCCGGGGCCGTCGGCGTGCGCCGGGACCCCTCCGGCGGCGTCCGGTGTCCGACGCGTCTGGTAACACTGAGGCTGTGAGCAGCGAGGACGACCGGCAGGTGTCCCCGGCGGCGGAGCCGCACGGGGGAGAGCAGCTCGCGCTCATCCGGGAGACGGTGCGCAAGGCCAAGGAGCCTCGCGCCAAGCCGCGGACCTGGCGGGGCGCGGCGCTGGCCGAGGGGCTGCCGGTGGCCCGCGTCCTGGTCGACAAGGGCCTGCTCCACCTCGACCAGTACTTCGACTACGCGGTGCCCGCCGCGATGGACGCCGAGGCGCGGCCCGGCGTGCGCGTCCGGGTGCGCTTCGGCGGCCGCGTCGGCAAGGGCGGCCGCCGCGAGGGCGGGGAACTGCACGACGGCTTCATCGTGGACCGCCTCGCCGAGAGCGACTACCGCGGCCCCCTCGCCCCGCTCGCCCAGGTCCTGTCGCCCGAGGAGGTGCTGACCCCCGGGCTGCTGCGGCTGTGCCGGGCCGTGGCCGACCGCTACGCGGGCGCCCTCGCCGACATCGTGCAGCTCGCGGTGCCACCGCGCCGGGCCAAGGTCGAGGCGGAGCCGGTACGGGAGCCGCCGTCCATTCCCGGCGCGCCCGAGCCCGGGCCGTGGCGGCGCTATCCGACCGGGCCCGCGTTCCTGCAGGCACTGGCCCGCGGCGACACCCCGCGGGCGGTGTGGACGGCGCTGCCCGGGCCCCACTGGCCCGAGGAGATCGCCCGCGCCATGGCGGCGACGCTCGCCTCGGGACGCGGGGCGCTTGCCGTCGTACCGGACGGCCGCGCGGCCGCCCGCGTCGACGAGGCGCTGAGCGCGATCGTCGGGGAGGGCCGCCATGTGCTGCTGACCGCCGACGCCGGGCCGGAGGAGCGGTACCGCCGCTGGCTGGCGGTGAGCCGGGGCAGCGTACGCGCCGTCGTCGGCACCCGGGCCGCGATGTTCGCGCCCGTGGCGGAGCTGGGGCTGGCCGTGCTCTGGGACGACGGCGACTCCAGCCATGCCGAGCAGCACGCACCGCAGCCGCACGCCCGGGACGTCCTGCTGCTGCGGGCCGCGGAGGAGCGGGCGGGCTTCCTGCTCGGCGGCCTCACCTGCACCGTGGAGGGCGCGCAGCTGGTCGACACCCAATGGGCGCTGCCGCTGACCGCACCGCGCGAGCAGGTCCGGGCCGCCGCGCCCCTGGTCCGTACCGTCGGCGAGGGCGACGAGGCGCGGGACGCCGCGGCGCGCGCGGCGCGGCTGCCGTCGGTGGCGTGGCAGGTGACGCGGGACGCGCTGCAGCGCGGCCCGGTGCTGGTGCAGGTGCCCCGGCGGGGCTACGTGCCGCGGCTGGCCTGCGAGCGCTGCCGCGAGCCCGCCCGGTGCGCGCACTGCGCGGGACCGCTGCAGCTCGGCGACGGGGAGAGCGCGCCGCACTGCGGCTGGTGCGGGCGGCCCGAGGCGGCCTGGCACTGCAAGGAGTGCGGCGGCTTCCGGCTGCGCGCGCAGGTGGTCGGTGCCCGGCGCACCGCCGACGAGCTCGGCCGGGCCTTCCCCAAGGTGCCGGTGCGGACCTCAGGGCGCGACGGCGTACTGGCCTCGGTGCCCGGCACGCCCTCGCTGGTGATCTCGACCCCGGGCGCGGAACCGGTCGCGGAGGGCGGCTACGCCGCGGCACTGCTGCTGGACGGCTGGGCGCTGCTCAACCGCCCGGACCTGCGGGCGGGGGAGGAGACCCTGCGCCGCTGGGCCGCCGCGGCGGCATTGGTGCGCCCGGCCGGCGAGGGCGGCACGGTGGTCGTCCTCGGGGAGCCCACGCTGCGTCCCGTGCAGGCCCTCGTCCGCTGGGACCCGGTCGGCCACGCGGTGCGCGAGCTGGCCGAACGCGCCGAGCTGGGCTTCCCCCCGGTCTCCCGGATGGCCGCCGTCAGCGGCCGCCCCGCCGCCGTCGCCGACCTGCTGGCCACCGTCCGGCTCCCGGAGGGCACCGACGTGCTCGGCCCGGTGCCGCTGCCGATCACCGATCCCGCGCGGCCCCGTCGTTCCGGGGACACCCCACCCGGCGAGCGCTGGGAGCGCGTGCTGCTGCGCGTGCCGCCGGGCAAGGGCTCCGCCCTGGCCGCCGCGCTGAAGTCCGCGCAGACCGCCCGCATCGCCCGCAAGGAGCCCGACCCGGTCCGGGTCCGCATCGACCCGCCCGACATCGGCTAGCGTCCCGGGCGGCGAGTAAGGCGCCGCGTTGGCGTCCGCGTGGGGCGCCCGCAGGGAGCCCGCACCGCGTAGCGCCCGTGGCGGGAGTCGGCCGGTGGAGGGTGCGTCCTCGTCGGCCCGGCGCCGCGGGGTGTCTTCGGCCGATGGCGTCGCGTTGAGTCTGCGCAGACCGCCCCGGAGCGCGCGCGGGGAGCATGACCTGGGTGGGCCCCGGTTGTGTGGGGCGGCCGGGTGGAGCGGGTGCCGCCCGGCAATGGCGCCGCCTTGGCGGGCGTCGCACTCCGCGGGGGCGCTCGCATCAGCCGCTGCCGGCCGGACCCGGGTGGGGACCCGGCGGTGGGTGCGGGCGGGGAGAGCCGATCACCGGTGCCGGGCGGTCCTGCTGTTCGAGGGGCCCCATCGCGTGGGCCGGGTAGCGCCCCCGTCCTGAGGGGGCACCCCCGGCCGAAGGCTGGGGGAGGGACTTTGACGACAGGACCCGGCACCGCCGCGTCGCCGGTAGGAGGCACCGTGGCGGGCGCCGGAGGCGGATGCTGCGGTCGGGGAAATGCGCTTGACGCGCCGTCCTAGGGTTCCGGGTATGACCAGCACGCTCCGTCTGGAGAAGATCACCCCCGACAACGTCGGCGCCGCGATCGCCCTGAAGGTCCGCCCCGACCAGGAACACCTGGTGGCGCCGGTCGTGAAGTCCCTCGCGGAGGCGTACGCGTACGGGGAGACGGCCTGGCCCCGGCTGATCGTCGACGGCGACCGGATCGTCGCTTTCCTGATGGCCTTCTTCGACATCGACTTCGCGGCCGACGGAACCGGCACCGACCTCCGCTCCGGTCTGTGGCGCCTCGCCGTCGCGGCGGGCGAACAGGGCCGTGGCTACGGCAGGTTCGCCGTCGAGTCCGTCGCGGCGGAGATCCTGCGCCGGGGCGGCACCCGGGTCACCACCACCTGGCATCCCGGCGAGGACGGCCCGGAACGTTTCTACCTGGGGCTCGGCTTCCGGCCCACGGGGGAGTCAAGCGGCGGCCAGACCGTGGGGGAGCTGGAGCTGGGTCCGGCCCGGCTGCCCGCGGAGCACCGGCGGCCCTGACCGCGGTGCGCCCGTGCCCGTACGCGCCCGTACGCGCCCGCCCCGGCGGCCGTCCTGTCGGCGTGGCGGGCGGCGGGGCGGGCGTGCCCGGGGAGCCGCCGGATCAGCCGGTGCGCGGGGAGGGGACCGCTCCGGGGACGGCCTCGTCGCGGGGGGCGGGGGCGACGTGCGCGGGCATCGCGCGGGCCGCGGGCACGGAGGGCACCACCGCCGGGGCCGGGGGGTCGCCGTGGACCTCCGCCACGGCCGCTCCGGGCGGCGCCGAGCGCCGGTTGCCGTACCGCCGGTGGACGGCCTGCTTGGTGACGCCCAGGGCGGAGCCGACGGCGTCCCAGCTGAAGCCCAGGGAGCGGTCGAACTCGACGGCGGCGGTCACCAGGGTCTCGACGCTGTCCCGCAGCTCCTGGGCGAGCCGGACGGTGGGGGCGGGGGCGCGGCCGTAGACCACGAATCCCGCGGACGGCCCGCCCCGGCGGGGACGGTAGACGTTGCCCAGCTGGGTGGTGAGGGTGCGCAGCGCGTCGACCTGTCGGCGGACCCGCTCGATGTCCCGCACCAGCAGGTGAAGGCTCGCCCTGGCCTGGGCGTCATGAGTTGCGTGTTCGGGCATCAACTGGCCTCTCGAACCGGCTCTTGTGGGTCAAACTCCATTGACCAACGCGCCAGACTCCCGTGGAGTCACGCATAAGGGGCGCATCGCACCCTTCGGGGGGCGTGCGCAGGGGTGCGCGCCCCCACCCCACCGGCCCATAGACTGGTGCGGTTGCCCTGTCCCCGTCCGACCACGGAGCCACCGCGTGTCCATCCAGCCGATCCGCCTCTTCGGCGACCCCGTGCTGCGCATGACGGCGCAGCCCGTGACCGTCTTCGACAAAGAGCTGCGCACCCTCGTCAAGGACCTCGAGGAGACCATGAAGGACGCCCCCGGCGCAGGCCTGGCGGCTCCTCAGATCGGCGTCTCGCTGCGGGTGTTCACCTACCACGTCGACGGCGAGCTGGGCCATCTGGTCAACCCGGACCTCAGCCTGAGCGAGGAGGAGCAGGACGGCCCCGAGGGCTGCCTGTCCCTGCCCGGGCTACGCTTCGACACCAAGCGGGCCCACGGCGTCGTCGCCCGGGGCTTCAACACGCACGGCGACCCGGTGACCATCGAGGGCACCCAGCTGCTCGCCCGCTGCATCCAGCACGAGACCGACCACCTCGACGGCATCATCTTCATCGACCGCCTCGACCGCGAGCAGCGCAAGGCCGCGATGAAGGCGATACGCGAGGCCGAGTGGGCCGGTCGGCCCGCGCCCCAGGTCCGCGTCTCCCCGCACAGCACCTTCGGCCGCGCACTGTAGGGCCGCGCACTGCAGAAAGGCACCCCGCACGCATGAGGCTCGTCTTCGCCGGCACCCCCGAGGTCGCCGTTCCCGCCCTCGACGCCCTGATCGCCTCCGGCCGGCACGAGGTCGTCGCCGTCGTCACCCGGCCGGACGCCACCGCGGGGCGCGGCCGCAAGCTCGTCGCCAGCCCGGTGGCCCAGCGCGCGGAGGAGGCCGGCATCGAGGTCCTCAAGCCCGCCAGGCCCCGCGACGAGGACTTCCTCGCCCGGCTCCGGGAGATCGCCCCCGACTGCTGCCCGGTCGTCGCCTACGGCGCGCTGCTGCCCCGCGTCGCCCTCGACGTGCCCGCCCGCGGCTGGGTCAACCTGCACTTCTCCCTGCTCCCCGCCTGGCGCGGCGCCGCCCCGGTGCAGCACGCCGTCATGGCGGGCGACGAGGTCACCGGGGCCGCGACCTTCCTCATCGAGGAGGGACTGGACTCCGGGCCGGTGTACGGCGTCGTCACCGAGGACGTCCGGCCCCGCGACACCAGCGGCGACCTGCTCACCCGGCTCTCGCACAGCGGTGCGAATCTGCTCTCCGCCACCATGGACGGCATCGAGGACGGCGCGCTGGTCGCCCGGCCGCAGCCCGCCGAGGGCGTCAGCCTGGCGCCCAAGATCACCGTCGACGACGCCCAGGTCGACTGGAACGCCCCGGCGCTGCGGGTGGACCGGCTGGTCCGGGGCTGCACCCCGGCGCCCGGCGCCTGGACCCTGTTCGGTGGCGAGCGCCTCAAGGTCGGCCCCGTCACCCTGCTGCCCGAGCGCACCGACCTGGCGCCCGGCGAGCTGGAGGTCACCAAGCGCGCCGTGTACGTGGGCACCGGCAGCCACGCCGTGGAGCTCGGCGAGGTGCGTCCGCAGGGCAAGAAGCCGATGCCCGCCGCCGACTGGGCGCGCGGCGTCCGCGTCCCCTCCGGCGACCGGCTCGGCGCCTGACCGCGCCTCCCACGTACGCTCGAAGCGGGGCGCACCGTGCCCCGCCGTACCACCGACACTTCCGGAGCACCTTCCACGTGAGCGAACCGTCACGCCGCCGACCGCAGCCCGCCGCCCGTCAGGGCCGCACCCAGGGCAGGCCCCCGCAGGGCGGCCGGCCCTACCGCAAGCCCCAGCGCGACCCCGTGCGCATCCTGGCGTTCGAGGCGCTGAGGGCGGTCGACGAGCGCGACGCCTACGCCAACCTCGTCCTGCCCTCGCTGCTGCGCGAGGCCGAGGCCGAGGCGGCACGCAAGGGCCGGGAGTTCGACCGGCGCGACGCGGCGCTCGCCACCGAGCTGGTCTACGGCACCCTGCGCCGCCAGGGCACGTACGACGCCGTGATCGCGGCCTGCGTCGACCGGCCGCTGCGCGAGGTCGACCCGCCCGTGCTGGACGTGCTGTCGCTCGGTGCCCACCAGCTGCTGGGCACCCGCATCCCCAGCCACGCCGCCGTCTCCGCCACCGTCGAGCTGGCCCGCGTGGTCCTCGGCGACGGGCGCGCGAAGTTCGTCAACGCGGTGCTGCGCCGGATCGCCGCACAGGAGCTGGACGCCTGGCTGGACGAGGTGGCGCCGCCCTACGACGAGGACCCCGAGGACCACCTCGCCGTCGTCCACTCGCACCCGCGCTGGATCGTCTCGGCCCTGTGGGACGCCCTCGGCGGCGGCCGCGCGGGCATGGAGGAGCTGCTCGCGGCCGACAACGAGCGCCCCGAGGTCACCCTCGTCGCGCGCCCCGGCCGCGCCACCCCTCAGGAGCTCGCCGACGCACTTCCCGCGGACGCCACCCTCCCCGGCCGCTGGTCCCCGTGGGCGGTCCGGCTCGCCGAGGGCGGCGACCCCGCGACCATCGAGGCGGTGCGCGAGGGCCGCGCCGGCGTCCAGGACGAGGGCAGCCAGCTCGTCGCCGCCGCCCTGGCCGCAGCCCCGCTCGGCGAGGGCCCCGACCGGCTCTGGCTGGACGGCTGCGCCGGCCCCGGCGGCAAGGCGGCCCTGCTCGGCGCGCTCGCCGCGGAACGCGGGGCGGCCCTGGTCGCCTCCGAGAAGCAGCTGCACCGGGCCCGGCTGGTGGCCCGCGCCCTGGCCGGCAACCCCGGGCCGTTCGAGGTGATCGTCGCCGACGGCACCCGGCCCGCCTGGCGCCCGGGCGCCTTCGACCGTGTCCTGGTCGACGTGCCCTGCACCGGCCTCGGCGCCCTGCGCCGCCGCCCCGAGGCGCGCTGGCGCCGGCGCGCCGAGGACGTTCCGGGCTTCGCGCCCCTGCAGCGCGGCCTGCTGGAGTCCGCCCTGCGCGCGGTGCGCGTGGGCGGGGTCGTCGGTTACGCGACCTGCTCCCCGCATCCGGCCGAGACCCGTGCCGTCGTGGAGGACGTCCTGGGCCAGCCGGGGGCCGTCCCCGCCGAATGGGTCGACGCCCGCCCCCTCATGCCCGGGGTCCCCGACCTCGGCGAGGGCCCCGACGTCCAGCTCTGGCCCCACCTGCACGGCACCGACGCGATGTACCTCGCCCTGCTGCGCCGCACCGGGGAATGACCGCGCGGGTGCGGCCCGGACATCCGGGCCGCACCCGCGCGGCGGAGGCTCAGCAGTAGAGGTTGGCACCCTGGCTGACGCCCAGGATCGCCGTGAACTGCTGGTACTTGCTCACCCGGCTCTGCACCTGCGCCGGGTTGCGGCCGTCGCATTCCAGCGATCCGTTGATGGAGCGGATCGTCTGTCCGAAGCCCGCCTGGTTCACCATGGCGTTGTGCGGGGTCATGGTGCCGGGGCCGCTCTGGGTGTTCCAGTACCAAAGACCCGTGCGCCAGGCCACGGCCGCGTCCTGCTCCACGCGCCAGGGGTTGCCCAGCAGGTCGATGCCGAGGGCGTCGCCCGCCGCCTTGTAGTTGAAGTTCCAGCTGAGCTGGATCGGGCCGCGGCCGTAGTACGCGGCCTGGCCGGCCGGGCAGCCGTAGGGCTGGCCCCAGTCGCAGTAGTGCGGGTAGTTGGCCGTGTTCTGCTCGACCACGTACACCAGCCCGCCCGTCTCGTGGCTGACGTTGGCGAGGAAGGCGGCGGCCTCCTGCTTCTTCACGGTGTCGCTGCCGGAGTTGGCGAAGCCCGGGTAGGAGCTCAGGGCCGCGACCAGGCCGCTGTAGGTGTAGAAGCCGTTGCGGCCCGGGAACATCTGGTTGAACTGGGCCTCGCTGACGACGAATCCGGACGGGTTCGTGCCGCCACCGCCGCTCGCGGGGGCGTTCCACTTCTGGTTCGCCCCGCCGGTGCAGGTCCAGATCTGCAGCCGGGTGGCGTTGGCGGAGTTGTTGTCCCGGACGTCCAGGCACTTGTTGGCGGCGGGGTTGACGATGTCGCGCGCCGCGGTGACGACCCACTGCTGGTTGGCGCTGCCCGCGCAGTCCCACAACTGGACCGCGGCCCCGTCGGCGGTGCCGCGGTCGACGACGTCGAGGCACTTGCCGAGCGCGCGCAGCGTGCCGTCGCCGGGGTTGGACCAGCGCTGGGCGTTGGTCCCGTTGCAGTCGTAGAGCTGTACGGCGGTGCCGTTGGCGCTGCTGGCCGCGGCGACGTCGACGCACTTGCCCGCCAGGCCGCTGATCTGGCCGTCCGCCGCGCGGGCGGTCGGCGTCGCGACGAACAAGGTGGCCAGGAGCGCCGCGAGGACGGCGAACACCGCGGACGGGCCCAGGACGGTACGCCCTGCGGGGAGCCGTCCGGCGAGGGACGTGGACATGGGGGAGTCGCTCCTTACCCGGCCAGAGGCCGCGGTCGTGGGGGAGGGAGCTTGGCGGGGGTGCTCCGCACGGCGGGCACGGGTCTTCCGAGGAGGTCACGCACGGGCGCGGCGCGGCGTGCGTCGTGTCCGGGACGGCGTGGACTTCCCTGCCGCGCCGTCCCGTTGAGCCCAGCTAGGTCTAGACCATGCCAGGGTGACGGGGTCACGTCAATACTTGAAGGAGCGGGCGGGCGGGCGCCCGCGGCGCCACGACACACCCCTGTCCTGCGCCCCCGGCCCCAGCGGCGAGAATCATCCTGGAACGGCAGGCCCCGAACCGCTGATCCGGCAGGCCGCGCGCCGCGCGGCCGCCGGCGGCCGGGCCGTACAGGAAGGAACGACCGCGATGCCCGCGGAGAGCAACTGGGGCGGCAACGTCGCCTTCACCGCACGAAGCCTCCACCACCCCGAGTACGTCACCGAGCTGCAGGAGATCGTGGCCCGGTCCCCACGGGTGCGCGCCCTCGGGACCCGGCACTCCTTCAGCACCGTCGCCGACACCGACGGCGAGCACGTCTCGACCTCGCGGCTGCCCGCCGTGATCGACGTCGACCGCACCGCCCGTACCGCCACGGTCGCCTCGGGGCTGCGCTTCGGCGAGATCGTCCGCCCGATCGACGAGGCGGGTCTGGCGCTGCACAACCTCGGCTCCCTGCCGCACATCTCCGTCGCCGGTGCGTGCGCCACCGGCACGCACGGTTCCGGCACCGGGCGGCGCAGCCTGGCCGGCGCGGTCAGCGCGCTGACCATGGTCACCGCCGACGGCGAGCTCGCCGAGATCCATCGCGGCGATCCCGACTTCGACGGCTCCGTCGTCGCCCTGGGCGCCCTGGGCGTCGTGACCCGGCTGACCCTCGACCTCGTCCCGTCCTTCGCCGTGCGCCAGACCGTCTACGAGGACATGCCGAAGGAGGAGTTCCTCGGGAACTTCGACACGGTGATGTCGGCGGGGTACAGCGTGTCGGTCTTCACCCGCTGGCGCGACCGCGCCGTCGACCAGGTGTGGCTCAAGGAGCGGGTCGAGGCCGACGGCGCGGAGCCCGTACCGCAGACGTGGTTCGGGGCCACCGCGGCCGACGGGCCACGGCACCCGATCCCGGGGATGCCCGGCACGCACTGCACCCCGCAGCAGGGCCTGGTCGGCCCCTGGTACGAGCGGTTGCCGCACTTCCGCCTGGAGTTCACCCCGAGCAGCGGCGAGGAGATCCAGTCGGAGTTCTTCGTCGACCGGCGGGACGCGGTGGCGGCGTTCGACGCCCTGTGGCGGGTGCGGGAGCGGTTCTCGTCCGAAGTGCTGATCGGCGAGATCCGCACCGTGGCGGCCGACTCCCTCTGGCTCAGCCCCGCCCACGGACGCGACAGCGTCGCCTTCCACTTCACCTGGACCCCGGACGTCGCGGCGGTGACGCGGGCGGTCCAGGTCGTCGAGGAGGTCCTGCGCCCCTTCTCCGCCCGCCCGCACTGGGGCAAGCTCTTCACCCCTTCGCCCGCCGCACTGCGCGAGCTCTACCCGCGCTACGACGACTTCCGGCGGCTCGCCGCCCGGTTCGACCCCTCAGGGGTCTTCCGCAACGCCTTCATGCGCGAGCACTTCCCGGACTGACCGGGCGCGTCCGCGCCGAGCGTCGCTGACGTGCCGCACGCCGGGGCCGGTCATAGACTGACCGCGGTCGAAATGTCCTGTACGAGAGGGTTGGGCATCATGTCCAAGCGAGGCAACAAGCGGCGCGCCCGGAAGAAGAAGGGCGCCAACCACGGCAAGCGTCCCAACGCGTGACACCCGCCGTGCCGCACGTGACCCCCCGCGCCCGGCGCGGGGGGTCACTGCTGTCCGGCGGACGTCACGAACCGGCGTGCGGGGCGGCGGGCGCGGCCGGTTCCCCGGCCGGTGCCGCGGCGCGGGGGCGGTCCAGGCGGCTCGGCCACCACACGCGGTGCCGCAGGTCGAGGGTGAGCGCGGTGACCAGCACCGACCGCACGACCAGGGTGTCCAGCAGGACGCCGAAGGCCACCGCGAAGCCGATCTCCGCGAAGCCCACGACGGGCAGTGTCGCCAGGGCCGCGAACGTCCCGGCGAGCACCAGGCCTGCGGAGGTGATGACACCGCCGGTCGCCGCGAGGCCGGTCAGGGTTCCCTCGCGGGTCCCGGACAGCGCGCTCTCCTCGCGGATCCGCGTCATCAGGAAGATGTTGTAGTCGATGCCCAGCGCCACCAGGAACACGAAGACGAACAGCGGGAAGGCCGTGTCCTCGCCCCGGAAGCCGAAGACGTGGCGGAAGGCGAGCACGCTGACGCCGAGCGCGGCGGCGAAGGAGAGCACCACGGTCGCGATGAGCACCAGCGGGGCGGTGAGGGCCCGCAGCAGGATGCTCAGGATCACCAGCACGACGACGAGGATCATGGGGATGAGCAGCTCGTTGTCGTGCGCCGCGGCGCGGCCCGCGTCGAGCAGAGCCGCCGTACCGCCGCCGACCTTGGCGTCGGCACCCGGCACGGCGTGCAGGATCCCGCGGGCGCGGTCCACGGTGTCCTCGGCGGCCTGGCTGTCGGCCGGGTCGGTGAGCGTGGCCTCCAGGTAGACCCGGCCGTCCTTCTGCGCGGGTGCGCCCTTCGGCACGAGCGCGGAGCCCGGTGCGACGCCCTCGATGCCGTCGAGCGCGGCCTTGACCTGCTCCGCCGCACCCTCGTCGGCGATCACCACCAGCGGCTGTCCGGAGCCGGCGGGGAAGTAGCGGGACTCGACCTGCTGGCCGGTGACGGAGTCGGGGGTCCCGGTGAAGCTCTGGGCATTGCTCAGGCCCGCCGCCTCCAGGCCGATCAGGCCCAGCGAGAGCGCGGCCAGCACGGCGGCGGTGCCCACCCACACCGCGCGCGGCCGGCGGTCGATGCGGCGGCCGACCCGGGACCACACACCGTTCCGGGTGGGTTCGGCGGAACCGGCGTGCGGGACGGCGGGCCAGAACACCCAGCGGCCCACGACGACCAGCAGGGCGGGGAAGAGCGTCAGCATGGCGGCCAGGCCGATGACGACGCCGACGGCGGCGACCGGCCCGAGCCCGGAGGTCGAGTTCATCTCGGCGGCCAGCAGGCACAGCATGCTCACCGCGACCGTGGCGGCACTGGCGACGATCGCCGGCCCCGCCCGGTGCAGGGCCAGCGCCATGGCCTCGTGGCGGTCCTCGTGGCGGCGCAGCTCCTCGCGGTAGCGGGCGACCAGCAGCAGCGCGTAGTCCGTGCCGGCGCCGAACACCAGGACGGTGAGGATGCCCGCGCTCTGCGCGTTGACGACGAGGTCGGCGTGTTCGGCCAGCAGGTAGACCGCCGCCTGCGCGGTGAACAGCGCCCCGACGACGGAGACGACCGGCAGCAGGATGAGGGTGACGCTGCGGTAGGTCAGCAGCAGGATGACGACGACCACGGCGAGCGCGCTGTACAGCAGGGTGCCGTCGATGCCCTCGAAGGCCTCGGCGGAGTCGGCCGCGAAGCCACCGGGTCCGGTGATGTGCACCTCGAGGCCGCCGGTGTCGTCGCCGGTGACGGCGCGGATGCCGGCGACCGCGTCCGCGATGCCCGTCCAGCCGCCCTCGTCCACGCCGATGGGGACGATGAGCTGCGCGGCGCGCGGGCCGGCGGCGCGTTCCTCGTACACCGGGCCGACGGTGCGGCCGCCGTAGACGCCGTGCCCGGTCATCCGCCGTATCTGCGCGGCGTCCTGACCGACCGTCGCACGGTCGTCCTCGGTCAGTCCGCCGGGGCGCGCGTAGACCACGACGGCGGGGGCGGTGTCGGGCAGGAACCGCTTCTGCAGCTCCAGGACCTGGGTGGACTCCGCGTTGCCCGGCAGCCAGGAGGAGGAGTCGTTCTGCTGCGCGTCCGTGAGCTTCTGGGCCAGCGGCGCCACCGCCACCAGCAGGACCAGCCAGAGCGCGAGCACGACCCATTTCCCGCGCCGGCCGCAGACCAGGACCGCCCAGCCGTATGGAGCCTTCACACCCGCCACCTCCGCCTCGCCAAGGCGTCCCCCGAGGAGTGCTCCCGATCCGCACAGCATCCCACGCCCTGAAGGGCCGTGCGGGGTGGTTTTCCACAGCCGTCCGCCCGGTGCGCGGGGAGTGGCCCGGCACCGCCATACTGGGACCATGGCCGTGCAGATCAACCCCAGTATTCTCTCCGCCGACTTCGCGCGCCTCGCCGACGAGGCGCGGGCCGTCGAGGGCGCGGACTGGCTCCACGTCGACGTGATGGACAATCACTTCGTCCCCAACCTGACGCTCGGCGTGCCGGTCGTGGAGTCCCTCCACAAGGCGACCAAGACCCCGCTCGACTGCCATCTGATGATCGCCGATCCGGATCGCTGGGCGCCGGCCTACGTCGAGGCGGGCGCGGGTTCCGTCACCTTCCACGTCGAGGCGGCCGCCGCGCCGGTGCGCCTGGCCCGGGAGATCCGCGCCAAGGGCGCGCGGGCCTCGATGGCGCTCAGGCCGGCGACGCCGGTCGAGCCGTACGAGGACCTGCTGCCCGAGCTCGACATGCTGCTGATCATGACCGTGGAACCGGGCTTCGGCGGTCAGGCCTTCCTCGACATCATGCTGCCCAAGATCCGGCGCGCCCGGAAGCTGATCGACAAGCACGGGCTTGACCTGTGGCTGCAGGTCGACGGGGGCGTCTCGGCTGCCACCATCGAGCGCTGCGCCGAGGCCGGAGCGGACGTCTTCGTGGCCGGTTCGGCCGTCTACGGAGCCGAGGACCCGGCCGAGGCGGTACGGGGGCTGCGCAAGCAGGCGGCGGCCGCCTGCGCGCACTGACCACTGAGTGGGCAGCGTGCTCCGGTACTCCGTAGTACGTGCGAGGATGAGCGCGGAGCCGATCAGATGGGCAACTGGGGAGAGAACGTGACCACAGGCCGCACAGGGGTGCGCATGGGCCCCGGCGAGATGGTCCAGGCGGCGGCGATGGCGCGCCGCTTCTACCTGGAGGGAAAATCCAAGATCCAGATCGCCGAGGAGTTCGGCGTGAGCCGCTTCAAGGTGGCGCGGGTCCTGGAGACGGCCCTCGAACGTGACCTCGTGCGCATCGAGATCAGGGTCCCGGCCGAGCTCGACGCCGAACGCTCCGACGCCCTGCGCGCCCGCTACGGGCTGCGGCACGCCGTCGTCGTCGAGTCGCCCGCCGACGAGACCGACGGACCCGACCCGGAGAACCTGGGCGCGGTCGCCGCGCAGCTGCTCGGCGAGCTGGTCAGCGAGGGCGACGTGCTCGGCCTCGCCTGGGGGCGCTCCATCATCACCATGGCCAACGCCCTCGACCGGCTGCCGCCGTGCACGGTCGTCCAGCTCACCGGCGTGTACGACGCCGGCACCGCCGACCGCGGCTCGGTCGAGGCGGTCCGCACCGCCGCGGCCGTCTCCGGCGGCGAGGCCCACCCCATGTACGCCCCCATGGTGCTGCCCGACCCGGCGACGGCGGCGGCGCTGCGCGCCCAGAGCGGCATCGCGGCCGCCATGAGCTACTTCGACAAGGTCACCGTGGCCGTGGTGTCGATCGGCTCCTGGGCGGCCGGCATCTCCACCGTCCACGACGCCCTGACCGACGCCGAGCGGGAGCACTACGCCTCCCTCGGCGTCGCCGCGGAGATGTCCTCGCACCTCTTCGACGCCGAGGGCCTGCTGGTCGGCCGTGACCTGGGCGAGCGCTGCATCACGATCGAGGCGGACCGGCTGCGCCGCATCCCCGAGGTGCTCGCCATCGCCGGCGGGCTGCGCAAGGCCGCCGCGGTCGACGCCGTGCTCCGGTCCGGCCTGGTCACCAGCATCGTGACGGACACCGCCGCCGCCGACTACCTGCTGGACTCCACCGCGCCCATGCCGCGGCCCGCCCTCGACCGCGTGGACCCCGAGGCGCTCCGCGAGTTCTAGTCCACCACCTACCACCTACCGCCCACCGCCCACCGCCCACCGTCCGCTCGCGCGCCCTGCGCGGCGGGCGTCGCGGGCTGTGGCAGCATCGCGGCATGCCGACCGGCCCCGTCCGCCGTGCCACCGTGATCGCCGCCGCCCTGCTGGGCTGCCTCGCGCTGCTGCTCACCGGCTGCTCCCCGCCCGCCACCGAACCCGTGGGGGCGCTGCCCACGGTGGCCGTCACGAGCCTGCCGCCGGAGGCCCGCGAGACGCTCCGGCTGATCGACGCGGGCGGCCCCTTCCCGTACGCGAAGGACGGCACCGTCTTCAACAACTTCGAGGGCCTGCTGCCCGCGCACCCACGCGGCTACTACCACGAGTACACCGTCCCGACCCCGGGGGCGAGCGACCGCGGCGCCCGGCGCTTCGTCACCGGCTCCGGCGGGGAGGTCTACTACACCGACGACCACTACCAGAGCTTCAGGGCGGTCCGCAGATGACGGCAACGACGGTGCTGGACCTGCAGGGGGTCACCACCAAGAGCGCGTTCATGGACCGCTGCGCCGAGCAGTTGCGGCTGCCCGGCTGGTTCGGCCGCAACTGGGACGCCCTGTACGACTGCCTCACCGACCTGCCCGACCCCGCGCGGGGCGGGCTGCGCCTGGTCGTCCGCGGCTGGCCCGACTTCGCGGCGGCCGAACCGGGGGAGTGGCGGACCGCGCGCCGGGTCCTCGCGGACGCCGCCGCCTTCCACGACCCGGCCGTGCTCCCCTTCGACGTCGTCCTGGAGGAACCTACGAGCGACCCTTCGTGAGCGCCGGAGTTTCCTCCGTGTTCGTTCCGGCCCGGTCCGTGCAAAAATGAAGTACGTGCGTTTCCTCAATGATGCAAAGCCTCCGTACGACCTGACGTACGACGACGTGTTCATGGTCCCCAGCCGCTCGGCGGTGGGTTCCCGCCAAGCGGTCGACCTCTCGGCCCCGGACGGCACCGGTACCACCATCCCGCTCGTGGTCGCCAACATGACCGCCATCGCCGGTCGCCGCATGGCCGAGACCGTCGCCCGGCGCGGAGGTCTGGTGGTCATCCCCCAGGACATCCCGATCGAGGTGATCGCCGAGGTGATCACCTGGGTGAAGCAGCGGCACCTCGTGCTCGACACCCCGATCGTGCTCGGCCCGCACGCCACCGTCGCCGACGCCCTGGCGCTGCTGCCCAAGCGGGCGCACGGCGCCGCGGTCGTCGTCGAGGACGGCCGTCCGGTCGGCATCGTCACCGAGCACGACCTCACCGGCGTGGACCGCTTCACGCAGGTCTCCGTGGTGATGTCCAAGGACCTCCTGCTGCTGCCCGCGGACATCGACCCGCGCGAGGCCTTCAACCGCCTGGAGGAGGCCAACCGCAAGCTCGCCCCCGCGGTGGACGCCGACGGCAGGCTGGTCGGCATCCTCACCCGCAAGGCAGCGCTGCGCGCCACCCTGTACACCCCCGCCACCGACGCCGGCGGGCGGCTGCGCATCGCCGCCGCCGTCGGCATCAACGGCGACGTGGCGGGCAAGGCCAAGCAGCTGCTCGACGCGGGAGTGGACACGCTCGTCGTGGACACCGCCCACGGCCACCAGGAGAGCATGATCCAGGCCGTGAAGGCCGTCCGCGCCCTGGACCCGCAGGTGCCGGTCGTGGCCGGCAACGTCGTCTCCGCCGAGGGCGTGCGCGACCTGATCGAGGCCGGTGCCGACATCGTCAAGGTCGGCGTGGGCCCGGGCGCCATGTGCACCACCCGCATGATGACCGGCGTGGGCCGGCCCCAGTTCTCCGCCGTCATGGAGTGCGCCGCCGAGGCCGCCCGGCACGGCAAGCATGTCTGGGCCGACGGTGGCGTCCGGCACCCGCGCGACGTCGCGATGGCGCTCGCCGCCGGCGCGTCCAACGTCATGATCGGCTCCTGGTTCGCAGGCACCTACGAGTCGCCCGGCGACCTGCAGCAGACCGCCGACGGCCGGCCGTACAAGGAGAGCTTCGGCATGGCCTCCGCCCGCGCCGTGGCCAACCGCACCAGCGAGGAGTCCGCGTACGACCGCGCCCGCAAGGGGCTGTTCGAGGAGGGCATCTCCACCTCGCGGATGTTCCTCGACCCGGGCCGCCCGGGTGTCGAGGACCTCATCGACTCGATCATCGCGGGAGTCCGCAGCTCCTGCACCTACGCCGGGGCCGCCAACCTCGCCGAGTTCGCCGAGAAGGCCGTCGTCGGCATCCAGAGCGCCGCCGGCTACGCGGAGGGCAAGCCGCTGCACGCCAGCTGGCAGTAGCCGGCACCGCTGCCCGGGTGCCCCCGTCCGCTTCCGCGGACGGGGGCACCCGTGTTCCCGCCTCGACGCGATCACCCGGGAGTGCTGCGCCGGGTGGACGGCGATCGGCCTCGTAGTCTGGTGTGCGTACGGCACGCGCCGTTCCCAGCTCGCTCGCGAAGAGAAGTGACCCACCCCCAGTGCGACTGAACGAACTCGACGAACGCATCGTCCACGCCCTCGCCGAGGACGCCCGCCGCTCCTTCGCCGACATCGGCGCCCTCGTCGGGCTCTCCGCCCCCGCCGTCAAGCGCCGGGTCGACCGGCTGCTGGCGGAGGGCGCCATCACAGGCTTCACCGTCCGTGTCGAGCCCTCCGCGCTGGGCTGGGAGACCGAGGCGTTCGTCGAGCTCTACTGCCGCCACAACACCTCCCCCGACGACATCCGGCGCGGCCTGTCGCGCTACCCGGAGGTGGCGTCCGCCTCGACCGTCACCGGCGAGGCGGACGCCGTCGTCCAGATCTACGCCGCCGACGTGCGCCACTTCGAGCGCGTCCTGGAGCGGATCGCCGGCGAGCCCTTCGTGGAGCGCACCAAGTCCGTCCTGGTGCTGTCGCCGCTGCTGCGCCGCTACACGGGAGTGCCGGACCAGCCGGAGCCGTGACCGGGGGCGGGCCGGGCCGGGGAGCCGGGTCCGGCCGGCCCCGCGCAACGAATCGCCGCCGCCGGGCCCCGGCGCGCAACGAATCGGCGGTCGGTGCGCAACGGACGCGTCTTGTCGCCACAAGGCCCGGAATCGTACCGTCGAGGCAGACCCGGAACAGGCTTCCCACCAGGCGAAAGAGGCTCCATGGCGCCGCTGCGCACCGCGCTGTACCAAGGCCCGAGCGGCGTCCCCTCCTCCGTGGACGACAGCCTGGCCGCGCTCGACGCCGCCGCGCGCCGGGCCTCCGCCGCGGGAGCCCGCCTGCTCGTCACGCCCGAGATGTACCTGACCGGCTACGCCCTCGGCGACGCGGTCCCGGACCTCGCCGAGGCGGCCGACGGGCCCGCCGCCGCCCGGGTCGCCCGGATCGCCGCCGAGCACGGCCTGGGCATCGTCTACGGCTACCCCGAGCGCGACGGCTGCGGCGTCTTCAACTCCGCCCAGCTGATCGGCCCGGACGGCGAACGCCTCGCCAACTACCGCAAGACCCACCTCTTCGGGGACTTCGAGCGCACCTGGTTCACCCCCGGCGACGACGCCGTCGTCCAGGCCGAACTCGACGGCGTCCGGATCGGCATCCTCATCTGCTACGACGTCGAGTTCCCGGAGACCGTGCGGGCCCACGCCCTCGCCGGCACCCAGCTGCTCGCCGTGCCCACCGCGCTGATGCGGCCCTACGAGTTCGTCCCGCAGACCCTGGTGCCGGCCCGCGCGTACGAGAGCCAGCTGCACGTCGCCTACGCCAACCGCTGCGGCCCCGAGGGCGATTTCGACTTCGCGGGGCTCAGCTGCCTCGCCGGACCCGACGGCGCCGTACGCGCCCGGGCCGGGGCCACCGAGGAACTGGTCGTCGCCGACGCCGACCCGGATCTCCTGCGCGCGGTCCGCGAGGAGACGCCCTACCTCGAGGACCGCCGCCCCGAGCTGTACCGCTCGCTGGGCTGATTCCGGCCCCTCCCCCGCCACCGCCCCGCTTCACCGCTTCACCGCTTCACAGCCAGGAGAACCACGCCATGACGTCCACGGTGCCCACCGCGGTCCACGACGAGCAGCACCCCGAGGTGCGGTCGGCCCCGCCGATCACCATGTTCGGCCCGGACTTCCCGTTCGCGTACGACGACTTCCTGGCGAGCGCCGCGGGCCTCGGCTCCATACCGGCGACCGGGCACGGCGCGGAGGTCGCGGTCATCGGCGGCGGCCTGTCCGGCATCGTCGCGGCGTACGAGCTGATGAAGATGGGCCTGAGGCCCGTCGTCTACGAGGCCGACCGGATCGGCGGCCGGCTGCGCACCGTCGGCTTCGAGGGCTGTGACGAGAACCTGACGGCGGAGATGGGCGCGATGCGCTTCCCGCCGTCCTCCACCGCCCTGCAGCACTACATCGACCTGGTGGGCCTGGAGACCACGCCGTTCCCCAACCCGCTGGCCCCCGAGACCCCGTCGACCGTCGTCGACCTCAAGGGCGAGTCCCACTACGCGCAGACCATCGACGACCTGCCCCAGGTCTACCGCGACGTCGCGCACGCCTGGAACGCCTGCCTGGAGGAGGGCGCGGACTTCTCCGACATGAACCGCGCCATGCGTGAGCGCGACGTCCCGCGCATCCGCGAGATCTGGGCGAAGCTGGTCGAGAAGCTCGACAACCAGACCTTCTACGGTTTCCTCTGCGACTCCGAGGCGTTCAAGTCCTTCCGCCACCGCGAGATCTTCGGCCAGGTCGGCTTCGGCACCGGCGGCTGGGACACCGACTTCCCCAACTCCATCCTGGAGATCCTGCGCGTCGTCTACACCGAGGCCGACGACCACCACCGCGGCATCGTCGGCGGCAGCCAGCAGCTGCCGCTGCGGCTGTGGGAGCGCGAACCGCAGAAGATCGTCCACTGGCCGCTGGGTACCTCGCTGAAGTCCCTGCACGGCGGCGACCCCCGCCCGGCCGTGACCCGCCTGCACCGCACCGCCGGCAACCGGATCACCGTCACCGACGCCGACGGGGACATCCGCACCTACCGTGCGGCGATCTTCACCGCGCAGAGCTGGATGCTGCTCAGCAAGATCGACTGCGACGACTCGCTCTTCCCGATCGACCACTGGACGGCGATCGAGCGCACCCACTACATGGAGTCCAGCAAGCTCTTCGTCCCGGTCGACCGGCCGTTCTGGCTGGACAAGGACGAGCAGACGGGCCGCGACGTGATGAGCATGACGCTCACCGACCGCATGACCCGCGGCACCTACCTGCTGGACAACGGCCCCGACGAGCCGGCCGTGATCTGCCTGTCGTACACGTGGTGCGACGACAGCCTCAAGTGGCTGCCGCTGAGCGCGTCCGAGCGCATGGAGGTCATGCTCAAGTCGCTCGGCGAGATCTACCCGAAGGTCGACATCCGGGGGCACATCATCGGCAACCCGGTGACCGTGTCCTGGGAGAACGAGCCCTACTTCATGGGCGCGTTCAAGGCGAACCTGCCCGGTCACTACCGCTACCAGCGGCGCCTGTTCACCCACTTCATGCAGGACACCCTCCCCGAGGACAAGCGCGGCATCTACCTCGCGGGCGACGACATCTCCTGGACCGCGGGCTGGGCCGAGGGCGCCGTGCAGACCGCGCTCAACGCCGTGTGGGGCGTGATGCACCAGTTCGGCGGCACCACGGACCCGACCAACCCGGGCCCGGGCGACCTCTACGACGAGATCGCGCCGGTCATGCTCGACGAGGACTGACGCGCCACCCCTCAGCGGCCCAGCGGGGTCAGCAGGAAGCGCCCCACCAGCCCGACCCCCGAGTCGAGCTTCTCGGTGAACTCCTCGTACACCTCCGGCAGTCCGCGCAGGGACCACAGCACGCGGGACGCGGCCCACGCCGCGTCCCGCGCGCGTTCCAGGCTCCAGGAACCGGCGAGATGGGTCAGCGGGTCGGCGAGGTCCAGCAGATCGGGGCCGGGCATCAGCTCCTCCCTGACGCGTTCCTCCACGGACGTCAGCAGATCGCCCACGCGGTCGAAGTCCCGTTCCAGGGAGGGCGGCTCGCACCCCAGCGCGGAGCAGGTGTCCACCACCGCGAGCGCCAGGTCGTGACCCACGTGCGCGTTGATCCCGGCCAGCGCGAACTGCAGCGGGCGGACGCCTCGGTGCCCGCGCAACTGCAGCAGCGGCCGCCAGCAGGCCGGGACGGCACGGCGGTCGGTCGCGCCGTCGACCGCCCGCAGGTAACGGGCGGCGAAACGGGCGGCCAGCACCGCGGCGGCGACGGGATCACCGAAGCCGCCCGCCGCCAGCCGGCCGTCCATCTCCTCCGTGACCGACAGGTAGACACGGTTGAACACCGCCACCCCGTCCCCCGGCGGGAGCGCCGTGCCGAGCGCGCGCATGCGCGCCACCACCTCGCCCACCCCCACCGGGGCCGGCCGCCGTGCCGTCGTCATGGGCACAGCGTCCCAGCAGGCCGGGTGGCGTGCGCGGCACGGCGGCCGTGGCGTCCCCGGATCGGGTGAGTCAGAGCGCGCCCGCGTCGCGGGCCGTCCACACCGACGGATACTGCGGGCGGAAGCCCAGCTCCTCCCTGATGCGCAGGTTCGACACCACGCCGTCCCACGGATCGTCCGACGCACGCTCCGCCATGCCGCCCGGGACCTCGGCGCCGTTCACCCAGTGCAGCTCCACCGCCGACACCGGCGCGTCGTCGGCGATGTTGTACGCCCGGCCTCCGATGCCGGGAGCCCGCAACAGCCGCAGCAGGCCCTGGGCCACGTCCGCGTGGTGCACCATGTGCAGCCGCTGGTGCGCCGCCCAGCCGCCCGCCCAGCGCAGGGACTGCGCCAGGTGCGGATCGCCGTCTCCGTACACGAAGGCCAGCCGGCCGATGCGGACGTCCAGGCCCAGCTCGCGGTGGAGCTCCAGCAGCCCCCGCTCGGCCTCCGCCTTCGACGCGGGGTACGCGCCCCACATCGGGCCGCCCGGCACGCTCGGGTCGTCCTCCACCAGGGGGCGGCCCCGGCCCTCGCCGTACACCAGGTTCGTGCTCGCCTGCACGAAACGCGTCGCCCCGGCCTCGGCGGCCGCCCGCGCCAGGGCCAGCGTGGCATCGCGGTTCACCGCCCAGGTGCCTTCCTCGGAGCCGTCCCGGAACACCGCCGCCAGGTGCACGACCGCATCCACGCCCGCCAGGGCCTTGCGCAGGTCCTCCGGGTCCCGCAGGTCCCCGGTCGCGATCCGCGCCCCCAGCCGGGCGAGCCCCTCGCCCCGTTCCGCGTCCCGCACGAGCACCCGCACCTCCTCTCCCGGGCGGCACCCCTGCAGCAGCCTCGGCACGAAGCGGCTGCCGACCCGACCGGTCGCCCCCGTCACCAGCGTCAGCATCCTCGGTCCCCTCTCGTCGCCGTCATGCGACCAGGCTGCGGCGGCCCGCGGCGCCGCGGGAGAGACCTCCGCATCCCGGGACCGACACTCCCTGGATAAGGTCCCGGCCCGGCGGGATGCTTGAAACGTGGACATCGACCGCCCGCAGCTCGCCGACTTCCTGCGCCGCAGCCGCGCCCGCCTCGCCCCCTCCGACGTGGGCCTGGCGGTCGGCTTCCGGCGACGCACCCCCGGGCTGCGCCGCGAGGAGGTCGCCCAGCTCGCCGGGATGTCCGCGGACTACTACACCCGGCTCGAGCAGTCACGGGGCCCCCGGCCGTCCCGGCAGATCCTGGGTGCGCTCGCCCGTGCGCTGCGCCTGTCCGAGGACGAACGGGACCACCTCTTCCACCTGGCCGGCGAGGAACCGCCCCGCGACACCCGCGACGCCGTCGACGTCGGCGCCACGGGGCATGTACGGCCCGGGCTGCTGCTGGTGCTGGACCGGCTCGACGACACCCCGGCGCAGGTCGTCAGCGACGCGGGGGACGTCCTCGCCCAGAACGCGATGGCCGCGGCGCTCGTCGGCGACGCGGCCTCCCGGCCGCCGGGGGAGCGCAACATCGTCCGCCGCTTCTTCCTCGACCCGGCGGCGCGCGAGCTCTTCCCTCCGGGGGACCGGGAGGAGCACGCCCGGCGTCACGTCGCCCACCTGCGCGCGGTGCTGGCCGCCCGGCCCGACGACGCGCGCGCGGGCGCGCTGGTCGCGGAACTGCGGGGGCGCAGCGCGGAGTTCTCGAGGCTGTGGGACGAGCACGAGGTCGCCGTGCGGCGCGCGGATGTGAAGCGGTTCCAGCATCCGGTGGTGGGGCTGATGGAGCTGGAGTGCGAGGTGCTGCTCAGTGCGGAGCATGATCAGCGGTTGATCGTGTACACGGCGCGGCCGGGGAGCGAGTCCTACGAGCGCTTGCGGTTGCTTCGCGTTGTGGGCCTGCAGGACCTTGCGGTGCGGTGAGTTGGGGCCCGGTTGCTGTGTGCGAGTGCGTAGTGGTTGCTGTTGGGGTTTCTCCCCCGCCCGCCCTCCCGATTGCCCGGCGCGGTCAGCGCGGGCCTGCGCTCTGTTCGGGTGGGGTCGGGGCCGCGCCGGCGCACGTCCTCAGCGCTCGCGGTTTGGCCCTACATCGTTCGGCGCCCGGGTCCGCCGCTCGTCGCTTCCGGGCGCACCCCGCCACACCCCCTCCCGTCGTATGGGGCGACTGACGGCCGGTGGGGGTTCAGTGGGGCACTTGTGGCGAACCCCGGACCGCCGTCTGTGCATGGCGGGCGGTCCAGGTCGGTGCCGTCTGTGCCGCACAACAAATACACGTCAGCGTCCAGAACGCCCACCCTCCCCCAGCCTTCGGCCGGGGGTGCCCCCACCTGCGGTCCAGAATGCCCAGCCCCGCAGGCCCCGACCCCGGCCCACCACCAACCGCGCGAGGCGGTAACCAACCGCGCCGGGCAATCGGGAGGGCGGGCGGGTGGACGCCCGCCGCAGGCGCAACGCACCCGCACACACGCACCGGGCAGCCCGGCGCAGCCGCCCGCAGGCGCAACGCACCCACACACCCACCGGGCCGCAAGGGGCACCCCCCGCGGCCTACGGGGCCCACGCCGTGCGCGTGATCGCGTATTCGACCTCGCCGTGCTCGGCGCCCGGCAACGCCTCGTCCCACTCCTCGTGGAAGACCCGGACGAACGACAGCCCCGCCTTCTCCATCACGCGCCGCGACCGCGCGTTGACGAACATCGTCTCCGCGTGGACGCGCCCCGCGCCCAGGTCGGTGAAGGCCTTGCGGACCAGCGCGCGGGACCCCTCCGTGGCGTAGCCGCGGCCCCAGGCGGCGTGGCGCAGGCGGTACCCGAGTTCGAGGTCGTCGGCGGGGCCGCCGGGGCGGGGGGTGAGGGCGAACCAGCCGACGAAGTGCCCGGTGGAGAGCTCCTCCGCCGCCCAGACCTGGGAGCGCGCGAAGCGGGGCAGGACCTCGTGCCGGATGACGTCGGAGGGCGTGGGGCGGCCGTTGCCCAGGTAGCGCATGACCTCGGGGTCGCTGTCGAGCGCGACGAGCAGTTCGGCGTCCGCGTCGGTGTCGGTGAAGTGCCGCAGCCGCAGCCGTTCCGTCTCCAGGAAGATCCGCATGTGCATGAGCGGCACGCTAGGCCTGCGGGGTCGTCGCCGCCACGGGTTTGCGGTCGCGCTCCACGGAGACGGTGCCCGCGCGCCGGAGCACGCCCGCGCCCACGGCGAGCCCGGCGGCGAGCAGGGTGACGAGGCCGAAGGAGACCTGCAGGGAGCTGGCCTCCGCGATGGAGCCGATGGCGGCCGGTGCGACCAGGCCGGAGGTGTAGGTGACCGTGGCGACGCCCGCGATGGCCTGGCTCGGGTTGGGCCCGCTGCGCCCGGCCGCGGCGAAGCACAGCGGCACGACGACGGCGATGCCCACGCCGATGAGGGCGAAGCCCACGATGGTGGTGACCTGCGTGGACGCGGTGGCGACGAGGACGCCGCCCACCGTGGCGAGCAGGCCGCCGAAGCGTACGGTGCGGACCGGACCGAAACGGCGGACGACGAGGTCGCCGAGGAGGCGGGACACGGCCATGGTGCACGCGAAGGCGGTGTAGGACGCGGCGGCGACGCCGGGGGAGGCGCCGGCGATGTCACGGAGGTAGACCGCGCTCCAGTCCATGCTGGCGCCCTCGGCGAAGACGGCGCAGAAGCCGATGGCGCCGATGACCAGGGCCGCGCGGGGCGGCAGGGCGAAGCGCGCGGGGGCCTCCTCCGACGCGGCGGGCCGCAGGTCGAGCACTCCGCCGCAGACCACCTGGCCCAGCACGACGAGCAGGACGGCCGCGGCGGTGAGGTGGACGCGCGCGTCGAGTTCCGCGTGGGCGGCGAGGACGCCGAAGAGGGAGCCGAGCAGGGTGCCGGCGCTCCACATGCCGTGCAGGCCGGACATGATCGAGCGGCCGAGGCGTTCCTCGACCTCGACGCCCTGGGCGTTCATGACGACGTCGGCCATGCCGGCCGAGGCCCCGTACACGAGCATCGCCCCGCACAGCCAGCCCAGTCCGGAGGAGAGGGCGGGCAGCGCCAGCGAGGCGCACCACAGGCCCAGCAGGAGGCGCAGGGCGTTGCGCATGCCCATGTGGTGGGCGACGCGGGCGGCGAGCGGCATCGCGACGGAGGCGCCGAGGGCCGCGAAGACGAGCGCGAAGCCGAGCTGTCCGGCGCTGAGCCCCGCGTGCTCCTGGATCCAGGGCACCCGGGTGGCGAAGCTGCCGGTCACCGCGCCGTGCACGGCGAACACCGCGGCGACGGCGAGATGGGCGCGCCGCAGTCGCGGGTCGGTCTTCCCCGTCGGGGTCGTCGGCTTCGTCGGCATGTTCCCTCCAGTCTGGTCCCGCCGTGCTCGGGCCATAAATTATCAGGCAGGCTTCCTGAAAGATAGACTGCCTCCTGCCGCGGTCCCGCACCGGGCCCCTCTCGCCCGCCCTCGCACCCGCGCGACGGCTTCTGGAAGGATCCGTCCATGACCGCCATGCGATCCCACGCCGGGCGCACCGCCTCCCCCCGCACGGCCCGGGCGATCAACGACCGGCTGGCTCTGGAACTGCTGCAGCGCGAGGGCCCGTTGACGGCGGCCCAGCTCAAGTCCCTCACCGGGCTGTCCCGTCCGAGCGTCGCGGATCTGGTCGAGCGGCTGCAGGAGTCCGGGCTGATCACGGTGGTCGGCGAGACCGGAGCCGACCGCCGCGGCCCCAACGCGCGGGTGTACGGGATCGTCGCCGACCGGGCGCAACTGGCCGCCTTCGACGTCCGCACCCACAGCGTCGCCCTCGAAGTGGCCGACCTGCTGGGGAACACCATCGGCAGCGCCGTCCTTCCGGTGGACCCGTTCGGCGATCCGCAGCGCACGGTGCGGCGCTCGGTGGCGCTGCTGGAGCGGACCGCGCGCGCCGCCGGCGCCGGCGCGCTGCACACCGTCGCGGTCGGCGCGCCCGGCCTGGTCGACCCGGCCACCGGCGAACTGCGGGCCACCGGGCAGCTGCCGGCCTGGCACTCGGCGCTCGTCGCCGAACTGCGCAGGCGGCTCTCCCTCCCGGTGCTGCTGGAGAACGAGGTCAACCTCGCGGCCGTCGCCGAGCGGCGCCTGGGCGCGGTGCGCGACCGCGAGGACTTCGTCCTGCTGTGGCTGGGTCACGGGGTGGGCGCCGCGGTGGTGCTCGGCGGGGTCCTGCGGCGCGGTGCCTCGGGCGGTACCGGGGAGATCGGCTTCCTGCCCGTGCCGGGGACCTTCCAACTGCCGACGGCCAGCGGGTGCGAGGGCGGTTTCCACTCACTGGCGGGCAGCGCGGCGGTGTGCGCTCTGGCGCGCTCGCACGGGATGCCGGTGTCCGGCGACGACGACGCCCTGGCGGCCGAGGCGGTGGTGACCGCGGCCCGGGCGGACGGCAAGCAGGGCGAGCTCTTCCTCGACGCGCTGGCGGACCGGGTGGTGATCGGGGTGGCAGCCGTCACCGCCGTGCTCGACCCCGGCTGCGTGGTGCTGGGCGGCGAGGTGGGCCGGGCCGGGGGCGAGGACCTGGCCGCCCGGGTCGAGGAACGGCTCGCGCGGATGTCCCCGCTGCCGACCCAGGTGCGGGCGGGGACCGTCGCGGGCAGCGCGGTGCTGCGCGGCGCGGTCCTCTCGGCGATGGACGCGGCGCAGGACGCGCTGTTCACACCCGAGGTGTGACGTCCGGCGCTTCGGGACAACCGCCCCTCGGGCGCCGGACGTTCGCGGGCACCGGCGCAGGACCGGATTCCCCCGGGTGAACCCGCACCGCCCACGCGGTTCGCGCCGCCTCAACGGGCGCACCCGTGGGCCGTGTTGTCCGGAAGCCATGGCGACGGGCCGCGGGGTCCGAGCGGTCGGACCGATCCCGTGTGAGCCAATCCACAGCGATCCCTTGCGTCCGCAAGGAACCTTCGTGGCAGACTGGTGGAGCAGTACCAGTGACGTTCAGCGCACTCCGGGGTCGGTGAAACTCCGAACCGGCGGTTACAGTCCGCGACCCGTCCGCATCCAGCGGCCGGTTGACCAGGTGAAATTCCTGGACCGACGGTTAAAGTCCGGATGGGAGGCAGTGCGCGGCGGGCGGGCATCGGTACACCGCCGTCGGCGGCAGCGTGGGTGCGTGTCCCCCGGAAACGGGTGACACGGGCGGACGCCGCCCCAGACCGGCCGCGGTGTCCCCGAGGCTCACGTCCGCTCTGTGTTCCGCACAGCCCCGGAGTCCGTGCCCGATGAGGCAGGAGGACCCGGTGGCAACACCCGGTGAAGCCGACGCGATGCGACGGGCCATAGAGCTCGCCGCCCGCGGCGTGGGCTCCACGAGCCCCAACCCCGTCGTCGGCGCCGTGATCCTCGACGCAGGCGGCGAGATCGCCGGCGAGGGCTGGCACCAGCAGGCGGGCGGCCCCCACGCCGAGGTCCACGCCCTGCGCGCGGCCGGCGACGCGGCCCGCGGCGGTACCGCCGTCGTCACCCTCGAACCCTGCAACCACACCGGTCGCACCGGCCCGTGCGCCCAGGCCCTCATCGCGGCCGGCGTCTCCCGCGTCGTGTACGCCGTCGCGGACCCCACCCCCGCGGCGACCGGAGGCGGCGCCACGCTGGCCGCCGCCGGGATCGCCGTGGAGAGCGGGCTCATGGCGGCCGAGGCCGCCCGCGGCAACGAGGTGTGGCTCACCGCCTCCCGCGAGCAGCGGCCCTTCGTGCTGTGGAAGTACGCGAGCACCCTCGACGGCCGCATCGCCGCCGCCGACGGCACCAGCCGCTGGATCAGCTCCGCCGCCTCCCGTGCCGACGTGCACCGGCTGCGCGCCGAGTCCGACGCCGTCGTCGTCGGCTCCGGCACCCTGCGCGCCGACGACCCCCACCTGGCCGTGCGCGGAGTGGAGGGCACCTTCACCCAGCCCCTGCGGGTGGTCGTCGACACCAACGCCAAGATCACCCCCGGCGCCCGGGTGCTGGACGGCACCGCGCCGACCCTGGTCGCCGTCGCCGAGGACACCGACACCGCCCACCTGCCGGGCGTCGACGTGGCCCGCCTGCCCCGCACCGGCAGCGGCGTCGCCGTGCCCGCGCTGCTCGCCGAGCTGTACGGCCGCGGCGTCCGTTCCGTGCTGCTGGAGGGCGGCCCGACGCTCGCCGGCGCCTTCGTCGCCGCCGGGACCGTCGACAAGGTCGTCGGCTACCTCGCGCCGGCCCTCCTGGGGGCCGGACCCGCGGCCCTGGGGGACGCGGGAATCACCACCATCGCGCACGCGTTGCGGCTCGACGTCGCCGAGATCGAACGCATCGGCCCCGACCTGCGTATTACTGCCTACCCGAGCCGCACCGAGGAGAACTGACGTGTTCACCGGAATCGTCGAAGAGCTGGGCGACGTCGTCGCCGTCGAGGACCTGGGCGACGCCTCCCGCTTCCGTCTGCGCGGGCCGGTCGTCACCGAGGGCGCCAAGCACGGCGACTCGATCGCGGTCAACGGGGTGTGCCTCACCGTCGTCGACACCGCGGACGGCGAGTTCACCGCCGACGTGATGGCCGAGACCCTCAAGCGCTCCAGCCTCGGCGCGCTGAACCCCGGCAGCCGGGTCAACCTGGAGCGCCCGATGGAGCTGGGCGGCCGCCTCGGCGGTCACCTCGTCCAGGGCCACGTGGACGGCACCGGCGCGGTGATCTCGCGGACCCCCGCCGAGCACTGGGAGATCGTGAGGATCTCGCTGCCGGCGGAGCTGTCCCGCTACGTGGTCGAGAAGGGCTCGATCACCGTCGACGGCATCAGCCTCACCGTCGTCGAGGCCGGTCCCGACTTCTTCTCCGTCAGCCTGATCCCGACCACCCTCGACCTCACCACGCTCGGCTTCAAGCAGCCCGGCGACCCGGTGAACCTCGAGGTCGACGTGATCGCCAAGTACGTCGAGCGGCTGTACGGGGAGCGGGCCGGGGCACCGAAGGGGGCTCCGGCGGAATGAGCGCCCTCGACACCCTGAACAGTGTCGCCTTCTCCGCCTTCGGTGAGCACTTCAAGTGGACCGACGTGGTCGGCAACGGCCTCGGCCTGGCCGGTCTCGCCCTGGGATGGCGCCGCTCGGTGTGGGCCTGGCCGGTCCAGCTGCTGTCCGGTGCGGTGCTCGTCGCCGCGTACTGGTCGGCACAGCTCACCGGCGGCGTCGGCAAGCAGCTGCTCGTCATCGGCGTCGCCGTGTGGGGCTGGTTCCAGTGGCGCCGCGGCGTCCGGGACGGCGGCGAGATCCGGGTCCGCTTCGCCACCTGGCGTGAGCGGGGCGCGCTGGTCGCCGGCACGGCGGCCGGACTGTTCGCGGTCGTCGGCATCTTCACGCTCCACCCGTCGCTGTCCTGGAACCCCTGGCCGGACGCCTACATCTTCGTCGGCACCGTCGCCGCGATGGTGGCCATGGCCAGGGGCTGGGTCGAGTTCTGGTTCGCCTGGCTCGCCGTCGACGCGGTCGGCGTCCCCCTCGCCTGGAACAGCGACCTGAAGTTCTCCGCGCTCGTGTACGTCATCTACTTCGTTCTCGTGATCGCCGGCATGTACGCCTGGTGGCAGCAGACCCGGGTCCCGCGGCACGGCGGGCCCGTCCTGGAAGGAGCGGCCGCATGACCACCGCACTGCACACCCTCTACGTGGCGGAGGACGCCCCGATCGTCCTCGACCCCGTCGAGCGTGCGATCGCCGACATAGCGGCCGGCCGGCCCGTCGTCGTCGTGGACGACGAGAACCGCGAGAACGAGGGCGACCTCATCATCGCGGCGGAGAAGGCCACCCCGGAGATCGTCGCCTTCATGATGACCGAGTGCCGTGGTCTGATCTGCGTGCCCATGGAGGAGCACGACCTGGACCGGGTCGACCTGCCGCAGATGGTGGACTCCAACACCGAGTCCATGCAGACCGCGTTCACCGTCTCCGTCGACGCGAGCGCCGTCCACGGGGTCACCACCGGCATCTCCGCCGCCGACCGGGCGACCACCATCCGGCTGCTGGCCTCCGGCGACTCCGTCCCCGGCGACTTCGTCCGGCCCGGCCACGTCTTCCCGCTGCGCGCCAAGTCCGGCGGCGTCCTCACCCGCAACGGCCACACCGAGGCGGGCGTCGACCTGGCCCGGCTCGCCGGACTGCGCCCGGCCGCCGCCATCGTGGAGATCGCCAACGAGGACGGCACGATGGCCCGCCTCCCCGAGCTGGTCCACTTCGCCCGCAAGCACGGCCTGGCCATCATCTCCATCGAGGACCTGGTCACCTACCGCCGCAGCTCGGAGCCGACCGTGCGCCGCGAGGCCGAGACCCGGCTGCCCACCGCCTTCGGCGACTTCCGCGCGTACGGCTACCGCAGCACCGTCGACGGCGTCGAGCACATCGCGCTCGCGGCCGGCGAGATCGGCGACGGCGAGGACGTCCTCGTCCGCGTCCACTCCGAGTGCCTCACCGGCGACGTCTTCCACTCGCTGCGCTGCGACTGCGGACCGCAGCTCCAGGCCTCACTCGAACGGGTGGCAGCCGAGGGCCGGGGCGTCGTGGTCTACCTCCGCGGCCACGAGGGCCGGGGCATCGGCCTGATGTCCAAGCTGCGCGCGTACGAGCTCCAGGAGCGCGGCCGGGACACGCTCGACGCCAACCTGGAACTCGGACTGCCCGCCGACGCCCGCGACTACGGCGCCGCCGCCCAGATGCTGTCCGACCTCGGCGTGCACTCCCTGCGCC
Organism: Streptomyces sp. NPDC059718; assembly: GCF_042733315.1. Lineage (NCBI taxonomy): Bacteria > Bacillati > Actinomycetota > Actinomycetes > Kitasatosporales > Streptomycetaceae > Streptomyces > Streptomyces sp. NPDC059718. The sequence goes on from NZ_JBHWGA010000006.1 coordinate 240,309, forward strand.
TGATGACCAACAACCCCGACAAGACCGAGGCCCTCGAGCGGCACGGCCTGAAGGTCGCCGAGCGCGTCGCCATGCCGATCGCGGCCGGCGAGCACAACCTGCGGTACCTGCGCACCAAGCGGGACCGCATGGGTCACGACCTGCCCTGGCTGGACCCGGCCCCCACCGGTTCCTGCCGCAACCAGTAGGCCCCTCGAGCAGCACCACGACGACCTGTACGACCTGTACGACCCGAACGACCAGAGCAAGAACGAGCAAGGAGAAGACGGACGTGAGCGGTAAGGGCGCCCCCGAGCTGACCGTGAAGAACTGCGGTGACCTGCGTGTGGCCGTGATCGCGGCGCAGTGGCACGAGCAGGTGATGGACGGGCTGGTCGACGGCGCACTGCGCGCCCTGAGCGACCTGGGCATCGACGAGCCCACCCTGCTGCGCGTTCCCGGCAGCTTCGAACTGCCGGTCGCCGCCAAGGTGCTGGCGAGCCGGGGCTACGACGCGGTCGTCGCCCTCGGCGTCGTCATCCGCGGCGGTACGCCGCACTTCGAGTACGTCTGCCAGGGCGTCGCCCAGGGCCTGACCCAGGTCTCGGTCGACACCGGCGTGCCGATCGGCTTCGGCGTGCTCACCTGCGACACCGAGGAGCAGGCCCTGGACCGGGCCGGACTGCCAGGCTCGAACGAGGACAAGGGGCACGAGGCCGTCACCGCCGCGATCGCCACCGCGACCGTCCTGCGTTCAGTATCCGAGCCGTGGCGGTGAGGTAAGGGGACTTCCGCGTAGGGTGGGGACCACCATGGCCAAGAAGACATTCGAGGAGCTCTTCGCCGAGCTCCAGCACAAGGCCGCCACCGGCGACCCCAGCAGCTCCCGCACCGCCGAACTGGTCGGCAAGGGAGTGCATGCGATCGGCAAGAAGGTGGTCGAGGAGGCCGCCGAGGTGTGGATGGCAGCCGAGTACGAAGGCGCCGACCGCACCGCGGAGGAGATCTCCCAGCTGCTGTACCACCTGCAGGTGATGATGGTCGCCCGGGGCATCGGCCTCGACGACGTCTACGCTCATCTCTGAGCGGATCACCCCGGGCCGGACCCGCCCCACGCGCCCTTTCCCACCCACATCCGAGCTGCAAAGGAACGCTGTCATGCTGCGCATCGCCGTCCCCAACAAGGGTTCACTGTCCGGACCTGCGTCGGCGATGCTGCATGAGGCCGGCTACCGCCAGCGCAAGGACTCCAAGGAACTCGTCCTCGTCGACGGCGAGAACGACGTCGAGTTCTTCTACCTGCGCCCGCGCGACATCGCCATCTACGTCGGCTCGGGCCGCCTCGACATCGGCATCACCGGCCGCGACCTGCTGCTGGACTCGGGTGCCAACGCCGAAGAGATCCTGCAGCTCGGCTTCGCCCGCTCGACCTTCCGCTACGCCACCACACCCGGTGGCGTGAGCGACGTGAAGGAGTTCGGCGGGAAGACGGTCGCCACCTCCTACCCGGAGATCGTCAGGAAGCACCTCGCCGACCACTCGGTGGAGGCCTCGGTGGTCCGCCTCGACGGCGCCGTCGAGACCTCCATCCACCTCGGTGTGGCGGACGTCATCGCCGACGTCGTCGAGACGGGCACCTCCCTGCGCAACGCCGGCCTGGAGGTCATCGGGGAGCCGATCCTCGACTCCGAGGCGGTCGTCATCCGCCGGGCCGGCGCCGGCGGCGAGGACGCGGCGGCCGAGCCGAAGGTGCAGCAGTTCCTGCGCCGCCTCCAGGGCGTCCTGGTGGCCCGCCGCTACGTGATGATGGACTACGACATCCGCGTCGAGCACGTCGAGCGGGCCATCGCCCTCACGCCCGGCCTGGAGTCGCCGACCGTCTCCCCGCTGCACCACGAGGGCTGGGTCGCCGTGCGCGCCATGGTCCCCAGCCGCGAGGCCCAGCGGATCATGGACGAGCTGTACGACCTAGGCGCTCGGGCCATCCTCACCACCGGGATCCACGCGTGCCGTCTGTGACCTCGCCCACCCCGCACGCCATGCCCGTGGAACTCCCCGAGCTGCCCGTCACCTTCCGGCCCGCCCGCACCCGCGCGGTGCTGCTGGGCCTGGCTGCCGGGCTGCTCGCGGCCTTCGTCGTCATCGCCGTGCTCCTCCCCGCGGACGGCGCACGGCCCTGGCACACCTCGGACCGGATCTGGCTCGTGCTCACCGGGCTGCTGATCGCCGGGGTGCTCGTGCTGCTCAGCCGGCCCAAGGTGGCCGCCGACCGCGACGGTGTGACCGTCGTCAACCTGACGACCCGGCGCCGGCTGGAATGGGCGCAGGTCCTCCGGGTGAACCTGCGCCCCGGCGATCCGTGGGTGTACCTCGACCTGGCCGACGGCACCAGCCTGGCCGCCATGGGCATCCAGCCCGGGATCGGACGCGCCCGCGCGTTGCGCGACGCGCGCGCCCTGCGGGCCCTCGCGGAGGCGTACGGTACCGGCAAGCCGACGGCGCACTAGACCTGCCGCCCCGGCCCGCTTCTTCATTACTCTGGAACCTTCGCAACGACCCGAGGAGTGACACCCAATCCACGATGGACGGATCGTCCGGTAGTACCTGCGCCGCCTCTCCCCCCCGACATACGGGAGCGGCGGCATGAGCGCCCCGTTGCTGCTGCTCGCGGCAGCCTTCGTCCTGATCCTCGCGAACGGCTTCTTCGTCGCCGCCGAATTCGGCCTGGTGACCGTCGAACGCCCGGCGGCCGAACGCGCCGCCGCCGAGGGCGACCGCAGGGCCCGCAGCGTCGTGGAGGCGCTGCGCAAGCTGTCCTTCCAGCTCTCGGGCACCCAGCTCGGCATCACGATCACCTCACTGGTGGTCGGCATGCTGGCCGAGCCCGCCCTCGCCGACCTGTTCGCCGGACCGCTCACCTCGGTGGGCGTACCCGAGGGCGCGGCGCCCGCCGTCGCTGTCGTGATCGGCATGATCCTCGCCTCGGCCGTCCAGATGGTCATCGGCGAGCTCGTCCCGAAGAACTGGGCGGTGTCCCGTCCGCTGGAGGTGGCCCGTTTCGTGGCCGGGCCGCAGCGGGCCTTCTCCGCCCTGTTCCGCCCGGTCATCGAGGCCCTCAACGCCGCCGCGAACCGCCTGGTGCGGGCGCTGGGCGTGGAGCCCGCCGAGGAGCTGGCCTCCGCGCGCACCCCCACCGAGCTGGTCTCGCTGGCCCGCCACTCCGCCCGTGCCGGGGCCCTCGAACAGGACACCGCGGACCTCTTCGTCCGCACCATCTCCCTCGGCGACCTCACGGCGGAGAACGTGATGACCCCGCGCGTGCGGGTCAGCGCCCTGCAGGACACCGCCACCGCCGCCGACGTCCTCAACCTGACCCGGGCCACCGGGCTGTCCCGCTTCCCGGTCTACCGGGAGCGGCTGGACGACATCGTCGGCATGGCGAGCCTGAAGGACGCCCTCGCCGTCCCGGCCCACCTGCGCGACCGCACACCGGTCGGCCGGGTCACGGTCGCCCCGCTGCTCGTCCCGGAGACGCTGCCGGTGCAGCCGCTCCTGGAGCAGCTGCGCCGCGAGCAGCCGATCGCCGTGGTCGTCGACGAGTACGGCGGCACCGCCGGCGTCGTCACCCTGGAGGACATCGTCGAGGAACTCGTCGGCGAGGTGCGCGACGAGCACGACGGCGCCGACCTGCCCGAGCTGGCGGCCGCCCCCGCGGAGAACGGCAATCCCGCCTGGGACGCCGACGGCGGCTGCCGGGTCGACCTGCTGGAGCGCATAGGGCTCGAGGCCCCCGAGGGGCCGTACGAGACGGTGGCCGGCCTCGTCGCCGACCTCCTCGAACGCATTCCCGAGCCGGGGGACACCGCACTGCTGCCCGGCTGGGAGCTGCGGGTGCGCGAGGTCACGCACCACCGTGCCGAGAGGGTCCGCCTGGTACGCGTCGGGTTCGAGGAGCCCGAGGACGGGCAGGAGGGCGGGCGATGAGCTTCCTGCAGCTGTTCTTCGCCGGCCTGCTGGTGCTGGGCAACGGCTTCTTCGTCGGCGCCGAGTTCGCCCTGGTCTCCGTACGGCGCAGCCAGATCGAGCCGCTCGCCGGCACGCAGCGGCGGGCCCGTACGGTCCTGCACGGGCTGGAGAACCTGCCGCAGATGATGGCGGCGGCCCAGTTCGGCATCACGGTCTGCTCCCTGACGCTGGGTGCGGTCGCCGAGCCGACCGTGGCCCACATGCTGGAGCCGCTCTTCGAGGCGATCCACCTGCCCGAGGGGCTGATCCACCCGCTCGGCTACGTCATCGCGCTCGCCGTCGTGGTCTTCCTCCACCTCGTCATCGGCGAGATGGTCCCCAAGAACCTGGCGATGGCCGCGCCCGAGAAGACCGCGCTGTGGCTCAGCCCCGGACTCGTCGGCTTCGCCCGGCTGTTCCGGCCGGTCATCGCGGTGCTCGGCTGGTGCGCCAAGCTCGTGCTGCGGCTGTTCCGGGTCGAGCCCAAGGACGAGATCGACGCGGTCTTCACCAGCGAGGAGCTGACCGTGCTCGTCGAGGACGCCCGGCAGGCCGGACTCCTCGACGACGACGCCCAGGAACGCCTGGAGGACGCGCTGGAGCTGGGCACCCGCCCGGTCACGGACGTCCTGCTGTCCCCGGAGGAGCTGGTGACGGTCGACGCGTCCGTCACTCCCGCCGAGGTCGAGGAGCTGACCGTCCGCACCGGCTACTCGCGCTTCCCGGTGGCCGGACCGGAGGGCGCCTACCTCGGCTACCTCCACGTGAAGGACGTCCTCGACCTGGAGGACACCGGCCGGCCCGTCCCGGCGCGGCTGTGGCGGCCGATGGCCACCCTCCGCGCGGAGCTGCCGCTGGACGACGCGCTCACCCAGATGCGGCGGGCCGCGTCCCACCTGGCGTCGGTCGCGGACTCCGGCGGGCGTGTGCTGGGTCTGGTCGCCCTGGAGGACGTGCTGGAGATGCTGGTCGGCGAGGTCCGCGACCCGGCCCACCGGGAGGTCCCGGAGCCTGCGCAGACCGGCGGCACCGCGGCCGCCCCGGAGCCCGGCGAGGTCGCCCGGCCCTCGCGTGTGATGGCGAGCTGACACGGGGACCCACGGGGGAGGGGCCCGGGCGTGTGCGCCCGGGCCCCTCCCCCGTCGTTCACTCCAGCGGCTCGGGGGGCGTCAGCCCGGGGCCGCGGCCCGACAGCACCTCGCCGTAGGCCTGCATGAGGTCGGGCAGCCGCAGCGTGGACAGGTCGTCCCGGGACGGCTGGCCCGCGTAGCCGGACAGCCTCAGGTCGCGGTAGGCGCAGCTCTTCTCGTACAGGGTGCGCAGGAAGCGGCCGTTGCCCAGTTCGTCGATCCAGCCCTGCTCGACGACGTGACCGCTGATGGCGAGCAGCTCCTCCAGGGCCTCGCCGTCCCAGCGGTCCCCGTTGTCGGCGGCGAGGACCTCGCCGATGCTGGTCAGCTCGTGCGGCCGGTAGCTGGGGAAGTCGACCCGGGTGGTGAAGCGCGAGCCGAGGCCGGGGTTGGCCGCGAGCAGGCGGTCCATGCCCTCGGGGTAGCCGGCGAGGATCACGACCAGGCGGTCGCGGTTGTCCTCGGCGCGCTTGAGCAGGACCTGCAGCGCCTCGTCTCCGTAGGCGTCGCCCTTGCTGTAGCCGGAGTTGGACAGCGCGTACGCCTCGTCGACGAACAGCACCCCGCCGAGCGCGGAGTCGATCAGCTCGTTGGCCTTGACGGCCGTCTGACCCAGGAACTCACCCACGAGGTCCGCGCGTTGCGCCTCGACCAGATGGTCGCCGCCCAGCAGACCGAGGGCGTAGAACACCCGGCCGAGGATGCGCGCCACCGTGGTCTTGCCGGTGCCGGACGGGCCCGAGAAGACGAAGTGCCGCTTGGGCGGCTGCACCGGCAGGCCCTGTCCCGCCCGCAGCCGCGCCATCCGCAACTGGGCCGACAGCGCCCGCACTTGGCGCTTGACCGGCTCCAGGCCCACCATGCGGTCGAGTTCGGCCAGGGCCTGGGAGAGCAGCACCGGGTCCGGCGCCGTGACCGGGACCTGCGGCGGGACGGGGGAGACGGGCAGGATCGCCTTCTCCCGGATGTCGTCGTCGATCGGGCCGACCGCGCCCAGCGGGTCGTCCAGCACCGAGCCCGCCCCGAGGCCACCGGGCATGGCGGCCGCCCCGGTCCGGGCGTCGAGCGGATCGGGGTCGGGCGGCAGCGCGTCGGGCCCGGTCTGGCCGTAGCCCTGCAGGGTGACCGGGGCCAGGTCGGCCGTCCCGTCGGTGAGGCCGTCGGACTCGTCGATCGCGGCGAGCCGGGCCGCGGTGTCCATGAACGCCGGGTCGACCCGGTGCACCGCCCGGTACAGGGGGAGCGCGGCCGCGGTGCGGCCCGTGCCCTCGTACGCGCGGGCCAGCCAGTAGCGGAGTTCCTTGCGCTGCGGCTGTTCGCTGCGGCAGCGCATCAGGGCCGTCGCCAGCAGCGGCTCGGCCTGCCCGTACAGCTCCAGCCGGACCCGGGCCATACCACCGAACAGACCGGCCTCGATGCCCAGGACCTGGTCGCCGAGGAGCGGTTCGGTATGGCGCACCAGCTGGTCCCAGTCCTTGACCAGGTAGGCCCGGCAGGCGTGCAGGAAACGGACGTGCGGATCGGTGTCGATCGGCGGGCACTCGGCCAGGGCCCGGTCCAGTTCCGCGATGTGGCGGCCGTCGAGCCAGTGGGAGGCGTGCGCGAGCAGCAGGTCGCGGCGGGTCTCCAGCACCGGCTGCACCCACCAGCCCAGCCAGTACCAGGAGTTCATGGAGCGGCGGTGCGCGCTGCGCTGCTCGCCGAAGCGGTCGCGGTGCCGGTACATCTGCAGCAGCGCGGTGGAGGTGTCCGCCCGCAGCGCGTGCAGCCCGAGCCAGGCGTCCGCCATGCCGGGGTCGAGGCGGACCGCGACGCGGAACTCCTCCTCGGCCTGGGTGTAGGCGCCCATGGTGTAGGCGTCGACAGCCCGCACCCAGGCGAGGTCGGAGGGGGCGCCGGAATGCTCTGTGCCGAAGTCCATCAGGTCCCCACCAGCCCGTTCCCCCCGGTGCCGCCCGCCGTACGCCGCTCCAACCAGGTTACGCGAAGCGGGAGTTGGTGCCAGGTGAGCACCGCCTTCGCGGGGCGGCGCACCCGTTGGCATGGTACCCGTGCGAGCCTGGTGGGCCGTAGAGCGACGCGGGTGGTGACGGTGGGTGAGCGATCCGCCGCCGTACGGGGCCGGATCACCGGCTGCAGGCAGAACGAAGCCCCCGGTCACGGGGGAACAACCGGGGGCTTCGCGTACGAGGTGCGGTCGACGATGACCGCGCATTGAGAACGTAAGTCCTGTACGGCTCCCGGGTCAAGCCACCTTGGGGCGTCGCTCCGGCGGTCGCAGGGCGGGTGCAGCGCACCGGCTGCACGCGGTCACGGTCAGTGACGGAGGGTGTCGGCGAGTGGGCTCTCCGCGTGCCGTTCCCGTACCTCGTAGCCCTCCGGACGCTGGTGGACCAGCAGGTCCGCGAACGGCCGGGAGGGGTCGGCGGCGAAGTGCGCGTCCTGCGCCCGCATCCAGCCGGCCCAGAACCCGGCCAGGGCGGGGCCGTCGCGGAGCTCGCCGCGCTCCCGTGCCGTGTCCCGGGATACCTCCAGCCAGAGCAGGCTCGCCAGCCGGGGACGCAGCGCGCGGCGGCCCACCCCCACACCCTCCAGCAGGACCACGGGGGCCGGCGGCACCTCCAGGGCCGTCGCGAACCGCCGGGCCACCCAGTCGTACTTCGCGGGCCGGGCGGTGTCACCGCGGCGCAGCGGCTCCAGCACCTGCTCGCGCAGCCGCCCGGTCCACTCGAACAACTCCTCGTGCGTGGCCAGATCGTCGAGGTGGACGACGGGAGCACCGTCCAGTGCGGACGCCAGCGCGGCGGCGAAGGTCGTCTTGCCGGATCCGGCGTGCCCGTCCACGGCGACGAGCCGCACCGGCCCGCAGGACGGCGGGAGGGCGCGCAGCCGGGCGGCGAGCGCGCGGAGCGCCCCGGGGGCGGTCTGGTGGTCCATCCGCCCCAGCCTACGACCTGCGCCGACGCAAGGGACTGCGGCGGGTGCCAGGGGCGTCTACGGTAAGAGTCGTGACCGACTCTGCCGCATCCCTGTACCCCCCGGAGCGACTCGAACTCGCCCGCAAGGCCGCCGCTGACGCGGGACTCGACGCGCTGCTCGTCTCACCGGGCCCCGATCTGCGCTACCTCACCGGCTACCACGCCCATCTCACCGAGCGCCTGGTGTGCCTGGCGCTGCCGGTGCTCGGCGACGCCTTCCTGGTCGTGCCCCACCTGGAGAAGCCCGGCGCCGAGGCCTCCCCGCTGGGCGCGCTCGGCGTCGAGGTCGTCGGCTGGGGCGAGACCGAGGACCCGTACGCCCTGGTCGCCGGCCGGCTGCCGCGGGGAACCGCGCGGGTGGCCGTCGACAACCACATGTGGGCCGAGAAGGTGCTCGCCTTCCGCACGGCCCTCCCCGGCGCCGAGCAGAGCCTGGCCGGCGACGTGCTGCGCGAACTGCGGATGCGCAAGTCGCCGGCGGAGACCGAGGCGCTGCGCCGGGCCGCGGGCGCCATCGACCGGGTGCACCGCCGCATCGGGGAGTGGCTCAGGGCCGGGCGCACCGAGCGCGAGGTCGCCCGGGACGTCGCCGACGCCGTCATCGAGGCGGGGCACACCACCGTCGACTTCGTCATCGTCGCCTCGGGCCCGAACGGCGCCAGCCCCCACCACGAGGTCTCCGACCGGGTGATCCGGGCCGGCGACCCGGTCGTCGTCGACATCGGCGGCACCACGCAGGAGGGCTACTGCTCCGACTCCACGCGCACCTACGCGGTCGGTGAACCGCCCGCCGAGTTCCGCGAGATGTACGAGGTGCTGCGGCGCGCGCAGCACGCCCAGACCGAGGCCGTCCGCCCCGGCATCACCGCGGAGGAACTCGACGCGATCGGGCGGGACATCATCGCGGCGGCCGGCTACGGCGAGCACTTCATCCACCGCACCGGGCACGGCATCGGTCTGGAGACGCACGAGGAGCCGTACATCGTCGCGGGCAGCTCCCGTCCGCTGGAGCCGGGCATGGCCTTCTCGGTCGAACCCGGGATCTACCTCCCGGACCGTTTCGGTGCCCGCATCGAGGACATCGCCGTCTGCACGTCCGAGGGCGGGGAACGGCTCAACCAGACCTCCCGGGACCTGGTCGTCCTGTCTGTTTAGTCCGATGTGTTGACTCCCGGTACGGCAGGGGGGTATTCCGTACACGCGACCGTGTGCGCGGTGCGTTCGCCACGCGCGGCGCACACGTCGTGTCAAGGGCCCAGCAGGAAGCGGCAGTCGGGGGGCCGGGCATGTTCGACGACGAGCATGACTTCGGGGTGCGGCAGTGGACGGTCGGCGGCACGACCGTGGTGGAACTGACGGGGGAGCTCGACCTGTGCGCCGGCGTGCGGGCGGCCACGCGTCTGGACGCGGTCACCGGCGGGACGCGGCCCGACGTCGTGGTGGACCTGCGCGGGGTGAGCTTCATCGACTGCAGTGGTCTGTCGGTGCTCATCCGGGCGCGGAAGCGGACCCTCGACCGCGGTGGCCGGTTCGGCATCGTCGGCGACAGTCCCTGCGTGTTGCGGCTGTTGCGGCTCACCCGGACGATCCGGGTCTTCACCGTCCACGACGACCTGGCATCCGCGCTGGCCGCGCCGGGCGCCCCCGATCCCCCCGCGGCGGACGGCGCCATAGCGTGAGCTCACCCGGGCAGCGGCGCCAGCACGATCCAGACCTGGCCGCGGGTGAAGTTCACCGGCTGCCCGTCGGGCGTGGTGAAGTGCGTGCCCCCGGCCGCGTCGGGCCGTGACCACCGGGCGTCGTAGGCCTTGCCGTCGCGCAGCACCACCGCGCGCCCGGTGCCCACGGTCTCGCTGTACGGGGAGGTGTTCCCCCACCGGTCCTGGAAGCCGGAGGAACGGACCGTGACGTACTGCACGACCACCGTCGGCGCGCCGAGCCTGCCGCCGTCGGTGGTGGTGGCCGGGTCGCCGTCGAACGAGATCAGCCAGCGGTCGCCGTCGGCCGACCAGCGCAGGCCCACCGAGCCGTTCGGGTAGCGGACGGTGCGGTCGTGCTCGGGGGTGCCGCCGGGCGGCGCGGCACCGAAGCGGAAGCCTATGTCCCGGGCGTCGGAGGCGTCCGGGGCCGCGGCGAGCAGCCGCTCCGGGGTGGCGTACAGGTTGTGCGGGGCGGGGCGCGAGCCGTCGCGTACGTAGGCGCCAGAGGCGTGAGCGGGGGAGACGTCGTGCACCGGAGCCGCCGCCACCACCGGCAGCAACCTGGACTGCGCGCCGGAGAAGGCGAGGGCGGGGCGGCCGAACTGGCGGAGCAGTTCCAGGTCCGACTCCCGGGCGCTGCGCACCGGGCCGACCCGATCGGGCAGTTGGGAGGAGAAGACGGCGAGCAGACGGGTGAGACCGGACTCCACCTGCTCCACGTAGACGAGGTCGGCCCGGTCCAGCCCGGTGTGCGGGCGGGCGGGCCCGACGTTGTCGATCTTCACCGCGAGGACCGGGCCGCCGGTGCGCCCGGGCAGCCCGGTGAAGGGCGAGCGCGCGACCGCGCTGGTGCCGGGCGCCGAGCCCGTCGAGGAGGGGGAGGGCCCGCCGGGCGTCCGCTCGGGGCCGCCGCAGCCCCGGCTGACCAGGAACACGGTGAACACCGCCAGCACGACCAGGATCGCCGCTCTCGCGGGACGTCTGGGTGCTCGGGCCACGACGGCCACCCCCGTGCTGCATAGGTATGCTGCCTACGGAAAAGCCATTTGCCGAATCGCTGCGCGTATTCCTAGTATCCGCCACATGGAGCCGGTACCCCAGACGGCGGACGCGACCGCCTACCTCGCAGCGGACGAGGTGATCGACCACGACCACCCGCTGGTGCGGGCGACCGCCGCCCGGCTGCGGGCGGAAGCCCCCGATCCGTATGACTATGCCGAAGCGGCCTACACCTTCGTCCGCGACGCCATCCCGCACTCCGCCGACTCCGGGGACCCGCGCGTCACATGGCGCGCCTCCGACGTCCTGGAGCAGCGCACCGGCATCTGCCACGCCAAGGCCCACGCCCTGACCGCGCTGCTGCGCGCCGAGGGCATCCCCGCGGGGCTGTGCTACCAGCGGCTCACCGACGACGACGGAACCGGCGCCCTCGTCCACGGGCTCATCGCCCTCAAGCTGCCCGGACACGACCGCTGGGCCCGGCAGGACCCGCGCGGCAACAAGCCCGGTGTCGACGCCCGGTTCTCCCTCCGGGAGGAACGGCTGGCCTGGGTGCCCCGCCCCGGACTCGGCGAACGCGACTACCCCGGTCTCCACGCCACCCCGCCGCCCCCCGTACTCACCGCCCTGCGGCGAGCTGTCGACCGGCCGCACCTGTGGCGGCTGCTGCCCACCGACCTACCGGACCAAGAAGACCGATGACCTCACACACCCCCCTGACCCTGACCGTCGACCCCGCCGTGCGCGCTCTGGCCCCCGGGTTCGCCCACCTCGCCGTCGAGGCCCGCGGCCTGCTCAACGGGCCGAGCGACGACACGAGCGCGGCCCTCCTCGACGACGCGGCCCGCCGCCTCGCCGAGCGCCTCGGCGGCCGCGCCCCGCACGAGGACCCCCACATGGCCGCCTGGCGCGCGGCGTACACCGCCTTCGGCGCCAAGCCCTCGCGCACCCGCAACTCCGCGGAGGCGCTGGCCAAACGCGCCCTCGCCGAGGGCGGACTGCCCCGCATCAACCGGCTGGTGGACCTCTACAACGCGATCAGCGTCGCCCACCTCGTGCCCGTCGGCGGTGAGGACACCGACCACATCCACGGCGGCATGAACCTCGTACGGGCCACCGGCGACGAGAAGTTCGAGACCGTGGCCGGCGGTGAGCCCGCCGTCGAGCACCCCGAGCCCGGCGAGGTCGTCTGGCGCGACGGGACCGGCGTCACCTGCCGCCGCTGGAACTGGCGGCAGGGGATCCGTACCCGGCTGACCGAGGAGTCGGTCAACGCGCTCTTCCTCCTGGAGCGGATGGATCCGATGCCGTTGGCCGACCTGCGGGCCGCCGGTGAGGAACTCGCCGCTCACCTGCGGAGGTTCAACCCCGGCGCGGAGGTCACCGTGCACGAGCCGGTCTGACCCCCGCGCCCGGTCACTCCGCCGTCGCGGCGCGCTCCCGGGCGGCGACGTCCTCCGCCGTGGGGGCGCTGCCGCCCAGGTGCGCGGGCAGCCACCAGTGGTCGTTCGGGCCCGACGGGCGCCCGGTGTACGCGCGCTGCGCGTCCTCCAGCAGCTCCTGGACGCGCAGCCGCAGCCGCCGGGTCAGCGCGCCCGGCTTCTCGTCCGCGTGGGGCCTCATCTGCTCGCCCACCCGGATGGCGATGGGGAAGCCGTTGCGGCCCAGCTGGCGCGGCTGGTCCTTGGTCCACAGCCGCTGCGTGCCCCACAGGGCGACCGGCAGCAGGGGCACGCCCGCCTCCATCGCCAGGCGCGCGGCACCGGATTTGAAGGACTTCAGGGTGAAGGACTGGGAGATGGTCGCCTCGGGGAAGACGCCGATGATCTCGCCCGAGCGCAGCGCCGTCAGCGCGTGCTTGTACGCGTGCATGCCCTCGGAGCGGTCCACCGGGATGTGCTTCATGGCCCGCATCAGCGGACCCGACACCTTGTGCCGGAAAACCGACTCCTTCGCCATGAAACGCACCAGCCGCTTCGCCGGGAGCGCCGTCAGACCCGCGAAGACGAAGTCGAGGTAGCCGATGTGGTTGCTCACGAGCAAGGCGCCGCCCTTGCGCGGCACATGTTCGGTGCCGGCGATGTCGAAGCGCAGTCCCTGCACCTTGAACATGGTGCGGGCGACGCCGATGACGGGCGGGTAGACGAGCTCGGCCATGTGTGGGGCCCCTTCTTCGTAGGGGGTGGCCCCCGGCGGAAGTTACGCGGCCGTAGGTTTGGGCCGCCGGCTGATCGTGCCCCGTAAACGGGTGCCGTGTCATCCCGCGTGCCCGCCGCGTGGCGAGATTCTCGTCACGTCACCCGGTCGTGCGACGCACCAGCAGGTACATTTCGCATCCGAGGCAGTAGCCGAACACCGCGTTGAGGAAGGCCGCCGCGAGCGCGCAGGCCGTCGCCGCCAGGCCCAGCCAGGCGAGCCCCGTGGCGTAGCCGGCGAGCCCGACGACCGCGAACGCCAGTCCGACCGCCTGCGCGAAGCGCGGCGGCGCAGGGTCCTCGGTCTCGGTCGGCGGCCCCAGCCGGGGCCGCACCGCCACCCGGTACAGCAGGCCGTACGGTGAGTTCTGGACACCCGCGGCGGCGCCCACCGCGAACACCAGCGCCTGGACGGCCAGCAGCCAGGCACTTCCGGTGACGAGGACGGCGGCCAGGACGACACTGGTCAGGCTTGCGCCGAAGCGCGGTCCACGGGCATCAATGGCGTGAGGGCTCATGCCGGCCATGATTCCGGAACGGACGCCGTCCGGACCCCCGGGAATCATGGCGGTCGTGTGAACGCTGCAACGGCAGGGAGGGGCGAAATGACGGGACTGGTGGTGTGCGTCGCCGTGCTCGTGGCGGCGGGGATCTTCGGCATCCTCCACAAGCGCAGGGACGGAAGGGTACGGGTGCGGGACAAGGACGCGGCACAACAGCTGACGGCGGGTGAGATCGGCGCGGAACTCGGAGAGCGGGCCACGCTCCTCCAGTTCTCCACCGCCTTCTGCGCGCCCTGCCGGGTCACCCGCCGCACCCTCGGCGAGGTGGCCGGCATGGTCGACGGCGTGCGGCACGTGGAGATCGACGCCGAGGCGCACCTCGACCTGGTGCGCCGACTGGGCGTCGTCAGGACGCCGACCGTCCTCGTCCTCGACGCCCGTGGCACCGTGGTGCGGCGCGCTTCGGGCGCGCCTCGCAAGGCCGACGTCATCGCGGCGCTCGGCGCGGCGGTGTGACCGCGCGAGGTGCCATGACCCCGGTCCCACCCGCCGGGGCGCCCTTGACGCGGCGCCGGTCTGATCGTCAGTCTGACGTTATGTCGCGAGACCTCCTTCTGTACTCCCGCTTCGACGTCGACCTCGGTCGGCACGCGAGCGCCCGCTGTCACGGCCGTTGAGTGCCCAGGACTCCGCACCCCTCCGGCTCGACAGCACGACGAAGGACAACTCCATGACCGCCTCTCCCGACCTCGGCACGCCGGCCACGAGCTCCCTGGGCGCGGTGCCCACCTCGATCCCCGCGCCCGCCCCGGTCCCCCTGCCCCCGCCGCCCGCCGTGTCCGGCGCCTTCGACCCGGCCGCCTTGGACTCGACCGCTTTCCGTGCCGTCTTCCGCCGTCACGCCGCCGGGGTCGCGGTCATCACCGCGGCCGGCACCCGCCCCGCGGGCTTCACGGCCACCTCCCTCACCTCCGTGTCCGCCGAGCCGCCCCTGCTGTCCTTCGGGATCAGCACCACCGGCTCCGCGTGGCGCACCGTCGCGGAAGCCACCCACGTGGGCGTCCACATCCTCGGCGAGCACCAGGAGGAGGTGGCCGCCACCTTCGCCCGCAGCGGCGCCGACCGCTTCGCGCCGCCCACCGCGTGGGGACCCGGCCCGTATGGAGTACCGCTCCTGGACGATGTCCAGGCCTGGCTGGTCGCCCGTGTGGTGGCCCGCATACCTGCCGGTGACCACCGCATCGTCGTCGCCCAGGCCGTGGCGGGCGCCCCCGAGGGCGAAGCGGCCCGCCCGCTGCTCTACCACCACGGGCGCTACAACGCGCTGCGCCACTGAGTCCCTCCATCACGCCCGCGTCGGCAAGGTCACAGTCCCCCGCCCTTGCCTGCCGGGGGACCGACGGCTGTACTGGCGAGTAATATTTCTGCCGGAGCGCCGTGCGTCCCAACGGGGAGCCGCCGTCGAAGGCGCCTATGCTGCCTTCACAAGGGCAGTTGACGTACCCATGCAGCAGTAGGAGTGCAGGCGTGAGCTTGAGGATCGTTGTCGCAGTGAAGTACGTGCCCGATGCCACGGGTGATCGTCACTTTGCGGGGGATCTGACCACGGATCGGGATGCGGTGGATGGTCTGCTGTCGGAGTTGGACGAGTATGCGGTGGAGCAGGC
>NZ_JBHWGA010000007.1:0-8828 GCF_042733315.1 Streptomyces sp. NPDC059718
TCGCGCTGAACATCCTGCTGGCCTCGCTGACCATCGTCTTCCTGCTCGCGGTCGTCACCCTGCAGCCGTTCGCGATCTACGCGGGCGCCGAGCAGTCGATGATCGTCCTGGTCGCGCTGCTGGTCTGCCTCATCCCGACGACGATCGGCGCCCTGCTGTCGGCGATCGGCATCGCCGGCATGGACCGCCTGGTGCAGCGCAACGTGCTCGCCATGTCCGGCCGCGCCGTCGAGGCCGCCGGCGACGTGTCCACCCTGCTGCTCGACAAGACCGGCACCATCACCCTCGGCAACCGCCAGGCCGCGGAGTTCGTGCCCGTGGCGGGCGCGGACGAGGCCGGGCTCGCCGACGCGGCGCAGCTGTCGTCGCTGGCCGACGAGACGCCCGAGGGCCGTTCCATCGTCGTCCTGGCGAAGGAGAAGTACGGCCTCCGCGAGCGAAACGAGGGCGAGCTCGGACACGCCGAGTTCGTGCCCTTCACCGCGCAGACCCGCATGTCCGGCGTCGACGTCGACGGCCGTCAGGTCCGCAAGGGCGCGGCCGGCGCGATCGCCGCCTGGGTCACCGGGAACGGCGGCACCGTCGCCCCCGACGCGCAGCGCACCGTCGACACCATCTCCGCCGCCGGCGGCACCCCGTTGCTGGTCGCGGTCAAGGAGGACGGCGCGGCCCGCGTGCTGGGTGTCATCCACCTGAAGGACGTGGTCAAGGAGGGCATGCGGGAGCGGTTCGACGAGCTGCGGCGGATGGGCATCCGCACGGTGATGATCACCGGTGACAACCCGCTGACGGCCAAGGCGATCGCGGACGAGGCGGGGGTCGACGACTTCCTGGCGGAGGCGACGCCCGAGGACAAGATGGCGCTGATCAAGCGGGAGCAGGCGGGCGGCAAGCTCGTCGCGATGACCGGTGACGGCACCAACGACGCGCCGGCGCTGGCCCAGGCGGACGTGGGCGTGGCCATGAACACCGGCACCTCGGCCGCCAAGGAGGCCGGGAACATGGTGGACCTGGACTCCAACCCCACCAAGCTGATCGAGATCGTGGAGATCGGCAAGCAGTTGCTCATCACCCGCGGCGCGCTGACCACCTTCTCCATCGCCAACGACGTGGCGAAGTACTTCGCGATCATCCCCGCGATGTTCGCGATCGTCTACCCGGGTCTGGACAAGCTCAACATCATGCAGCTGTCCTCGCCGCAGTCCGCGATCCTGTCCGCGGTCATCTTCAACGCGCTGATCATCATCGCCCTGGTGCCGCTCGCCCTGCGCGGCGTGCGCTACCGGCCCACCAGCGCCGACCGGATGCTCCGCCGGAACCTCGGGATCTACGGACTCGGCGGCCTGGTCGCCCCGTTCATCGGCATCAAGCTGATCGACATGCTCATCTCCCTGATCCCCGGAATCCACTGACGCGAGGCGTGCAGAGAACCATGAACACTTCCGTACGCAACTCCGCCCGGCTGCTCTGGAGCGCCCTGCGCGCGCTGCTGGTGCTGACCGTCGTCCTCGGCGTCGTCTACCCCGTCGCGGTGTGGGGGGTGGGTCAGGCGGCCTTCCACGACCAGGCCAACGGCTCCGAGGTGAAGGTCGGCGGCAAGGTCGTCGGCTCCACGCTGATCGGCCAGAACTTCACCACGGGCAAGGACTTCGCCCCGGACCCCCGGTGGTTCCAGCCGCGTCCCTCGGCCGCCGACGCGGGCGCCGGAGCAGGGCCGTACGACCCGACCTACACCAGCGCGTCCAACCTCGCGGTCACCAGCAAGGCCCTCACCGACCTGGTGAAGGAGCGCAAGCAGGAGGTCGCCGCCTTCAACGGCGTCCCGGAGTCCGAGGTCCCCGCGGACGCGGTCCAGGCGTCCGGCTCCGGCCTCGACCCGGACATCTCCCCGGCGTACGCGGACATCCAGACCGCGCGCGTAGCCAAGGCCAACGGGCTGAGCACCGCCGAGGTCGCCCGGCTGGTCAAGGGGCACACGGACGGACGGCAGTTCGGCATCCTCGGCCAGCCGACCGTCAACGTCCTGGAGCTCAACATCGCGCTGCAGAAGCTGGCCGGCTGACCCACCGCCGCCCCCACCCACCCGGCATCACGCCCGCCGGGTGGGTTTCGGCGCGCGCGGGGGACGCACCGCCCTGGCGGCGGGTGACCGAGTCCCCGGTGCGGCACCGCGCCCCCGCCGGACCGCTCGCGCTGCTCGTCGTCGCTGTGCTCGGCGGCCGGAGACCGGCCCGGGCTGCCGCGTGACGGTCCGTTGCGCCGTACGGCGCCCCAGGGGTGGGCGTTCATGGGCCGGGCGGCGGCCCCGCTGTCCGCCAGGCTGCCTCGCCCGCGGCGCCAGGCACCGCCGCGCCGGCGGACCTGCTGCGCCCGGCCGTGTGCGCCTGGGTGCTTACCCCGCCGCGGCGCCCGCCGTCGTGGGGGCGTGGGGCGGGTCGCGTCAGGAAGGCGTCAAGCGCCGGGGGCTTGCCGTCAGGGGGCCGCCAACGCTGGGCCCGGGACGTGGCCGGCGGGGAGAGAGTGGAAGCACGGAGGGGAGGCCGGCGGAGGCCGCTCGGCGGTGCGGAGGGGGCTGCGGAATGGCGCACACCGTTACCGCTGAGGAGCGGCGGCAGGTGCCACCTGGTCCGGATCCGGACGGCGGTGGGGATTCCGGGTCAGGGAGACGGCACCGTGTTCCGCGCAGGTCTCCCCTCCGTGGGGGGTCGCCGGGCCGGCCGCGTCGCACGTTGACGGCGTCGCTGCGCGGCCGCCCCGGCACCGTACCCGCGCGGTTACGGCTGCTGCGGACGACCGCCCTCGCCGCGTGCGCCGCCCTGGCGGCGGTGCTCCTGGCGGGCGGTGCGTCGGCGGACGACTCCTGGTCGGCGATCCGCACGCACTCCGCGCCCCAGGTCACCAGCGCGGCGGGCCTGTACTTCGCGCTCAGCGACATGGACGCCCAGGTCGCCAACCGGCTCCTGACCCCCGGCGGCGGCGACGCCGCGCGGATCTACGGGCAGCGCCGCTCAGCAGCCGCCGGATACCTCCGCGACCTCGCGGAGGCCGCGGCGGGCGACCCCGCCGCCGAGCGGGAGGTCGCCGCCGCCATCCGCGACTTCGGCCGCTACGAGGAACGGGCCGCCCGGGCGCTGCTGCTCGGCGAGCGCTCCGACCGGGCCGCCGTCGACGCCTACCGCTCCGCGTCCGACCTGATGCGCACCCGGCTGCTCCCCGAGGCCGACGTCCTGGTGACGGTCAACGACGCCTCCTTCGAGCGCGCCTACGGCCACGCGTACGACAGGGCCGGCGCCGTGCGCACGGTCGTCGTGTGCACCGGCCTCCTCCTGCTCGCGGTCCTCGTGGTGCTGCAGTTCTTCCTCGCGAGCCGCTTCCGGCGCGTGGTCAGCACCGCCCTAGCCGCCGCCACGCTGATCGCGCCAGCCGCGACGGCCGCCGGCACGGTGGGCCTCGGCGCCCAGCGGGACGACCTGAAGGTGGCCCGCCGGGACGCCTTCGACTCCGTCCTCGCGCTCACCCGCGCCCGCGCGGTCGCCTACGACGCCAACGCCGACGAGTCCCGCTACCTCCTGGACCGGGCGCACGCCGCCGGGCACGAGGCGGACTTCCTCGACAAGAGCCAGGGGCTGGCGCGGCTGCCGGGCGTCGCCTCCGTCGACGACTACGACCCCGCCCTCGCCCGGGCCCTCGACGCCTACCGCGCTGATCCCGCGGACCTGCGCTTCACCGGCTTCCTCGGTGACGAGTTCCGCAACATCACCTTCCCCGGTGAGCGCGCCGCCGCCGAGCGGGCGCTGCTGCGCTACCAGGTGTACGAGCGGGACGACCGCACGATCCGGGCCCTGGCCGAGGCCGGCCGGCTTCCCGCTGCCGTCGCCTACGGCACCGGCTACGGACCCGGGGAGTCGAACCACGACTTCGCCGCGTTCGACCAGGCGCTCGGCGAGGTCATCGCCATCAACTCCGCCGCCTACGAGCGCGCCGCCGCGGACGGCGCGGACCGGGCGCTGACCGTCCCCCTGGGTCTCGCCGGGGCGCTGGTGGCCGCCGCGGCGCTGGTCGTCCTCGGTCTGAGGCCGCGGCTCGCGGAGTTCCGCTGACTGACCGCAGGCGGCGGCACGAGGAGGGCGTCAAGGACGCGTCAACGTGCTCCCCGCAGGAACATCACGCCCGATTTGTCCGCTGCTGGGACCATAGGATTCCTAACGTCGGACGCGCCCGGAAGGGGCACGCCACGAGGCGGAACGTGGAGCCATGGCACGCGGGACTTTGCGGATATACCTGGGGGCGGCCCCTGGAGTGGGCAAGACCTACGCCATGCTCTCCGAGGCCCACCGGCGCCTGGAGCGCGGCACCGACGTCGTCGTCGCCTTCGTCGAGCACCACAACCGCGCCCGCACCGAGGTCATGCTGCACGGCCTGGAGGTCGTGCGGCGCAAGGAGATCGAGTACCGGGACACCGTCTTCACCGAGATGGACGTCGACGCGGTGCTCGCGCGCCGGCCCGAGGTCGCCCTCGTCGACGAGATGGCGCACACCAACATCCCGGGCAGCCGCAACGAGAAGCGCTGGCAGGACATCGAGGAACTGCTCCAGGCCGGCATCAACGTCATATCGACGGTGAACATCCAGCACCTGGAGTCGCTCGGCGACGTCGTCGAGTCGATCACCGGGGTACGCCAGCGCGAGACCGTGCCCGACGAGGTGGTCCGCCGCGCCGACCAGATCGAGCTGGTCGACATGTCGCCACAGGCGCTGCGCCGCCGCATGGCGCACGGCAACATCTACGCCTCCGACAAGGTCGACGCGGCCCTGTCCAACTACTTCCGGCCCGGCAACCTCACCGCGCTGCGCGAGCTGGCCCTGCTGTGGGTGGCCGACCGGGTCGACGAATACCTGCGGCAGTACCGCACCGACCACCGGATCTCCGCCACCTGGCAGGCGCGTGAGCGCATCGTGGTCGGCCTCACCGGCGGCCCCGAGGGGCGGACGCTGATCCGGCGCGCCGCCCGGATGGCCGCCAAGGGCTCCGGCGGGGAGATCCTCGCCGTCCACATCGCGCGCAGCGACGGCCTGACGGCCGGCTCGCCCAAGGAACTCGCCGTCCAGCGCACCCTCGTGGAGGACCTCGGCGGTTCCTTCCACCACGTCGTCGGCGACGACGTCCCCGGCGCCCTGCTGGACTTCGCCCGCGGAGTCAACGCCACCCAGGTCGTGCTCGGCACCAGCCGCCGGCCCGCGTGGCAGTACGTCTTCGGGCCGGGCGTCGGCGCGACCGTGGCCCGCGAGTCCGGGCCGGACCTCGACGTGCACATCGTCACCCACGAGCACGCCGCCAAGGGCCGGGGCCTGCCCGTGGCCCGCGGAGCCCAGCTCGGCCGCTCCCGGGTGATCGCCGGCTGGCTGACCGGTGTGCTCGGCCCCGCGCTGCTCTGCCTGGTGCTCACCCAGCTGCACCCCGCCCTGGGCATCGCCACCGACATGCTGCTGTTCATGACCCTGACGGTCGCGGCGGCCCTCGTCGGCGGCCTCTACCCGGCACTGGTCTCGGCGGTCGGTGGCTCACTGCTGCTGAACTACTTCTTCGCCCCGCCCCTGCACACCTTCACCATCGCCCAGCCCGAGAACCTGATCGCCATCGTGATCTTCGTGCTGGTCGGGATCGCGGTGGCCTCCGTGGTGGACCTGGCGGCGCGCCGCACCCACCAGGCCGCCAGACTCCAGTCCGAGGCCGAGATCCTGTCGTACCTGGCCGGCAGCGTGCTGCGCGGCGAGCACTCCCTGGACGCCCTGCTGGAACGGGTCCGGGAGACCTTCGGCATGGAGGCCGTGTCGCTGCTGGAGCGGGCCAGCGAGCACGACGTGTGGACCTGCGCCGCCGGCGTCGGCAGCCGGCAGTGCCTGCGCCCCGAGGACGCGGACGTCGAGGTGCCGGTCAGCGACAACCTCTCGCTGGCCCTGGTCGGCCGGGTGCTGCCCGCCTCCGACCGCCGGGTGCTCTCCGCCTTCGCGGCCCAGGCCGCCGGCGTCCTGGACCGGCAGCGGCTGGAGGACGAGGCCGCCAGGGCCCACAAGCTCGCCGAGGGCAACCGCATCCGCACCGCCCTGCTCGCCGCCGTCTCGCACGACCTGCGCACCCCGCTCGCCGCCATCAAGGCGGCCGTCAGCTCGCTGCGCTCCGACGACGTCGCCTGGTCCGAGGAGGACGAGGCCGAGCTCCTGGAGGCCATCGAGGAGGGCGCGGACCGGCTCGACAACCTGGTCGGCAACCTCCTCGACATGTCGCGCCTGCAGACCGGCACGGTCACCCCGCTGATCCGCGAGGTGGACCTCGACGAGGTCGTCCCCAAGGCCCTGCGCGGAGTCCCCGACGGCAGCGTCACCCTGGACGTCCCCGAGACCCTCCCGATGGTCTCCGTCGACCCGGGGCTCCTCGAGCGCAGCGTCGCCAACATCGTCGAGAACGCCGTCAAGTACAGCCCCGCCGGCACCCGGGTGCTGGTCGCCGCCAGCGCCCTGGGCGGCCACGTCGACCTGCGCGTCGTCGACCGCGGGCCCGGTGTCCCCGACGTCGCCAAGGAACGGATCTTCGAGCCGTTCCAGCGGTACGGCGACGCCCCCCGCGGCAACGGCGTGGGCCTCGGCCTCGCGGTGGCCCGCGGCTTCGCCGACGCCATGGGCGCCACCCTCCAGCCCGAGGACACCCCGGGAGGCGGCCTGACGATGGTGCTCACCCTCCCGGCCGCGCCCGGCAGCACCCCCGCCGCCCCGGACCTACCGGCCGAGGCGACGACCTGACCGTGCCCGCACCGCACCCCCGCTCCACCCCCCTCACCGAGAAGGAAAGGCAGGCTCCATGAACCGGGTGCTCGTGGTCGACGACGAGCCGCAGATCGTGCGCGCTCTCGTGATCAACCTGCGGGCCCGCAAGTACGAGGTCGACGCCGCCCACGACGGCGCGACCGCGCTGCAGCTCGCCGCCGCCCGCCACCCCGACGTCATCGTGCTCGACCTCGGCCTGCCCGACATGGACGGCGTCGAGGTGATCCGCGGACTGCGCGGCTGGACCCGGGTGCCGATCATCGTGCTCTCCGCCCGCCAGGCCTCCGACGAGAAGGTCGAGGCCCTCGACGCGGGCGCCGACGACTACGTCACCAAGCCCTTCGGCATGGACGAGCTGCTGGCCCGGCTGCGCGCCGCCGTCCGCCGCGCCACGCCCGGTGGCCCCGAGGACGGCGCCGCGACCGTGGAGACCGAGTCCTTCACCGTCGACCTCGCCGCCAAGAAGGTCAACCGCGATGGCGCCGACGTCCGGCTCACGCCCACCGAGTGGCACCTGCTGGAGGTCCTGGTCCGCAACACCGGCCGTCTGGTCAGCCAGAAACAGCTGCTCCAGGAGGTCTGGGGCCCGTCCTACGGCACCGAGAGCAACTACCTGCGGGTCTACATGGCGCAGTTGCGGCGCAAGCTGGAGGCCGACCCCGCGCACCCGCGGCACTTCATCACCGAGCCGGGCATGGGCTACCGCTTCGAGAAGTGATCGTGATCCGTTCACCCGGGCCCGGTACCCTTCCAGGTATGAGTGGTACCACCCGTTCGGACCGGCCCGCCGGCCGCTTCCGCAGGATGCTCGACCGACTGTCCACCTCCCAGGAGGAGCTGCACTCCGACGAGCTGCGGCAGGACACCGCGGACGTCGGGTGCACCCGGATCTGCGACTGCTCCGATCGCGACATAGTGACCGTGACCGGTACACTACGCGCTGTCACTCTGCGGCCGCGGGCCGGCGTGCCCGCCCTGGAGGCCGAGCTGTTCGACGGTTCCGCACCGCTGGACGTGGTGTGGCTGGGCCGGCGGAGCATCGTCGGCATCGAGCCGGGCCGCAGGATCATCGCGTCGGGGCGGATCTCCATGAACCGCGGCCGTCCGGTGCTGTTCAATCCCAAGTACGAGTTGCGTCCGGTCGGACAGGAGTAGCCGGTGGCGTCGATCGACAAGCGGACCGGGGCACAGCCCACGACCGGGACCGAGCACGGGCCGGAGCAGGACGCGGCCGCCTCGAAGGCGGCCGCCGACCATGCGCTCCTGGAGGCCTTCGGCGGCGTCTGGGGCATGATCGACACGACGGTGCCCGGCCTCGTCTTCGTCCTGATCTACACGATCAACCGGGACATCCACGTCGCGGCCATCGCCGCCCTGGGTCTGTCACTGGTGCTGGCACTGGCCCGCCTGGTGCGCCGGCAGACCCTCAAGCACGCCTTCAGCGGCGTCTTCGGCGTCGCCTTCGGCGCGGTGTTCGCGATGATGTCCGGCGACGCGAAGAACTTCTACCTGCCCGGCATGCTCTACACCCTCGGGCTCGCGGTCGCCTACGTGGTCTCCGCGCTGGTGAAGTACCCGCTGATCGGACTGCTGCTCGGCCCGATCCTCAAGGAGAACCTGTCCTGGCGGACGCGGAACCCGGGACGGCTCGTCGCGTACACCAAGGCCACCTGGGCCTGGGGCGTCATCCTGCTCGTCAAGTCGGCGATCCTCTTCCCGCTCTACTTCTGGGGGAACGCCACCCAGCTCGGCTGGGTCAAGGTCGCGCTCGGCATCCCGCCGTTCCTGCTCTGCGTCTACCTGACCTGGATCTTCCTGGCCAAGGCGCCGCCGCCGATCGACGTGATCGCGGAGATGGAGGAGGCCGAGCGGGCCGAGAAGGCCGAGCGCGCCGCCGA
Organism: Streptomyces sp. NPDC059718; assembly: GCF_042733315.1. Taxonomy (NCBI): domain Bacteria; kingdom Bacillati; phylum Actinomycetota; class Actinomycetes; order Kitasatosporales; family Streptomycetaceae; genus Streptomyces; species Streptomyces sp. NPDC059718. The sequence goes on from NZ_JBHWGA010000007.1 coordinate 8,721, forward strand.
GGAGGCCGCCAACCGCTGACCCGGCGCCCCGCGCCGACGGTCCTCGTGCGCCAGCGACCCGTCGTGTCCCAGGCGCCGCCACAGCTCCTCGGCGATGTGCGGGGCCAG
>NZ_JBHWGA010000007.1:8838-250085 GCF_042733315.1 Streptomyces sp. NPDC059718
GCCGCGGCGGCCCCCCCCCGGGGGGGGGCCCCAACCCCGGGGGCCCCCCCCCCCCCTCGTGCGTACGGCCTGTACGTCCTACGCCTTACGCACCGGCCTCGGCGCTGCGCACCGAGAGCAGGTCCTCCAGCTGCTCCTCGCGATGCGGGGCCGCGACGAACAGCAGCTCGTCGCCCGCCTCGAGCGCGTCGTCCTTGGACGGGGTGAGCACGCGGTGGCCGCGGATGATCGTGACCAGCGAGGTGTCCTCCGGCCAGGCGACCTCCCCGACCCGGGTGCCCACCAGCGCGGCCTCCTCCGGGAGGGTCAGCTCGACCAGGTTCGCGTCGCCCTGGCTGAAGCGCATCAGCCGGACGAGGTCGCCGACGCTCACCGCCTCCTCCACCAGCGCCGACATCAGGCGCGGGGTGGAGACGGCCACGTCCACGCCCCAGGCCTCGTTGAACAGCCACTCGTTCTTGGGGTTGTTCACCCGCGCGACGACGCGCGGGACGCCGTACTCGGTCTTGGCGAGCAGCGAGACGACCAGATTGACCTTGTCGTCGCCCGTGGCGGCGATCACCACGTTGCACCGCTGCAGCGCGGCCTCGTCCAGCGACGTGATCTCGCAGGCGTCGGCCAGCAGCCACTCGGCCTGGGGCACCCGTTCCACCGAGATCGAGGTCGGGTTCTTGTCGATCAGCAGGACCTCGTGGCCGTTCTCCAGCAGCTCACCCGCGATGGAGCGGCCGACCGCCCCGGCCCCGGCAATGGCGACCCTCACAGTGCCACCTCGCTCGCTTCTCCGCCCGCGCGGCGAAAGCGCGCCTTGTTCGTCGTCTGCGACCCGGCGGCCGCGCGTGCGTCGCTCACCGGTGCGCCTCCTCAGGGCCCTTTGCGAATGCCGCTTCGACCTGTTCGACCTCGCCCGTGCGCATCATCACGTGCACCAGGTCGCCTTCCTGCAGGACCGTCTCCGACGTGGGGAGCATCGCCTCGCCCAGCCGGGTGAGGAACGCCACGCGCACTCCGGTCTCCTCCTGGAGCCTGCTGATCTTGTGGCCCACCCAGGCGGTGTCCGTGTGCACCTCGGCGAGCTGCACACCCCCGCTCGGGTCGCGCCACAGCGGCTCCGCGCCGGACGGCAACAGGCGGCGCAGCATCTGGTCGGCCGTCCAGCGGACGGTGGCGACGGTGGGGATGCCCAGGCGCTGGTACACCTCCGCCCGCCGGGGGTCGTAGATCCGGGCGGCGACGTTCTCGATCCCGAACATCTCCCGTGCCACCCGGGCCGCGATGATGTTGGAATTGTCACCGCTGCTGACGGCCGCGAAGGCGCCCGCCTCCTCGATGCCGGCCTCGCGCAGCGTGTCCTGGTCGAATCCGACCCCGGTCACGCGGCGTCCGCTGAACCCGGAGCCCAGGCGGCGGAACGCCGTCGGGTCCTGGTCGATCACGGCCACTGTATGACCTTGCTGCTCAAGGGAGTGCGCGAGAGTGGAACCCACTCGCCCACACCCCATAATCACGACGTGCACGACCGTCCTTCCGGCTGCCAACAATTCCGGCCGATCCCCCTCAGGGTCTCAGACCGCGCCCAAAGCTACACACGCACGTAAGCCCTTGATAGGTGGGCGGGGGATCGGAAATCTTGACGATCCTCTAACATCGCGGGGTGTCCAAACTGACCGACCTTCCGAAACGGATCCTGATCGGGCGGGCGCTCCGCAGCGACAGGCTCGGAGAGACGCTCCTCCCGAAGAGGCTGGCGCTCCCCGTCTTCGCCTCCGACCCGCTGTCCTCCGTGGCGTACGCGCCCGGAGAGGTGCTCCTGGTCCTGTCGATCGCGGGAGTGTCGGCCTACCACTTCAGCCCCTGGATCGCGGTCGCGGTCGTCGTGCTGATGTTCACCGTCGTCGCCTCGTACCGGCAGAACGTGCACGCCTACCCCTCCGGCGGTGGCGACTACGAGGTCGCGACGACCAACCTCGGCCCGCGCGCCGGGCTCACCGTGGCCAGCGCGCTGCTGGTCGACTACGTCCTGACCGTGGCCGTGTCGGTCGCCTCCGGCGTGGAGAACCTCGGCTCCGCCGTGCCGTTCTTCGTCGAGCACAAGGTGCTGGGCGCCATCGGCATGATCGTCCTGCTCATGCTGATGAACCTGCGCGGCGTGCGCGAGTCGGGCACGATCTTCGCCATCCCCACCTACGCGTTCGTCTTCGGCGTCTTCTGCATGCTGGCCTGGGGGATCTTCCGGATCGCGATCGGCGACGAGATGCACGCGCCGACCGCCGGCTACACGATCAAGGCCGAGCACACCGGACTCGCGAGCTTCGCGCTCGTCTTCCTCCTGCTGCGGGCCTTCTCCTCCGGCTGTGCCGCGCTGACCGGCGTCGAGGCGATCAGCAACGGCGTGCCCGCCTTCCGGAAGCCCAAGTCCAAGAACGCCGCGACGACCCTGGCGCTGATGGGCGTCCTCGCCGTGACCATGTTCTGCGGCATCATCGCGCTCGCCCTCAACACCAACGTCCGCATGGCCGAGAACCCGGCCGCCGACCTGCTGGTGAACGGCAAGCCGGTCGGCCCCGGCTACACCCAGGACCCGGTGATCGCCCAGGTCGCCTCCGCCGTCTTCGGCGACGGGTCGATCCCCTTCATCTTCCTGGCCGGGGCCACGGCGCTGGTGCTGTTCCTGGCCGCCAACACCGCGTACAACGGCTTCCCGGTGCTCGGCTCGATCCTCGCCCAGGACCGCTACCTGCCGCGCCAGCTGCACACCCGCGGCGACCGGCTCGCCTTCAGCAACGGCATCGTGCTGCTCGCCGCCTTCGCGTGCGTGCTGGTCTACATCTACGGGGCCGACTCGACGCGGCTGATCCAGCTGTACATCGTCGGCGTCTTCGTCTCCTTCACCCTCAGCCAGATCGGCATGGTCCGGCACTGGAACCGGCACCTGGCGACCGAGACCGACCCCGCCGTGCGCCGCCACATGGTCCGCTCCCGGGCGATCAACACCTTCGGCGCCTTCTTCACCGGGCTCGTCCTCGTCGTCGTGCTGCTGACCAAGTTCACGCACGGCGCCTGGGTCGCCGTCCTCGGCATGGTCCTCTTCTACGGCATGATGACCGCCATCCGGCGCCACTACGACCGGGTCTCCAGCGAACTCGCGGCGGCCGAGGAGCGCAGTGAGGAGGAGGTCAAGCCCTCCCGCGTGCACTCCATCGTCCTGGTCTCCAAGGTGCACAAGCCCACCCTGCGGGCCCTGTCGTACGCCAAGCTCTTCCGGTCGGACACGCTGGAGGCGCTCAGCATCAACGTGGACCCGGCCGACACCAAGGCGCTGCAGGCCGAGTGGCACCGCCGCGGCATCGAGGTGCCGCTGAAGGTGCTGGACTCGCCGTACCGCGAGATCACCCGGCCGATCATCGACTACGTCAAGAGCCTGCGCCGCAGCAGCCCGCGCGACGTCGTGTCGATCTTCATCCCGGAGTACGTGGTCGGGCACTGGTACGAGCACCTGCTGCACAACCAGAGCGCGCTGCGGCTCAAGGGCCGGCTGCTGTTCACCCCCGGCGTCATGGTCACCTCCGTGCCCTGGCAGCTGGAGTCCTCCGAGCGCGCCAAGCAGCGGGCCCGCAAGGGCGCCGAGTGGAACGCGCCGGGCTCCGTGCGCCGCGGCGAGGCGGGGCCGTCCAAGCGGCACCGGGAGCCCAGCGGGCGGGCGTGAACCGGGGGCGGCGGCGGGCCGTAGACTGGTGAGCTGCCGTCCTTCCCCGCCCCCTGCCCCCAGGAGCCTGTTCCGTCATGCAGCACCGTACGAAGGCCCCTGAGGCCGACGCCCTCGTCGGCGAGCGCTACGAGGTCGAGGTCGGCCCGGTGGCGCACGGCGGCCACTGCATCGCGAGGACGGTCCTGCCGGGCCACGACCGGCCGCAGGTGATCTTCGTCCGGCACACGTTGCCCGGCGAGCGGGTCATCGCCGAGATCACCGAGGGCGGCCCGGACTCGCGCTTCCTGCGCGCCGACGCCGTGGAGGTCCTGCAGGCCTCCCCGGACCGCGTGGAGGCCCCCTGCCCGTTCTCCGGCCCCGGCAAGTGCGGCGGCTGCGACTGGCAGCACGCCGCCCCCGGCTCGCAGCGGCGGCTCAAGGTGCAGGTGATCACCGAGCAGCTGCAGCGGCTCGCCCACCTCACCCCGGAGGAGGCCGGCTGGGACGGCACCGTCGAACCCGCCCCCGGCGACAAGGTCGCCAAGGGCGAGGTCCCGGCCTGGCGCACCCGTGTCCAGTACGCCGTCGACGCCGAGGGCCACGCGGGCCTGCGCCGCCACCGCTCGCACGAGGTCGAGCGCGTCGACCGCTGCCTGATCGCCGCCCCCGGCGTCCGCGAGCTGGGCGTGGAGTCCCGCGACTGGTCCGGCATCGCCTCGGTCGAGGCCATCGCCGCCACCGGCTCCTCCGACCGCCAGGTGATCCTCACCCCGCGCCCCGGCGGCCGGCTCCCCCTGGTCGAGCTGGACCGTCCCGTCTCCGTCCTGCGCGTCGACGAGCAGGACGGCGTCCACCGCGTGCACGGCCGCGGCTTCGTGCGCGAGCGCGCGATCGACCGCACCTGGCGCGTCGGCTCCGGCGGCTTCTGGCAGGTCCACCCCCAGGCCCCCGGGCTCCTGGTCGAGGCCGTCATGCAGGGCCTCATGCCGCGCAAGGGCGAGACCGCCCTGGACCTCTACTGCGGCGTGGGCCTGTTCGCGGGCGCCCTCGCCGAGCGGGTCGGCGAGACCGGCGCCGTGCTCGGCATCGAGTCCGGCAAGCGCGCCGTGGAGGACGCCCGGCACAACCTGGCCGACTTCGACCGCGTCCGCATCGAGCAGGGCAAGGTCGAGTCCGTACTGCCCCGCACCGGGATCACCGAGGCCGACCTCGTCGTCCTCGACCCGCCCCGCACCGGCGCCGGCCGCGCCACCGTGGAGCACGTCGCCTCCCTCGGCCCCCGCCGCATCGCCTACGTCGCCTGCGACCCCGCCGCCCTCGCCCGCGACCTCGGCTACTTCGCCGCGGCCGGGTACGCCCCGCGGCGGATGCGCGCGTTCGACCTCTTCCCGATGACGCACCACGTGGAGTGCGTGGCCATCCTCGAACCGGCCCGAGAGGCCGTCTGAGCCCACAACGTGCCCCGGCGCACGTCGGGGCCCGCAGGAGGGTGACACCAATCCGAAGTTCGCCAAGTGTTGACCCGCGGACGCTCCGACGGCGGTTTGCCGCGACCGGGTTGTTGGTTAGGGTGGGCCGCACGGGCTGATGGCTCCCGCGAGGGCCACGCCGGACACGACGGGGGGTCGTTGGTGGGGAGTTGGCGCCGGCAGGAGCCGAAGGCCGGAGCGGGCCCGGAAGTCGGCCCGGCTCCGTTCGCGCTCGACGTGTTGGTCATCGTGCCCGGTCGAGCCGTGCGCAGTCCGTGCGACTGACGATCCCGGCCGTGTCGGCGGCCGGCAGCGGGCAGTTCCCGGGGGCACGGCATCACGGAAGGGGCGCGTGACGTGGCGTCGGCCCCGACGGGACGGAGAGGTGCATCGCATCCGCCGGACGGTCTGCGACGACGTGCGGGGAGTCCGGATCGACCGTCACCACGAAGGGGGCCGCGGCGCGGGACCGTGCCATCGGCCGGACGCGGTGGGCCCGTGACCCGCCGGACGGGGCCCGCGGTGCTGCCTCCTTCGCTGCGTACGTGGCTCGGGCCGATCGCGGCCCTCGCGGCGCTGATGGTCCTCGTGCTCGGGGTCCTGTATGCGGGCGACAGCGAGCCCGGCAGGGTGGACGCGCGGATCTCGGCGGCCGTGGACGGTGTGCAGGAGTCGTGGCGGAACGTCGCTCTGGCCACGGACTTCTTGGGGGAGCCCAGGGGAGCGGTGATGCTGCTCGTGGCCATCGTGACGGGCTGCCTGCTGCTTCGGCGTCCTCGCGCGGCGGTGCTCGTCGTCGCTGGCGCGGGCCTGACCGTGGGGACGACGACGCTGCTCAAGTCCGTGGTGGGACGCACCATCCACGGCGCGAACCTGTCCTATCCGAGCGGGCACACCGCCTTCGCCACCGCGCTCGCCCTCGTGGTGGCGCTGCTCGCCGCCGACCGGCTCCGCCTCGGCAGGACAGTCGGCACGTCACTCGTGCTCGCCGCGGCGCTGGTCGCCGGCGCCGCCATGGGCTGGGCGCAGGTCGCCCTGGGCGCGCACTACCCGACCGACGCCCTCGGCGGTGGGTGCACCGCGCTGGCCGTGATACCGGCGACCGCTTGGCTGGTCGACCGGATGGCCGACCGGATGGCCGACCGGATGGCCGACCGGATGGCCGACCGGCTGGCCGACCGGCTGGCCGACGGGACGGCCGATGGGGCGGCCGGCGGAAGGGCCGACGCCGGTCGGCTGGAGCAACGCTGACGCCCCGTCACGCCAGGCGGCGGAACACGGGTTTCACCGGCCGTCCGGTCAGCCAGGGGGTGGGGTCGGCGGCGTCCAGTGCCTTCCTGTACACCGCGCATGCCCGGGCCACCACGTCGACGGTGTGATCGATGTCGGCGTCGCTGAGCGCGCTGCTCACCACGAACGACGGGGCCAGCACCCCGCCGGCGAGGAGCCGGTGCAGGAACAGGGTGCGGTACTCCTGCGAGGGCTGCAGGTTCTCGTCGAGGGTGGCGAAGACCAAATTGCTGGGCCGGCCCCGGACGACGATATGGTCGCCGACGCCCATGGCGGCCGCGGCGTCGCGGACACCGGCGGCCAACCGCTCGCCCAGGGTGTGCAGCCGCGCGGTGACGCCCTCTTCGACGTAGGTGGTGAGCACGGCCATCGCGGCTGCAAGGGAGTGCGTTTCCGCACCATGCGTGGTGGACAGGAGGAACACCCGGTCGCCGGAGTGCCGCAGCCCGCCCCGCTCCATCAGATCGCGGCGCCCGGCCAGTGCGGAGACGGCGAATCCGTTGCCCAGCGCCTTGCCGAACGTGGAGAGGTCGGGGACGACGCCGTACAGGCCCTGGGCGCCCGCCTCGGACCAGCGGAAGCCGGTGATCATCTCATCGAAGATCAGTACGCAGCCGTGCCGGTCGGCCAGCTCGCGCAGGCCGGCGAGGTACCCCGGCGGCGGCTCGGTGTGGGTGGCGGGTTCGAGGATCAGACAGGCGACCTCGTCCCGGTACCGGGTGAGCAGCTCCTCCGTGGCGGCCAGGTCCCCGTAAGGGAACGCCACGGTGAGCTCGTTGGACGCCGCCGGGACACCGGCGGACATCGGCGTGGTGCCGATGAACCAGTCGTCGACGGAGAAGAAGGGATGGTCGGCGCAGAGGGCCACCCGCGGGCGCCCGGTGGCGGCGCGGGCGAGGCGCACCGCGGCGGTGGTGGCGTCCGAGCCGTTCTTCGCGAACTTCACCATCTCGGCGGTCGGCACCGTGGCCAGGAAGCGTTCCGCGGCTTCGACCTCCACGATGGACGGCCGGACGAAGTTGCTGCCGCGGCCGAGTTCCCGCCGCACGGCCTCGACCACACGTGGGTGGGCGTGGCCGAGGCTGACCGACCGCAGGCCGGAGCCGTACTCGACGTACCGGTTGCCGTCGACGTCCCACACGTGGGCACCCTGGCCGTGGCTGATGACCGGGGCCAGGTTCTCGGGGTACTGGTCGTCGCCCTTGGCGTAGGTGTGCGCGCCCCCGGGGATCATGGCGTGCAGCCGCTCGTTCGCCATCCGCGACCGGGGCAGGAGCAACTCTTCGGTGTCTTCGGTGTACACGCCGACCTCAACCTTCCTGGTGCTTGAGGACCTCGGCGAGGCTCGGCGCCTCCCGGTCCCGCTGGGACATCGATGTGACCGGCAGCGGCCAGGCGATGGCGAGCTCCGGGTCGTCGAAGGCGATCGTCACGTCCTCGGCCGGATCGTGCGGGCGGTCGATCCGGTACGAGGTGTCGGCGGTGTCGGTCAGCGCCTGGAAGCCGTGCGCGCACCCCGCCGGGATGTACAGGGTCACCTGCGTCTCGCCGGACAGCTCGAAGGTGGCCCGGTTGCGGTACGTCGGCGAGTCCGGCCGCAGGTCCACGACGACGTCGAAGATCCTCCCGTACGAGCACCGCACCAGCTTGGCCTCGCCGGCACCGGAGCGCAGGTGCAGGCCGCGCAGTACGCCCCGGACCGAGCGGGACAGGCTGTCCTGGATGAAGGCGTCCGGGTCGAGGCCCACCGAGCGGACCACGTCGGCGTCGAAGGTGCGGCAGAAGAAGCCGCGTTCGTCGGCGTACGGCGTCGGTTCGAAGAGGTACGCGCCGGTGATCTCCGGGACTTGGGTCGCCTTCATGGGGCCTTCCGCGAGGTGTGGGCGTGGTCGGCCGCAGGGAACAGGGCCGCGGTCAAGGAGTGGAACTGGTGCTGGAGTCGCAAGGCGGCGGCCAGGTTCCGCTCGGTGAGGGTCCGCCGCAGCTCGGCCGAACGCTTCTCCAGCGCACGGAACTGCTCGAGCAGCCGGTCGGCGTCGACCTCGCGCGCCGGGTGGCAGTACGCGCCGAGGCCCATCTCCGCCATGAGCGCGTCGCTCTTCGCCGCGTAGCTGAGGGCGAGCACCGGCGTACCGGTCTTCAGCGCGCAGATCAGGTTGTGGTAGCGGACCGCCACCACGGTGTCGGCAGCCGCCATCTCCTTCATCAGGTCGGCCAGTGAGGACGGCTCGGCGGCGGTGACCAGCGGCGAGTCCACCGCGTCGAGGATCGCGGCGACCACCGACGTGTCGCACTCGTCACCGGTGAGCAGCCGGACGGCCCGGTCCTCCTCGACCAGCGCGCGGACGAACCGGATCGTCCCGTCGAGGTAGCGCCGGTGTATCTCGTCTGCCCGGGCACGATCGTCGTTGCCGCCGTGGAAGTCCATGACGCCGACGCAGACCGGGCCCTGCGGCGCCGACGGGACGGAGAGCTTGTCGGGTCCGCCCGACCGTGGCGCCGGGAGGGCGAACGCGAGGTCCGGGTAGACCTCGTCGCGCGCGGTGTCCACGCCCATCGCCCGCATCGCGTCGCGGGACTGCGCGTCCCGGTACGACCGGTAGGCGGCCAGCCGCGCCGACCAGCGCACCAGGGCCCGGGTCGGCCGGTCGCCGATCGTCGCGGCGCCGACGCTGACCAGCGCCACCCGGGTGCGCAGCAGCCGGCCACTGGCGCAGAGCAGGAACAGCGAGTACGGGAAGCCCCACGGCCGCAGCGGCAGCGTGGCCTCCAGGACGCCCATGCCCGGGACGATCACCACGTCGTGCCGGCGCACCCAGGCGGCGGTGCGGAAGACGTCGACGAGTTTGCCCAGGCCCTTCCCCGCGACCGCGCCCGCACGCGAGGCGGTCAGGTACTCCCCGCGGTACCAGTGCAGCCGCGTCGCGGGGATCCCGAACCGGGTCGTCACGGCCTCGGGTCCGCCGCACAGCGCGTCCACGACCGCCTCGGGGTGTTCGGCGCGGAGGTACCCGAGCACGGCCTCGAGCGATCCGTCGTTGCCGAGGTTGCCGGAGCCGAGCAGGCCGAACACCCCGACGCGCACCGGTGCCCCGGCCGCGGCCGTCATGTCCGCCTCCCCTCACGGCCGGCGACGAGGGCGTCGACGGAGACGGTGAGCAGACCCGGGTCGACCGGGGCGCGGTCCTCGACCCGCTCGCCGGCGCCCGGCCGGACCCGGCTGGTCATCCATGCGGCCAGGTGGCGGTAGCAGGCACGCCGGTCGGCCGCGGACAACGGCGCGCGCCGGATCGCCGAGGCGAAGCCCCAGACGTACTCGGCGAGCAGCCGGGGCGTCGGGTGCAGCAGGCCTGCCCGGCGCGGGTCCAGGTTGACGCACCGGGAGCGCTTGGAAGGGTTCGCCCGCTCGGCGCGGGTGGGGTGGTCGCGGCGGAAGTACAGCAGCTCCGGCACCTGGTGGAAGGGCCCGTGCAGGCCGATCTCGCTGACGAACGTGCGGTCCGCGTGGTGGTAGCTGTCGTGCGGCTTCACCCGGCGCAGCACGTCGGCACGCATCACCCCGTAGAAGTCGTCGCCGCCGGGCTCGAACAGCATGCTGCGGAATCGCTCCGGCGCGTGCGGCGAGCCGGTGGCGAGCGTGTACTCGTACGGGACCTTCACCTTGCCGTCGGCGTCGATGACCGCCTGGTCGGCGTGCGCCAGGATCACGTCCGGCCGTTCGTCGAGCGCCTCCACGCAGCGCCGCAGCAGGTCCCGGGCGTACAGGTCGTCGTGCGAGGCCCACTTGAACAGCTCGCCGCGGCACTCGGTGAACACATGGTTGTGGTTCGGCGCGGCGCCGATGTTCCGGGGCAGCCGGAGGTACCGGATGCGCGAGTCCCGCGCGGCGTACTTGCGGCAGATCTCCTGGGTTCCGTCGGTCGAGGCGTTGTCGGAGATGACGAGCTCGAAGTCCTCGTAGGTCTGGCCGAGCAGGGCGTCGAGCGACTCGGCCAGGTACTCCTCGCCGTTGTACACGGGCAGGCCTATGCTCAGCCTGGGTTGGGCGGTCATGAGGTCCTCACTTCGGGGATGGGATCGCGGTGGTGCTCGCGCAGGGCGGAGCGCAGTTGCAGCCACCACACGGCCGAGCTGCAGACGGTCGCGGCGGCGACGCCCCAGGCCGAGCCGACCGTGCCGGCGGCGGCCGCCCCGCCGAGCCCGCCGCCGGCGTAGCAGGCGGAGGCGAACAGCTGGCAGCGCAGGCTGCGCCGGGCCGCGCCGAGCGCGCGCAGTCCGGCCGCCGCGCCGGTGCCCAGGCCCGCGCCCGCGACGCCGAGGGTGACCGGCACGATGAGCTCCGAGGCGGAGTGCCAGACGCCGCCGAGCATCAGCTCGCCGAGCCGGCCGGGCATCAGCAGCAGCGCCGAGCCCCAGAGCAGAGCGGCGGCGGCCTGCCCCCCGCCCAGCAGGAGGCAGAACGTGCCGAGCCGGTGCGGGGCCCTCCGTAGCACCCGGGCCGCCTCCGGGACGGTGACCAGCGAAAGCCCCATGAGCACCGCCAGGAACGGGCCGAGCAGGAGCTCTGCGCCCCGCACCGCACCCACCGCGCTCACCCCGACGATCGCGCCGAGCCCGTACGCCCGCAGCTGGCTCGCACCGCTGAGGCTGACGTTCTCGACCAGGTACCGGTAGCCGAGGTCGCGCTGCTCGCGGAGCCACCCGCGCGCCTCGGTCAGCCGGGGCCGGATGCCGGACTGGAGGTAGCCGTACCCGGCCGCCACCGTGGCGGACGCGCCCCAGGCGAGCACGAAGGCCGCCACGCTGCCCGCACGGGCCGCCACCACCATGGCCGGGACGAGGGCGACACCCCACACGACGTCGTTGACGAACGCCTTCCGCCCGGTGCCGGCGGCGAAGAACGAGAACCGCCAGGCGTCCTGGAGCAGCAGCCCCGGCAGCACGACACCAAGGGCGGCGAACGCGGGCCCCACCCGGCCGCCGAGGCCGAGCCCGGCCACCAGGCACGCCGCGCCGATGGCCGCACCGACGCCGAGTGCGGTACCCGTCGACCGGGCCACCGCCCCGCGCCAGGACGCGTCCGGCACGCCGCTGAAGCGCACCACGAGCGGATCGGTGGCCAGCCCGCGGGAGACGTTGAGAACCACGCCGTACGTCACCCAGGCGAGGCTGAACACGCCGAACGCGGTCACCCCCAGCGAGCGGGCGACGTAGACGCCCACCACGAAGTTGCTCACGCTGGAGGCCGCCTGGTCGGCCAGTCCCCAGGACAGCCGGCCGACCAGGGCCCGTCTGGCGGACCCGGCCGGTGCCGCCGTCGTCCGCGGATTCTCCCCCTCGGTGGTCATCGGTGTCATGCCTTGATCAGCCCGGCGTCGTGCAGGGCGCCGGCCGCGGCGGCGACGGCGTCGAACGGCAGCCCGGACCGCTCGGCGACGTCCAGCAGACTGCGCTCGCCGTCGGAGAGGCTGAGCACCCAGAGCATGGCCATCTGGGCCTGCTGCGCGTCGCTGCGGCCGCCGAGCGAGTCGTACAACCCGCGCCGGCCCAGCTGTGGCTCGCCGTAGGGGCTGAGGTTGACGTACCGCCGGTTGCGGTCGAGCACGGCGAACGCCTCGCGGCAGACCGCGAGGGTGTCCGCCATCGCCTGCGGGGAGACAAAGTCCGGGTTGTCCGCCGAGGTGTGGTACTCGGGGTACCCGGCGTACGGGGTCCGGCTGAGCGATCCCACGCCGAGGTCGAACCCGGGCGAGCAGTACTGCCGCTCGTCGTAGCCGTACGGGGTGAACTCCTTGACGTGGTGCGGGCGTTCGGAGGCGGTCAGGACATGTCGCATCACCCGGTCGATCTCCGCGTCGCCGCGTCTGCTCTGCTTGTACGTCAGCCGGCCCGGGTCGCCGGCGCAGGCCAGTACGAGCCCGTGCTTGACCCGGTCCACCCGCTCCGCATTACGGGCCAGCCAGGTGATCGCCCCGATGGTGCCGGGCGCGTAGATGAACCGGTAGGTGTAGTACGGCGTCTCCTGTGCCAGCGCGCGGGCCAGGAACGTCGCCACCGCGATGCCGGCGAGGTTGTCGTTGGCCAGCGACGGGTGGCAGACGTGGCAGGAGACGATCACCTCGTCGGGGACCTGCCCGGGGACCACGTGCTCGGCGTAGGTGAGGTGACCGTCGGCGAGCGTGGAGTCGATACGGACCTCGTACTCGCCGTCCGGCAGCCCGTCCAGGGTCTCCTGCGCCAGGCAGAATCCCCATTCCGGCTTGTAGTAGCTGGTGCGGTACGGCACCCAGGCCGGGTGCTCCGGCAGGGTGTGCAGATGCGACCGCAGCTCGGCCAGCGGCATGGTCGCCGACACCGGCACGCTGTAGCCGAGCACGTGCAGGCTCGACGCGGCGAAGTCGACGACCCGGTTGCCGCCGGCGTCGGCGACGTACGCGTCACGGATGTTCCACTCCTGCGGCACCGTCCAGTCGAGCACCTGCGTCCCGGTCGGCACCTCGTGCACCTGCAGCGGGACGTACTCGCCGACGATCTCCAGGGTGGCGCGCACACCGTCGCCGGTGATGCTCCGGCACAGCGGGTACAGCCGCTCCACCAGCGCGTGCATCTCCTCGCCGACTGCGGTCATCGGCGCCACCGCAGGGTGTCGTCGACCTCGCCGGCGCCGGACGCCGCGCGCAGTACGGCGAGCCGGGTGAAGCGCTGCTCGAAGTCCTCCCGGGTCAGGTCGAACTTCCGGTAGGCGTCGGCGAGTTCGAGCGCGCCCTGCTTCACCGTCCACGCGCAGTCGAAGCCGGGGATCGCGGCGCGGAACCGGGAGAAGTCCACCCGGTACGACCGCGGATCGGCACCGGTCTCGCCCGTGATCACCACCTTCGCGCCGGACACCGCCTCGGCGACCTGCTCGGCGATCTCGGCGACCGTGACGTTGTTGACCTCGCTGCCGATGTTGAACGCGCGGTCGTGCACCGCCTCGCGCGGCGCGGTCAGCGCGGCCGTGAAGGCCCGTGCGATGTCGGCGGCGTGCACCAGCGGGCGCCAGGGGGTGCCGTCGGAGAGCACGAGGACCTCGCCGGACAGGAGTGCGTGGCCCACCAGGTTGTTCAGCACGATGTCGGCGCGCAGCCGGGGCGAGTAGCCGAAGGCGGTGGCGTTGCGCATGAACACCGGGGTGAAGTCGCCGTCGGCCAGCTCGTGCAGGTCGTCCTCCACGCGCACCTTGGACTCCGCGTACGGCGTCACCGGGCGCAGCGAGGCGTCCTCGGTCACCAGGTCGTCACCGCCGGCGGCGCCGTAGACGGAGCAGGTCGACGCGTACAGGAAGCGCCGCACCCCGGCGTCGCGGGCCAGCCGGGCCAGGTGCACGGAGGCCTGGTGGTTGATGTCGTAGGTGAGTTCCGGCGCCAGCGATCCCAGCGGGTCGTTGGAGAGCGCGGCCAGGTGGATCACGGCGTCCACCCCGGCCACGTGGTCGGCCGTGACGTCGCGCAGGTCCACCCGGTGCCCCGGCGGGTCCGCGGGCGCCGGGCCCAGCACGCAGTCGGCGAACAGGCCGGCGTCGAGACCGACGACCTCGTGCCCGGCGGCCGCCAGGACCGGGGCCATCACGGTGCCCAGGTAGCCCTGGTGTCCGGTCAGCAGTACGCGCAAGGTTCATTCCCCCAGGTCGAGAGTGAGTTTGGTGACGGCGAACGCCTCGGCGTAGCGCGCGTGGCATTCGATGCCCCGGATCCGCGCAAGGCCGAGGAAGGCCTCCCGGTCGTACCAGGGCCGGTGCCGCTGCGAGGGGTAGTGCTCCTGCAGCAGCCGCACCTTCTGTTCGGCGGTCTCCGGCGACAGCGGCTGGTACGCCGACGGACGGCCGAGGTCGCCGTCCCACTTGACGATCTCGTAGCCGAGCACGAGGTGGTCGCGGAACGCGGTGGGCAGCAACCGCGCCAGGCCGCGGTGGTCCTGGTGCGCGTCATCGGTACGCGGCGCGAGGACCAGATCCGGCTCGGTCCGCTCGCGCAGCTCCTCGACCGCGGCCTTGGCCTCCTCCCAGTGCGCGGGCAGCCGGCCGTCCGGCAGCTTGAGCACGGTCAGCCGCAGGTCGGCACCGGGGCAGAAGGCGGCGAGCGCGGCCTGCTCCTCCTGCTCCCGCTCGCTGCCGCCGCCGGAGAGCACCAGCGCGTCGACGCGGATGCCCGGCCGCGCGCGGCACAGGGTCAGCAGCGTGCCGCCGGCGCCGATGGCGATGTCGTCGCAGTGCGCGCCCACCGCGACGATCCGGTCCGGGCGCCCGGCGCTGAGCCGGATCATGCGGTCCTCATTCCGGCGCCCTGTTCCCACACGGCCCACGGGCGGTCGCCCCTGGCGTAGGCGTCGTCGAGCGCGGCCCGCTCCTTCACGGTGTCGGTCGGCTTCCAGAAGCCGCGGTGCCGGTGCGCCACCAGCCGGCCGCGCTTGGCCAGTTGGGCGCATCCGTCGGCGACCAGGTCCCCGTTCTCCGGTATGTGGTCGAAGACCTCCTGGCGGAGCACGAAGTAGCCGCCGTTCTCCCACATCGGCAGGTCGCTCACCGCGGTGATGCCCCCCACCAGGCCGTCCTCGCCCAACTCCACGCAGTGGAACGAGGACTGGGGTGGCACCACCATCATCGACGCCCCTGCGTCGCGCCCGGCGAACCGGTCGACCATCTCCGGCAGCGGGGCGTCGGTGAGCACGTCGGCGTAGTTGGCGAGGAACATCTCGTCACCGTCCAGGTGGTGCCGCACCCGGCGCAGCCGCTCCCCGATCGGGGACTCGATGCCGGTCTGCGCGAACGTGATCGTCCAGTCGGCGATGTCGGTGGACAGCAGCTCGGTCCTGCCGCCCCGCAGCACGAAGTCGTTGGACGTCGTCTCCTCGTAGTTGAGGAAGAAGTTCTTGATGTGGTGCGCCCCGTACCCGAGGCACAGGATGAACTCCTTGTGCCCGAAGTGCGCGTAGTAGCGCATGACGTGCCAGATCAGCGGACGCGGGCCGACCATCGCCATCGGCTTGGGCACGTCGTCGGAGACGCCGTTGCGCATCCGCATCCCGTAACCGCCGCAGAACAGGACGACCTTCATGACTCGACCTCGACAATGCTCAGTTCCGGGATGGGAAAGACAAGGCGGCCGCCCCAGTCGTGCACGAAGGACAGCTGCTCGACCAGCTCGGCCCGCAGGTTCCACGGGAGGACGAGGACGTAGTCGGGTTCGTCTGCGGCTATCTGCTCGGGCGGCAGGATCGGGATGCGGGTGCCCGGGGTGAATCTGCCGTGCTTGTAGGGGTTGCGGTCGACCGTGTACGCGAGCAGGTCGGGCCGGATGCCGCAGTGGTTGAGCAGGGTGTTGCCCTTGCCCGGGGCGCCGTAGCCGACGACCGTCTCGCCGCGTTCGGCCGCCTCGATGAGGAACCGCAGGAGGTCCCGGCGCACCTTGGCCACCCGGGCGGAGAACTCGGTGTACCCCGACAGCTCCTGCAGCCCGGCGGCCTTCTCCCGGGCCAGCACGTCGGCCACCCGCTGCGTCGGCTCGCCGGCCACCTCGGACGGCCGGGCCCACAGCCGGATCGAGCCGCCGTGCGTGGGCAGCAGCTCGACGTCCACGAGCGTGAGTCCGCCGCTGGCCAGCGCCCGGATCGCGGACGCGACCGTGTAGTACTGGAAGTGCTCGTGGTAGATCGTGTCGTACTGGTTCTCCTCGATCAGGGTCAGCAGGTGCTGCACCTCGATGGAGACCCAGCCGTCGTCGGCGACCAGGGCGCGCAGCCCCTGGGTGAACCCGACGACGTCGGGGATGTGCGCGTACACGTTGTTGGCCACGACCAGGTCCGCCGGGCCGTGCTCCGCGCGGACGGCCGCGCCGGTCTGCGGGCTCAGGAACTCCGTGAGCGTGGGTACGCCCGCGTCCCGCGCCGCGCCGCCGACGTTCACCGACGGCTCGATGCCGAGGCAGCGGATCCCCCGGTCCACCACGTGCCTCAGCAGGTACCCGTCGTTGCTCGCGACCTCGACCACGAAGGCTTCGGGGCCGAGACCCAGCCGCTGCACGGCGCCGGCGACGAACGTGCGCGCGTGCTCCACCCAGGAGGTGGAGTAGGAGGAGAAGTACGCGTACTCCTTGAACGTCTCCTCCGGCGTGATCAGCGGCGGGATCTGCGCGAGCCAGCAGTCGGTGCAGACCCGCAGGTGCAGCGGGTACGCCGGTTCCGGCCGGTCGAGTTGGTCCGCGGCGAGGAAGCTCTCGCACGGCGGGGTCGCCCCCAGGTCGACGACGCTCGCCAGCGCCGTCGAGCCGCAGAGTCGGCATCGTGTCATCTACTGCCCCCATCCCTGCCCGCGCGGGTGTCCCCACCGCGAGCCAGCGTTTCCGTTCCTACCGGCGGCGCACTGTCCCCGCCGCCGGACCGACCCGCGATCGCGGCTCGGTACCCCTCCACCAGACGCTCCAGCCCGACGGCCGGACTGAAACCCTGCTCGTAACGGCGCCGGGCCGCCCGGCCCATCTCCCGGTTGCCGGACGGATCGGCCGTGATCCGGCGCAGGCACGACGCGAGCGAGGCGGCCTCGCCCGGCTGGTGCAGCAGCCCGGTCACCCCGTCCTCGACGAGTTCGACGAAGGCGCCGTGACCGGCCGCGACGGTCGGGACCCCCGCCGCCATGGCTTCCGCGACCACCAGGCCGAACGTCTCCAGGGCCATCGAGGGAGCCACCACGGCGACCGACCGCGCGACGGCCTGCCGGCACTCTGCCGGGTCAAGCAGGCCGACGTACCGCACGTCGTCCCGGCCCGCCGCCCAGGCGGTCACCTCTCGCTCCAGCGGCCCCGCGCCCGCGATCATGAGCGGTACGCCCACACCGCCGCTCGCTGCGATCTCGTCCCACGCGGCCATGAGCAGGCGCACGCCCTTGCTCTCCGCAAGCCGGCCGAGAAAGAGCAGTTGCTCGCCGACGCCGGCTCGGCAGGCGCCCGGGTCGGGCACGAAGTTGTGCTTCACCGCCAGCCGCTCGGGCGGCATGCCGGACCGCACCAGGACGTCGCGCTGGGCCGCGGAGATGCAGAAGAACCGGTCCACGCCGGACCACCACCGCCGCCGGTTGACCGACAGGCTGACCGCGAGCGGCACCGTCGCCAGCCGGGAGTTCCGGTAGCAGCCGTGCCGGACGGCGGGCAGCGGCGCCGCCGACCCGACGCACTCGGTGCACAGCCGGCCGTCCCGCTGCAGCGTGCCGGGCGGGCAGACCTGGGTGTAGTTGTGCAGCGTGGCGACGGCGGGCACGCCGGCGTCGGCGCAGGCGGCCAGCACCGCGGGCGACAGGAGCGGGAAGACGTTGTGGACGTGCACCACGTCCGGCCGCTCGGCGCGGAGCCGGGCGGCGAGCTCCGTGCGGACCGCAGGGTTCCACGGCACCAGCAGCGGCACCGCGACCTTGCCCAGCAGGGACCGGGCGGCGATGTCGTCGCTGCGGCGCTCGAACACCTCGACCCGGTGGCCGGCTTCGCGCAGCAGTCCCACCTCCTCATCGACGACCCTGTTCTCCCCGCTCGGCTGCGCCGAGGAGTAGCGGTTGTGCACCACGAGGACGTGCATGCTCACGTCACCTCCGATCTCTGGGCCCATCGCGGGACACGTCGTCGAGGGGCTGCAGGAGCCGGGAGAGGCGTGGTCGCGGCAGGTGCCGTCAGCAGCGAGGCGGCCAGGGCCAGATGCAGCAGATACGGTGAGGCGTCGCCCAGCCCGGCCTCGGTGTACGACGAGATCGCGACGTAGCTGATCAGGAAGATCGCGCAGGCCCTCGGCAGCGACGGCGGCCGCAGCAACGCGACACCGCCCAGCACGAGGATGAACGCCGCCACGAGGGTGACGCCGATCAGACCCTGCTCGTTGTAGACGGCCAGCCAGCTGTTGTCGATCGGCAGCCCGCCGAACGACTTGTCGCCCAGACCCATGCCGAACAACTTCTCCGCGGTCGTCCGGGGCGCTGCCAGCAGGGCGTCCCAGACCTTGGCCCGACCGGTGAGACTGGTGAAGTTCTCCTGGCTCTGTCCGCGCAGGAACCACGCCCGTAGCGCGGCGGCGAACCCCACCGCGGCCACCGCGGCGCACAGCACCGCCCAGGCGAAGAACCGGCGGGCGGCGGCGCTGGTCAGGACGAGCGAGCCGATCGCCAACGCCAACCCGAGGAGCAGGCCGACCGTGGCCGTCCGCGTATGGGTCAACGCGAGCAGGACGAGTGACGGCACGATGATCATCGCCGCGCTTGCCCTGTCGGTCCGGCGGCCCATCAGGAGCAGCACGGTCAGCCCGATGATCACCGCGGCGTACTGTCCGATCTGCGGCGGGGTGAGCGGCCACAACGCGCCGACCAGTCGCCCGCCGTAGAGCTCGGGCATGGCCGCACCCGGTGAGATGACCAGGCCGGCCATCACCAACGCGAGCACCGCGAAGTACATCCGGATGTGGTAGCGGACGAACGTCAGGCTGCCGTCCCACCAGCGGCTGAGCAGCCACAGTGTGCCGACGAAGAGAGCGAGCCGGGCGCAGCGGAACAGCGCGCCGAACCCTGACGCCAGGTCCGCGCTGGAGATCAAGCTCGGCACCAGCAGCAGGGTGAGCAGGAGCACGAAGGCGCTGGGCCGGATGCGCAGCCGGAGATTGAGCGTGAGCGCCAGCGCGAACGCGGCGACCAGCGCACCCATGGTGGCCATCTGGATGAGGGAGCGGGGCAGCGGGATGATGGTCTTCGCCCCGGCGGAGCCGAGCGTGTTGAGGACCAGCAGGCCCCAGACCACCCCGACGGTCTTCGGCGTGCCGGCAGGGCGCGGTTCGGCGCCGGGCCGCGTGCCCGCCGCGGCCGGTCCGCCCGGCGGCCCACCGGGCGTCATGTCCCCGCCCATCTCAACCACCGGCCCGTGGGCGGAAGGTGCTGCCCGTGTCCTGCCGGTACGGCGTGCCCTGCCACTGCAGGACGTCCAGCGTCCGGCTCGGGTCGTGGGCGACGAAGCTCCACGGCCCGACGTAGACGTTGCGGTGCCAGCGGTTGTGCTGCTTGTCGGTGATCGCCTCGGCCACCCGTTCGCCCTGGTACGGCGACCAGTCCGGATAGGTGCCGTAGTTGGACAGCACCGCCATGCGGCCGCACTGCACCGTGCACCCGACGACGGACGCGTCCAGCATGAAGCGGTTGTCGTGGATGTCCACCCGCTGGGTCTTCCACCGGCAGTCGTCGTAGAGCGGTGCGGTGGCGATCGCCGGCTGTGCGCAGCGGTCGATGTCCGGCACCAGCAAGGTGCATTCACCGGCCGAGGTGTTGGCCGGGCTGTTGCAGAACCGGTCGGCGTTCTCCCACAGGGTGATCCCGGACCAGTTGTCCGTCAGTACGTTCCGATAGATTTCGATCTTGTCCGTGCGGGCCCGGATCCGTGGCTCGCCGCCGGACTCGGACAGGTAGATGGTCGCGAACGGGAAGCTGTCGCCGGCTTCGGCGGATGTGCGGCCCTCGACCCAGTTGTTCCGCCGGATCGTGTTGTTCCGGATGACCGCGTTGTAGCTGGTCTCGTAGATCAGCGCGGCACCGTCGTTGGCCTCGAGCACGTTGTTCTCGATGCGGAAGTCGTTGTTGTTGTTGTCCGCCCACAACCCGGCGCCGCGGTTGTCGTGCACCCAGTTGCCGCGGACGTCGGCGCCGTTGACGGCCCAGAACTTGATGCCACCGGTGCAGCCGCAGCCCGGCCGCTGCTTCTCCCAGTCGTCGGTGTTGTTGCCCACGATCTCGTTGCCCTCGACCACCAGGTCGCGGATGGTGTCACCGGTCTTGTACGCGTTCATTCCGTATTGCCCGTTGTCGCGCAGGCAGTTGGCCCGGACCTGTTGGCGGGCACCGGCCATCAGCCCGGCGCCGGAGTTGTTCTGGATCGTCGCGTGCTCGATCACCCACCCGTCGGCCATGTCGTGGTTGACCACGCCTTCGTCGTGCGGCGCGACGAAACGCTGCACGGTCAGATAGCTGATGGTGACGTCGGGGGCAGTGCCGCTGAACGCGTAGTTGTTGGTCTTCCGGCCGTCGAGCACCGCGCCCGGCGCGCCGAGGTAGCGGTTCCCCTTCTTGGCGATGACCTGGGCGTAGCGGTCCTTGTCGAGCGTGTGCGTGCCCGGTCGAAGCCAGAACGTGGTGCCCGGAGGGCTGTTCTCGGTCTTCTCGGCCAGGTCACCGACCACCCCGGGGTCGACCGTCACCGCGCCCGCCGGCGCCTTCGCCGGCCCGGCCGCGGGCTTGGCGCACACCCGGGCCACGGACTTGGAGGGCGCTCCGGACGTGGAGGGCGCACGCGTCGGCTTCGCCCGGGCGTCGTCCGGCGTGCTCGTACAGGCGGTCGCCGCCAGCAGGGCCAGCGCCAGCGGTGCCGCCGGCCACGCCCGGTGCCTCCACTTGAATCCCACGCGTCCCCCTAGCCGCGGAACCTGAGTACGGTGGTGAACTCCCCCGAGAGCGCAGCGCCGTCGGCGGAGCCGGTGCCGACCAGCGTCGTGGCGGGTTCCTTGCGCCCGAAGCCGGCGGAGTACCAGCCCAGCGGCGGGTCGCTCTCGCCGCGGTGCGCCCGCCAGCGCAGCTGCCCGGGCAGGTCGAGCACCGCGGAGCGGCCCTCGCCGTCCCGGGTCCAGGTGAGCACCGCCCGGTTCTCCACCAGGTCCGCGGCGATCGCCGGGCCGAGGTGGAACGCCAGCTGCACGGCGGTCCGCCGCGGGCCGCGCACCTCGTCGACCACCCGCAGCTCCCGGCTCGCGGCGGTCAGCTCCACCCGGCGGCGGTGCACGGAGCGCTGGTAGCCGTCGTGCTCCGCGCACCAGCGCACCGTCCCCCCTTCCGAGGCGCCGGACGTGTCCGCGACCAGGACGCGGCTGCGGGCATGCCGGGTCCACAGGAACGGGCCGCCGGAGACGGACTGGTCGCCGCCGTCCAGCTGCAGGGTGTTGTGGCCGAGGGTCGAGCGGAAGTACCGCCGCCACTCGGGTTGCCCGTGGTAGCAGAACGTCCCGGGGTCGGCGAGCACGTCGACCCCGTCGTGCCGGACCTCGACGGACAGCGCGTCCGCGTGGGCGTGCGCGGCGATGGACAGGAAGCCGTGCGGACCGCCGTCGCAGCGGCACCAGATCTCCCCCGGACCGCGCAGGATGGTGAGCCCCGCGTCGGCGAGGTGGTCCGGCCGGCTTGCCGGGCGGGTCACGGCCGGTGCGCCGGGTCGGATGAGCGCGGCCAGCAGCGGGGTGCGTACGTCGGTACCGGTCACCGCGGGCCACCAGGCGAGCCGGCCGAACACGGCCTCCCCGGTCGCCAGCAGCGAGGCCCAGCGGTCGGTGCCCGCGCCGTCCACGACCAGACCGTGCCCGTCGTCCGCGTCCCCCTGACGCGGCGGCCGCAGCCGGCTGTCCACGACGGCCGCGAGCGCGTCGGTCATCCGCAGCAGCACCAGCCGGATGGACGCGGGGACCGGCACGCCGGCGGCGTCCGCCTCGGCCACCGCGGCCAGGCCGAGTTCCAGCACGAGTCCGTGGTACTCGGTGGCCAGCTCGCGGTTGAGGCCGGACTCGAAGGTGTTGCTCCTCAGGTGCCGTTCCAGCGACCGCACCGCGCCTGCCCGCCAGCGCGCCGAGGAGGGGAACCACCCGAACGCGCAGGCCGCGGCGAACTGCCCGGCGGCCTCGGCGACGACGTGGTTGTTCGCGGAGGACCCCCGGCTGGGGAAGGCGGCCAGCCAGCGCTGGTGGTGCCAGATCTGCCGGAGCGCCACCGGGTTGTCCTCGAACAGCCCGGCCGCGCCCGGCCAGCCGTCGAGCAGCCGGCGGATCCACACCCAGGACAGCAGCCGGATGCCCAGCTCGATGCCGCTGATCCAGTGCACCGAGCGCAGCGGCGGGTTGGCCGCCCACCACGACCGCAGGTGCTCGGCCACCCGCTCGGCGTACCGGTCGTTGCCGGTGATCGCGTAGGCGACGGCGAGCACGGTCAGGTACTGGTGCCGGGACGGCTCCCAGATCTGCTTGATGTCCCCGACCGCGTCCTCGCTCCGGTACGGCACGTCGAAGGCGTAACCCGACGGGGCCCGGCGCCCGGTCTTCGGGTCGTACCACCAGTCCGGGTCGGCGAGGTCGTCGCGCTCCACACCGAAGAACTCGGCGTGCCCGTCCATCAGCCGGTCCGCCTGGGCGATGAGGCGCTTCGCCGCGTCCGGTGGCACCGCGGCGATCGTCCCGGCGGGCAGGACCGCGGTGAACCGGGCGCCGGTCACGCCCGGGCCGTCGGGCAGCGCCGACCGCCACCGCCGCCTGCGCACCGCGTCGCCCATCCGGCCGCCGACCTCGCGCGGTCCCATCCGGGACAGCCGCCGCAGGTACCAGCCCGCGGTCATGGTCATCGCGCCCTCGCCAACGTCACCGGCGCGCCGCCGGCCAGGCCGGCCTGCACGGCGAGGGTGGCCGCCGTGGTGGCGACCAGCGACTCCAGCGGCACCGGCATCGGTCCGCCGGTCCGCACTGCCTTGACGAACGCGGCCAGCTCGGCGGACTGGCCCTTGTCCCGGGCCTTGGGCAGCCGCGAACTGACCCACCGCTTGCGGCCGTAGACCGAGGCACGGACGAAGTCGTCGAGCCGCAGCACCCTGCCGTCCGCGACGAGGTCCAGCGTCTCCTTGGGGAAGCTGGGCGCGCCGGTGGTGACGTAGCTGATGGTGGCGGTCGACCCGTCCGGGTAGTGCAGCACGACCTGCAGGTCCTCGTTGCCGGACGTGGCGACCGCGTACACCGACACCGGGTCGGCGTCGAGCAGCCAGCTCGCCGTGTCGATGAAGTGGCCGCCCTCGCCGGCGAAGCGCGAGCCCTCGGTGCCCTGCTGGAGGTACCAGCTCCCGTGCTGCAGCCGGCCCGCGTTGACCAGGTAGCGCAGGCTCGCCGGACCGGTCCGGCCGCCGAACCGCTTCTTGGCCTCCTGCAGCAGCGGCGCGAACCGGCGGTTGAAGCCCACCTGCAGCCGGTCGTTGCCGGATTCCTCGACCGCCGCGAGCACGTCCGCCAGCTCGTCCCCGGTGAGTGCCAACGGCTTCTCCACGAACACCGTCTTGCCGGCCAGCAGCGCCCTTCGGGTCAGTTCGGCGTGCGAGCTGTGCCGGGTGACGACGAACACCGCGTCGATGGACGTGTCGCCGAGCACGGCGTCGAGATCCGTGGTCGCCTGCGCGAAGCCGAACTTCCGCTGCGCGTTGGCCGCGGACAGCGCCGTCGTGGTGACGACCGTGGACAGCTCGACGCCGTCGCGCTGTGCCAGGTGCGGCAGCAGCATCGACGTCGCGTAGTTCCCCGCGCCGACGAACGCGAGCCGCACCGGAGCCTTGGCGGACCGGGCCGGGACGGAGACTCCTTCGTCGCGTCGCACCGCGGGCACGGCCACCGCCGGGGCCTGCGCCTCTCGCGCGTGTTCGGGGTAGCGGAACAGCACGGCCACGGCCTTCAGGTCGCCGTCCTTCAGGCTCCGGTACGTCTCGACGGCGTCATCGAAGTCGGCGACGTGGGAGACCAAGGGCTCCACGTCGACGGCGCCGCGGGCGAGGAGATCGAGGAAGCACGCCAGGTTGCGGCGCTCGGTCCAGCGCACGTAGCCGATCGGGTAGTCCCGCCCCTCGAGCTCGTACGACGGGTCGTAGCGCCCGGGGCCGTAGGAGCGGGAGAACCGGACGTCGAGCTCCTTCTCGTAGTACGCGTTCCACGGCAGGTCCAGGCGGCACTTGCCGATGTCGACGACCCGGCCGCGGTCCCGGCTCAGCCGCGCGGCCAGCTCGACGGGCTGGTTGCTGCCGCCGCCGGCGGCCAGGTACACCTGGTCCACGCCGTGACCGCCGGTGAGTTCGGCGACGGCGGCTTCCACGGCCGCGGACGAGGGATCGCCGCAGGCCGCGGCGCCCAGGCGCTCGGCGAGCTCGCAGCGCGCCGGATCGGGGTCGACCCCGACGACGCGGACCCCCGAGGCGGTCAGGAGCTGCACCACCAGCTGCCCGATCAGCCCGAGGCCGATGACCAGCGCCACCTCGCCGAGCTGCGGCTCGCCTTGGCGGACGCCCTGCATCGCGATCGACCCGACGGTGCCGAAGGCCGCGTGCCGCGGCGCGAGGCCGTCCGGCACCGGGGCGTAGAGGTTCTTGGGAACCCAGTTCAGTTCGGCGTGCAGCGCGTGCTCGTTGCCGGCGCAGGCCACGAGGTCGCCGACCTTCACGTCGTCGATCCCGCTGCCGACCTGCTCGACCACCCCGCACAGCGAGTAGCCCAGCGGGGTGTAGGAGTCCAGCTTGCCCATCACCTTGCGGTAGGTGGCGGGCACCCCGTTGGTGGCCACGCTCTGCATGACCTTGGCGACCTGGTCCGGCCGCGAACGGGCCTTGCCCAGCATCGACATGCCCGCCTCGGACACCTTCATGAGCTCGGTCCCGGTGGAGATCAGCGAGTAGGCGGTCCTGACCAGCACACCGCCCGGCTTGCACCCCGGCTCCGGCACGTCGAGCACCGCCAGCTCGCCGCTCTTGTAGTTCTGCACAACCTGCTTCACCCGAAGTCCCCTTGTTTCTACGCCGTCTTCTATGCCGCCGAGCGGGCGTTCTGGCCGGACCCGGAGGTCGCGTCGCGGTACCAGTACTCGAGGGTCAGTACGTGCCACAGATGCTTGGAGAAGTCCCGCTGTCCGGCGGCGTCCTCGGCGACCATGCGCGCCAGCGCGTCGCGGCGCAGGAACCCGGAACTGACGAGCACGCCGTCGTTCACCACCTCGCGCACCAGCGGTGCCAGGTCCCGGCTCATCCATGCGCGCAGCGGGGCGCTGAACAGGCCCTTGGGCCGGTACACGATCTCCCGGGGCAGGATCGAGGTGGCCGCCTCCTTGAGGACGGCCTTGCCCTGCCGTCCGACGATCTTGCGGTCGCCGGGCACGGCGAACGCCGCCCTGACCACCTCGACGTCCACGTACGGCACCCGCACCTCGGTCGACGCGGCCATGCTCGACCGGTCCGTGTACGTGAGGTTCAGGCCCGGCAGGAACATCCGGGCGTCGCCCAGGCACATGCGGTTGACGAAGTCGTCGAGGTCGTTGTCCTGGTAGACGTCCGCGTGCTCGGTCAGCACGTCCTCGACCGACCCGGCCAGGTCCGGATCGACCAGGGCGAGCAGCTCGTCCTGGTCGTACATGGTGTAGCTGCGCCGGAACGCGGTCTCCTCCGGCAGATCGGCGAAGGACAGGAACCGCTTCGCGAAGCGCACCGACCGGTACCCCCGGCGGGCCGTTGCGACCGGCAGCCGGTCCACGGCCCTGGACAGGCCGCGCCGCAGGGGCCGCGGGACGCGCTGGTAGCGCAGCGCGATCATGTTGGCCAGGTGCTTGCGGTAACCGGCGAACAGCTCGTCGGCGCCCATCCCCGAGAGCATCACCTTGACCCCGGCCTCCCGGGCGGCCGAGCAGATCAGGAACGTGTTGATCGCGGCGGGGTCGCCGATCGGCTCGTCCAGGTGGTGGGTCATCTGCGGCAGCAGGTCGAGCACGTTCGGAGCGATCTCGATCTCGTGCAGGTCGACGCCGAACCGCCCGGCCACCTGCCGGGCGTAGCGCAGGTCGTCCGGCATCGCCTCGAACTTGGCGTCCTCGGCGCGGAACCCGATCGTGTAAGCGGAGATCCCGGGGCGGTCGCGGGCGGCCAGCGCGGTCAGGTAGCTCGAGTCCAGTCCGCCGGACAGGAAGGTCGCCACGGGTACGTCGGAGAGCAGGTGGCGCCGGGTCGACTCCTCGACGACGGCGGCGATGTCCGGCTGCTCGCCGCTCAGGGCCCGCTCCCGTCCCTCGGCGGCGACGTCCTTCAGGTTCCAGAACCGGCCGCGCTCCACGCGGCCGTCGGGCCGGCACCGCAGCCAGGTCCCCGGCGGCAGCTTCTCCGCTTCACGGAACGCGCACCGCGAGTCCGGCACCCAGTAGTACAGCAGCGAGGCCACCAGCGCCGCGGGGTCCACCTGCAGCGACCCGTCGGTCACGGCGGCGAGCGCCTTGAGCTCGGAGGCGAACACCAGACCCTCGCCGCGCCGGAGCAGGAACAGGGGCTTGATGCCGAGCTGGTCGCGGGCGAGCACCAGTTCACCGGTTCGCTCGTCGAAGATCCCGAACGCGAACATGCCGCGCAGCCGGGGCAGGCAGTCCGTGCCCCAGCGCCGCCAGGCCTCCAGCAGGACCTCGGTGTCGGAGGTACCGCGGAAGCGCACCCCGGCGGCCGCGAGCTCGGCTCGCAGCTCGGGCGCGTTGTACAGCTCGCCGTTGTACGTCAGGACGAGGCCGTCCGAGACCATCGGCTGGGCGCCGGTCTCGGACAGGTCGATGATGGCCAGCCGACGGTGCCCGAGGTGCACTTCGCCGTCACCGACGGGATGGCTGTACCGGCCCGCCCCGTCCGGACCGCGGTGGGCGAGGGTGTCGGTGAGCCGGTCGGCCACGGCCTTCCCGTCCGGCCATCGGTACGTGCCTGCGATGCCACACATGTCTAGCGCGCCTCCTGGTCGCTGTCCGGGACCCGTGCGGCCCACGACGGCTGCATCGGCCGCGGCCGGCCCGTCCCGCTCTGCCGGGCCAGCCGCTCGTTGTGGCCGCGCAGCGCGGTGTGCAGCCCGTCCCACAGCGTGCCGTCGGTCCGGTCACGCGGATCGGGGTCGATCAGCACCACACCGATGACCGGAATGCGCAGGTCCGCGAGCTGCCGCGCCACGGTGTGCAGCCATGCGGCGCTGCCGTGCCCGGCACGCACGACGAGCACCGTCTGGGTACCGAGGTACTGGAGGTCGGTCCACGCCGTGCCGGGCGCGACCGAGCCGACGCCGAGCCGGCGCACCTCGTGCGACACGGTCGCGGCACGCTCGCCGCCGACCACGGCCGGGTCTCCCGACTTCCGGCGGCGGTTGGCGAGCTGCCGGCCGGGCAGACCGTCGATGATCACCACGGGCTCCTCCGCCGCCAGTGCGCCGGCGAGGTCCAGGGCGATCACGCTCGCGCCGCGTGCGCAGCCCAGTTCCAGCAGCGACACCGGCTCCGCGGAGCCGCGTACGGTGCGGGCCAGGGTCGCGGTGAGCCGTTCGCGTGCCGCCCGGGTCCGTCGGCGCTGCCACCGCCCGGCCGACCGGCGGCGGGGCGTGCGGCGCAGTTCCGCGATGACCGAGGCGCCCAGGTTCGCCGCGATCTCCCGGCGCAGCACGGGGCGGTCCGCCACCACCGCGCCGACCGCGGCCAGCGCGAGCCCGAGCGCGAGCCCGAGGCCGAGTCCGATCGCGGCGTTGGTGGCAGCGGCCTTGGGCAGGGAGTACTGCACCGCGCGCGGGGCGTCCACGATCTGCGTGCCGGCGATGAGCTGGGGCGTGCCGACGCCCGCCTCCGCGGCGCGCTGGTCGAAATCGGCGATCCGCGAGGTGAGTTCGGCCCGGCGGGCGAAGAGCGACTCGAGGTTCGCCGACGCGTTCGGGTCGCTCTCCGGCGGCCCCTCCCCGATCGCCTTGTTGACCTGGGCGAGTTCGTCCCGCATGCGGTCACGCTGGTCGAGCAGGGTCTTGGCCTCGGCGTTCGCGGCCTTCTGTATCCGCTTCACATGGTCCGCGACGAAGGCGTCGGCCAGTGCTTTGGCGCGGGCCACGGCTTCCGCGTCGCTGTCAGCCGTCACGTTGATCTGCAGCAGGTTGTTGGTCAAACCGATGCCCCGGTAGTCCCGCATGAAGTGTTCCGGGTCTTCCGAGGACTTCAGCGACCGCAGGGCCTCACCGGCGATCTGCGTGGTCTCCAGCAGCGCGGCGTCGGTGCGGATCAGCGTTCCGGGGTCGTTCGGCTGGTCCGCCTGATGGGCGACCAGCACCGTGGTCACCGCGGTCGGCTGCGGCGGCAGCAGGACCGCGCCCCCCGCGCCGACCAGCAACCCCAGCAGCGCCACGGAACACCACAGGCGGCGGCGCCTGCGTACCGCCACCACCAGCGCCTGCAGGTCCAGCAGCGGAGCGGCTGCCGACGACTGCGAAGTCGTGCTCGTCGTCACACCGAACCTCCCATCGCGTCGACGCCAACCGGGAGCGCCGGCGTGGCGCCATCCGGAGGAGGGGCGGCAGACCGTGTCCGACGGTCCCTGACCCCGCCGGCGACGACGATGCCGACGACCGTATGCCGGGCGTCGGCACATGCCTCGCCGATGCCGGCGAGCTCCCCTGCCGTCCAGCTGCCCGCGCTGAGCACGACCAGGACACCGGACTCGGTGTCGCGGTCCGGCACCAACGGCCGGGACGCCGAGACCCCCACCACCCGCAGCAGCGGATCGCTCCCGGCCTCGGCGACGAGTTGTTCGGCGGCCCGGCGGGCGGTCCCGTCGCCGTCCGGGACGACCACCAGCAGCCGCCGGGGGGCCGGCAGCTGGTCCCGGAGGCGGGCGCACACCCGGCCGTAGCGGATCTTCCTGCTGGCCTCGTCACCGGACGCGTGCAGGGCCGGCACGTCCCACCGGGTGTCGACACCCAGCAGCCGGCGGATCCGGGTCCGCGCGCCACGGCCTTCCGGCCGGTGCGCGCGCCGTCCATCAGGTACGTCGACGGTACCCAGCAGCGCCGAGCCCAGCGCCGCGGCGATCTCCGGCTCGGTGCGCAGCCGGCGACTCATCCGTGCGGCGGCGAGATGACCGATGACCGCGAACAGGAGGAACAGCAGCGCCCCGGTGACGATGAACTGCGTCCTGGTCGGCGGTGCCTCGCCGATCGGCCGGGCCGCCGCCCCCATGACGACCATGTTGGCCTTGTTGGTCGCCGGATCGGTCTGGTCCAGCTTGTCCATGGCCTGCTCCAGCGTCGTGCGCAGTTTCTCGAGCTCGGTGCGGGCCTGCACGCTCTCCACGGTCCGACCCGGATCGGCCGCCTTGGCCAGGTCGGTGATGCGGCGACTGGTCTGCTCCATCAGCTCCCGCAGCGCCTCGGGCTTCGCCGACGCCTCGGGATCGGTGTTGTCGCCCACGACCCGTGCGGCGAAGGTGACGTACTGCTGGGCCACCTCGTCGGAGAGCCGCTGCGCGCGCTCCGGGGTGTCGGCCGTACCCGAGATCTTGATGATGTTCCCGGCAGTGGCCTTGGCGCTCACCCGGTCCCGCAGCTCGACGCCGCCGACCCCGGCCCAGTCGAGCGTGGCGGCCGACCGGTCGAGCACCACCGAACTGGTCGCGATCTCCGACTGGGTCAGCAGCTCGCGCTCCTCCCACGCCCCCGGCAGCAGTACCGATGCCGACGTCGTGTACCGCGGTGGGAACAGCAAGGAGGCGCCGTAGCCGACGAGCCCGCCCACCACGGCGAGGACGGCGAGCAGCCGCCAGCGCCGACGGATCATCCGCCCGATCATGGCCAGGCGCATCGTGTCATCGCTCAACGGGGCGGCCTTTTCTCTGTCGGAACCGGGTCGCCCGCCGAGGCCGGAGCCCGGTCACGACAGGCAGCGGCGTAGGCGGCGAGGAGCGACCGCTGCGAGGTGCGCCAGGAGAGCTGCCCGGTGATCCGCTCCTGGCCGATCTTGCCCATCCGGGCCCGCTCCTCCGGATCGTCCAGCAGCAGCGCGATGAGCCCCGCGAATTCGGCCTCGTCGTTGGCGGGCGCGTAGACGGCGGCGTCACCGGCGGAGACGCGTGCCTCCCGGAGGTCGAACGAGACGATCGGCCGCCCCATCACCATGTACTCCAGGACCTTGTTCATGGTCGACACGTCGTTGAGCGGATTGCGCGGGTCGGGGGAGAGGCACACGTCCGCGGTCGACAGGTAGCGCACCAGGTCGGCGTCCGGAATGCGCCCGGTGAACTGCACCTGGTCCGAGAGCCCGAGCCGCCGGGACAGCTCCACCATCGCGTCGAAGGCGTCCCCGGCGCCGACGAACACCGCGTGCCAGTCGCTCCGCCCGAGCTCGTCGCGCAGCTTCGCCAGGGCCCGCAAGGCGTAGTCGACGCCGTCCTGCGGGCCCATGACACCGAGGTAGCACAGCAGATGAGGCTTGCCGCGCTTCAGCTCCGGCTCGGGCGGTACCGGGTGGAAACGGTCGACGTCGGGCGCGCTGCGCACCACGAAGACGTCCTCCGGCCGCTTGCCGCCTCGGCGCAGCGCCACGTCCCGGTAGCTCTCGTTCGTCGCGAGCACGACGTCCGCGGCCCGGTAGGTCCGCCGTTCCAGCGCGCACACGGCGCGGTAGAGGAGGTCCTTCCCGCGGTCGAACCGGGACAGGTACAGCTCGGGTACCAGGTCGTGCTGGTCGAAGACGAACCGCGCGCCGCGCCGCTTCAGCCACAGTGCCGGCAGGAACAGCAGGTCGGGCGGGTTGCAGGCGTGGACCACGTCGACCGGGCCGACCTTGCGGGCCAGCCGGAACGTATGCCACAACGCCGATCCGTACTCGCTGAGGTAGCCGGCCGGACCTCCGGTGGCCGCGCGCAACGGGTAGCGGTGGATCCGCACCCCGTCGATCTCCGCCTCCGGCTCCGTGTCCCGCTTGCTCCCCCGGGGACAGATGACGTGCACCTCCCAGCCCGCGTCGCGCAGCGTCGTGCACTCCTGCCACACCCGCCGGTCGAACGGGACCGACAGGTTCTCCACCAGGATCAGCGCGCGCCGGTCCGGCCGGTCGCCCCTGGTCGTGTCACCAAGCAAGGCCTATGTACCCCGGTTCGGCCCGGCGCGCCTCGGCGTCGGGGAGGCGGATGAGGTCGACGATCACCGGGCCGTCGCCATGCGGCAGCGCCGACAGCACGGCAGGATCCCTGGTCCCGACCAGGACCACCTCGGCGTGCTCGAGCACCTCGCCGACGGAGTCCCCGAGCAGCTGCGCCAGGTGCGGCAGCCGGGTCTCGATGTACTCGCGGTTCGCGCCCATCAGCCGGGAGAGGCTCACGTTGGCGTCGTGGATGCGCAGGTCGTACCCCTTGCCGAAGAGCCTCTCCGCCAGCTCGACGAGCGGGCTCTCGCGGAGGTCGTCGGTGCCGGGTTTGAAGGACAACCCGAACAGGCCCACCCGGCGCTTGCCGGTGCGCTCGACCAGCTCCACCGCGCGCTGCAGATGTTCGGAGTTGGAGGTCAGCACGTTGGCGAGGATGGGCACCGAGACGTCGGCCCGCTGCGCGGCGTGGACCAGGCTGCGCAGGTCCTTGGGCAGGCAGGAGCCGCCGAAGGCGAAGCCGGGCCGCAGGTAGGCGGGGCTGATGTTCAGCTTGCGGTCGGCCAGGAACACGTCCATCACCTGGTGCGAGTCCACCCCGAGCGCCTGGCACACCGCGCCCAGTTCGTTCGCGAAGCCGATCTTGAGGCCGTGGAACGCGTTGTCCGCGTATTTGATCGCCTCGGCCGTCGGGACCGGTACCCGGAACACCTCGCCGGGCAGGCCGTCGTACAGCGCCGCCACCACGTCGCCGCTCGCCGGGTCGAGCTCGCCGATGACGGTCTTGGGCGGGTCGAAGAAGTCCCGCACGCTCGTGCCCTCGCGCAGGAACTCCGGGTTGACCGCGACTCCGATGTCCACCCCGGCCGTGCCGCCGAGGTACTTCTCCAGGATCGGCACCAGCAGGTTCAGGCAGGTGCCCGGGAGCATGGTGCTGCGGAACACGACGGTGTGCCGCCCACCCCGCTCGGCCAGCGCGGCGCCGATCTGCTCGGTGACCCGCTCCAAGTACGTGGTGCACAGGCTGCCGTTGGGCTCCGACGGTGTGCCCACGCAGATCAGTGACACCTCGCTGTCCATGATCGCCTCGCGGACGTCGCCGGTGGCGCGCAACGCTCCGGTCCGCACGACCTCGGCGGTGAGCTCGCCGATCCGCTCCTCGACCACCGGGGCCTTGCCGTCGTTGACCAGGTCGACCTTCACCGGGTTCACGTCCACCCCGATGACCTGGTGACCCATGCTGGCCAGGCACGCGGCCGACACGCAGCCCACGTAGCCGAGCCCGAAAACGCTGACTCTCATGACCCGTTCCTCCCCCCAGGCAGGCTCTCCCGGCCTGCGATCCTCGCGCCGGCCGGACGACGACCTCCGCGCATCAGTAGGCCCCCTGCCCGTGGAGCACCGCACGCAGCGTCTTCCACAAGATCACCGTGTCCAGGGCGAGCGACCAGTCCTCCACGTACCGCAGGTCCAGCCGGACCGCCTCGTCCCACGGCAGGTCGCTGCGTCCGCTGATCTGCCACAGGCCGGTGAGCCCGGGCTTGACCAGCAGCCGCCGCCGGATGTCCGGGCCGTACTCGGCGGACTCCTCCGGCAACGGAGGCCGCGGACCGACGAGCGACATCGAGCCGGTGAGCACGTTGAAGAGCTGCGGGAGCTCGTCGATCGAGTACCGGCGCAGCACCGCTCCCACCCGGGTCACCCGCGGATCCCGGCGGAGCTTGAACAGCAGGCCGGCACCCTCGTTGCGGTCGGCCAGCTCGGCACGTGCCCGGTCGGCCCCGGAGACCATGGTGCGGAACTTGAAGATGGTGAACTCGCGACCGTCCTTGCCGACCCTGCGCTGGCGGTAGAACGCCCCACCCGGACTGTCCGCCAGCACGAGCAGCCCGACGAACACCATCAGCGGCGCGAACAGCATCAGCAGGACCGCCGCGCCCAGCCGGTCGACGACCTCCTTGACCGCGCGGCGGCCACCGGTGAAGGTCGGCATGCTGAGCCGCAGCAGCGGTATCCCCAGCACCGCGTCGACGTGCAGCCGCGGGCCGGCCACCTCCATCAGCACGGGGGCCACGACCATCTCGGCATCGCTGCCCTCGAGGTTCCAGGCAAGCCGCTGCAGCCGGTCCGGTGACCAGTGCGGGTCCGGTGTGACCGCGACGACACGGTAGCCGTTGCGGCGGACGTGGCCCGCGACGTCGGTCAGCCGGCCGACGACCGGCACCCCGTCCACGTGGTCACCGTCGAGCCCGGGGGTGTCCGCCGTGCACACCGCCTCCACCTGCCAGCCGAGGTGCGGGAACTTGCGGATCCGGGTGATCAGGTCGCGCACGGTGGCCGGGCTCCCGGCAGCGAGCACCGGTCGCAGGCACCGCCCTTCCTTCCGCTGTTTGTGCAGCCACAGGCGCAGCAGGTACCGCTCGGTCATGGTGACGAGTGCGATCGCCGGGATCGCGACGAAGATCCAGAGCTTGATGTTGCGCGAGGTGACGGCGACCCCGCCGAGCGCCAGCACGACGGCCGCCGTGCACAGTGAGCGTCCGAGCCGGCGGAATTCCTCGGCGCCCTGGCCGAGCACGGCCGGAGCCCACGACCGGCTCACCGCAAGCGTCCCCAGCACCAGCAGCTCGGTGCCGAAGGCGAGCATCCCCCACTTCTCATGCCAGTTGGCCGCGTCCCGGACCCCGAAGAAGCCGCCGATCGCGGCCACCACGATGGCGGTGGCCACCGTATCGCTGGTGATCACGGCACGGCGGTACCGCTGCTCCCATTCGATTGCGGGCCGGCTGACCGCGCCGTTCCCCAGATGCTCGCGTGCCGACGGAAACGGGCTGACTAGTCCCCCATGCCGCACAGAACCCCCCAGGTCCCCAGTGGTTCGACGTGTTCGCCCAACACGGTCCCTCCCCCCGGGAGGCCCCCGCCTCCCGCACCGTTCCTCCCCTCGGGAGGCCCCCGCCCCCCGCGCGTGAACTCCCGGTTATTTCGGAGTCACTTGAACAACCCACCCTGGCGGAAGCTGACGTGCCGGTTCCGCCGGACCCTCGAGGTGTGCCGGAACCCGTCGAAACCCCGGGGCTCCCCGCGCCCAAGGCCCCTTATCGGGCTCCAAGAACCGATCACCCCCACGTCTGGCGCCGGGTACGCGACTGCCGGCTTTCCGTAGCGCCGAACCTGTAGATCATTAGTGGTCGCCTCGTGCCCGAACGGCTGAAGCAAGGTCAATCTAGACCATCGGCGCCGGTATGAAGAGTGAATGTGTGTAATTTGTGCTCAAGCTTTGAGGCTGGATCCAACGAGCGCTGACCGCCTATGGATGCCTTCGCGCCACAGCGCGCTCCGGTGGCAACTCCCCGCTGAGGTGCACTGGTTGATCTTGCCGGAGTGCGGCGGTGTGTCCAGGGCCGGTCGCGACCGCCTCAAGGCCCCGGTGCATGCCGCGATGCCGGCCCAGGCATTGATGGAGAAAGTGTGGCCGAGAACAACCGGTGCTCGAGTGCGGGGCGAGCATGATCGGAATTCGTGACTCCCATGTGACGCCTATCGACTCGCGAAGCCTGGCCGGGAAGCCCGAAAACGTGGCCTGATCTTTGGGTTTGCCCCGCGGGGATCAGTTGCACGTCTTCGCGGCGACGCGCCACGTGGAGTGCGGGGCGGCCCTGGAGCGGGCGGAACGTGCAGATCGGGCAACAACCACGCGATGTGCGGCAGCAGTTGCGGGTCCGGTCGCAGGGCTGCTCCGAGTTCCGGCGCGAGTCGCTCGCGCGGTTCCGGGTCCACTGCCGGAGCTTCGTTTCGCGATGCGCTCCCGCCCGCGCGTGGTCCGTGGTCGTGGTGAGGATCCGCCGGTGTGGGGCCGGTCGCACGCGTTCGCCCGGCCCCTCGGGCGGCGCTGCCGGCCGAGGGGTGGCTCGAAGCTCTGAACGGTGCTTCACTTGTTGCCATGGCCTACCGGAAGACCCCCGCGGTGCAGGACCGCCTGACCGCCGCCAGGGAGCACCTGGTGGCGCGGGCCACGGCCGTCGTCGCCGACGTGGGCTGGGCGAACGCCTCCGTCACCGCGGTGGCGGCCGCGGCCGGCATGTCCGTGGGCACGGTGTACCAGCACTTCGCGTCCAAGGGCGCGCTCGCGGTCGAGGTTTTCCGCCGGGCCTCGGGCCGCGAGGTCGAGGTGCTCGGCGAGGTGCTCCGCGACGGCGCCGGCGACCCGGTGCAGCGGCTGACCCTGGGGGTCACCGTCTTCGCCCGCCGCGCCATGGAGAACCGGGGACTGGCCCACGCCCTGCTCGCGGCACCCGCGGAACCGGCCCTGGGCGCGGAGCGGCTGGACTTCCGGCGCCGCTACCGCACCGTCTTCGCCGAGGTGATCCGCGAGGGGATGGCCGCCGGGCTCCTCCCCGCCCAGGACCCCGAGGTCACCGCGGCGGCGCTGACCGGTGCCATCGGCGAGGTCCTGGTGGACCCGCTGTCCGCTCCCGCCGAGGGCGCCGCCGCCGACCACCTCGTCACCGAACTGGTGGCGATGTCCCTGCGCTGCGCGGGCGCCGCGCCCGCCGTCTGACTCCCCACGACCACGAAGGGCCCGACTGCCATGACCGCGATCGCAGATGCCGCGCCGCGCAGCAACCCCACCGCGCGCACCCACGAGGTGACCAACCAGGCCCCGCCGCTGGTCGGCCACGACGTCGCCGACGACGTCGTGCTGCTGGAGGGCGTACGGCGCGAGGGAGCCGGGTGGTACGTCGACGACCTGCACCGGCTGGGACGGCTCGCCGGATCGGAGCAGGTGCAGCGCTGGGCCGAGGAGGCCAACCGGTACGAGCCGGTGCTGCGCACCCACGACCGGTACGGCAACCGCGTCGACGAGGTGGACTTCCACCCCTCCTACCACGCGCTCATGGAGGTCGCCCTCGCCGAGGGCCTCGCCGGCGCACCCTGGGCCGACGACCGGCCCGGCGCGCACGTGGCCCGCGCGGCCGGCTTCATGGTGTGGAGCACCGCCGAGGCCGGCCACGGCTGCCCGGTGTCCATGACCTACGCCGTCGTCCCCGCGCTGCGTGCCGCGCCGGACCTGGCGGCGGTGTACGAGCCGCTGCTCACCAGCCGCGTCTACGACCCCGGACTGCGCGCCCCCGCCGGCAAGCGCGGGCTCCTGGCGGGCATGGGGATGACCGAGAAGCAGGGCGGCACCGACGTACGGGCGAACACCACCACCGCCGTCGAGCAGCCGGACGGCACCTGGCGGCTGCGCGGGCACAAGTGGTTCACCAGCGCGCCCATGAACGACCTGTTCCTCGTGCTGGCCCAGGCCCCCGCGGGCCTGTCCTGCTTCCTGGTGCCCAGGGTGCTGCCGGACGGCAGCCGCAACACCTTCCGCATCCAGCGGCTGAAGGACAAGCTCGGCAACCGCAGCAACGCCAGCAGCGAGCCCGAGTTCGACGACACCGTGGCCTGGCTGGTCGGTCCCGAGGGCCAGGGCGTACGGACCATCATCGAGATGGTCACCATGACGCGGCTGGACTGCATCCTCGGCTCCGCCTCCGGCACCCGTGCCGCGCTCGCCCAGGCGGCCCACCACGCGCGCCACCGCTCGGTGTTCGGAGCCCGGCTGATCGACCAGCCCCTGATGCGCAACGTCATCGCCGACCTGGGCCTGGAGTCCGAGGCCGCCACCACCCTCGCGCTGCGCGTCGCCGGAGCGGTCGACCGGGCCCGCCGCGGGGACGCGCAGGAGCGCGCCTTCCTGCGGCTGGCCACCGCGGTCGGCAAGTACTGGGTGTGCAAGCGGCAGCCCGCGGCGGTCGCGGAGGCCCTGGAGTGCCTGGGCGGCAACGGCTACGACGAGGCCTCCGGCATGCCCCGGCTCTACCGCGAGGCCCCGCTGAACGGCATCTGGGAGGGCTCGGGCAACGTCAACGCCCTCGACGTGCTGCGCGCCCTGACCCGTGAGCCGGACTCCCTCGAGGCCTTCCGCGCCGAGGTCGAGGCCGCTGCGGGCGGCGACGCCCGCCTCGACGAGGCGTGGCGCCAGGTGCGCGGGGAGCTGGTGCCCACCGAGGACGCCCCGCTGCGGGCCCGCCGTCTGGTCGAGCGCCTGGCGCTGGTGCTGCAGGGTTCGCTGCTCGTCCGGTACGCGCCGGCACCGGTCGCGGACGCCTTCTGCGCCTCCCGCCTGGCCGGCGACCGGGGCCTGGCCTTCGGCACCCTCCCGGCCGGGACGGACCTGGCCGCCGTCATCGAGCGCGTGCCCGGCGCCACGGGCTGAACGGGCCGGGGTCCGCGGCCGTGCCGCGGTCGCGGACCCGCTGCGGTCACGCCGTGCCGCTGATGCTCTCGGCCTCGATCACGAAGACCACGCGCACCTGGTCACGGCCGCCGTACCAGGGGTAGGGGCCGCCGGTGTACCGGTGCGAGAGCTTCTCGATGTGGTCGGCCGCGCCCTCCGTGGTCACCTCGCGCACGCGGCCGCGTACCTGGAAGTAGCGGGACGGGTCGTCCGGATCGGAGACGGCGACGGCCACCCGCGGGTCCCGCGCGATGTTCCGCGTCTTCACATGGCTCTGGACGCTGTTGACGAGCACATGCTCGCCATCGGTGTCGACCCACGTCTGGGTCAGCTGCGGCGAGCCGTCCGGCATGGTGGTCGCCAGGAAGCACAGGCTCGGGCGGTGCAGGAGGTCGAGCAGGTCGGCGGGTAGTTTCACGATGATCCCTCGGTCGGCTGGGCGCAGCCTACGCTCCCCGCCCGGCGGCCCGGCGACCGGTGTTCGGCGCGAGAAATCACGCCTCCGGGGTCACGATGGGTGGGAAGGGCGCCACGCGCCGCAACCCCTCACACACCGGACGGCCATGAACTCCATGCGGGTGGCCCAGGTCGCAGAACCGGGCGGACCATTCGAAATCGTCGAGCGCGCGCTGCCGGAGCCCGGCCCCGGCCACGTCCGCATCGCCGTCGAGGCGTCGGGCGTCTGCCACAGCGACGCCGGCTTCGTGCACAACGCCTTCCCCCACATCACCTTCCCCCTGGTCGCCGGCCACGAGGTCGCCGGGCGCATCGACGCCCTCGGTGAGGGCGTCCGGCACTGGGCGGTGGGCGACCGCGTGGAGGTCGGCTGGTTCGGCGGGCACTGCGGGCACTGCCCGCCCTGCCGCGAGGGCGACTTCATCGACTGCCGGAACCTGCAGGTGCCCGGCTGGGCGTACGAGGGCGGCTACGCCACGCACATGGTCGCGCCGGTCAACGCGCTGGCCCGGATCCCCGACGGGCTGACCGCGGTCGACGCCGCCCCCCTCGGCTGCGCCGGCGTCACCACGTACAACGCCTTCAAGAAGAGCTCCGCCCGGCCCGGCGACCTCGTCGCGGTGATCGGCATCGGCGGCCTCGGCCACCTGGCGGTGCAGTACGCGGCCAAGTTCGGCTTCGAGACGGTCGCCGTGGCGCGAGGCGAGGACAAGCGGGCCCTGGCGATGGAGCTCGGCGCCCACCACTACATCGACAGTTCCGCCGGCGACCCGGCCAAGGAACTCCAGGCCCTCGGCGGGGCCACCGCGGTGCTCGCCACGGCCTCCAACTCCCAGGCCATGGCGGCCGGTGTCGAGGGTCTCCAGCCGCGCGGCCAGCTGATCGTCATCGGGATCGACTCCGAGCCGCTGCCGATCACCCCGGCCCAGCTGATCCTGTCGTCCCGTTCCGTCGTCGGCCACCCCTCCGGCACCTCGCGCGACGTCGAGCACACGATGAACTTCAGCGCGCTCGCGGGGATCCGCCCGATGACCGAGACGGTGCCGCTGGAGGAGGTCAACGAGGCGTTCGCCCGCATGATGTCCGGCGCCGCGCGCTTCCGCATGGTCCTCGTCCCCTGAGCCGCCCGGGTGCCGCCGGCCGGCCGGCGGCCGGGGGTAATCCGGTTGCCCCCGGCCGGCGGCCTCTGCTGCACTGCCAGGACCACAGGCCATCCACCGGGGAGTCGTGATCATGCGGGGACTGCACATGTCCACCCAGCCCGAATTCATCGCCTATTCGGAGGACATGGCATTCCATGCACGTGCTCAACCTGGGGATCCTGGCGCATGTTGACGCCGGGAAGACCAGCCTGACCGAGCGGCTGCTGCACACCGCCGGCGTCATCGACACGCTCGGCAGCGTCGACGACGGCAGCACCCAGACCGACACCCTGGCCCTGGAACGGGCGCGGGGCATCACCATCAGGTCCGCCGTCGCCTCGTTCGCGATCGGCGACGAGATCACCGTCAACCTCATCGACACCCCCGGCCACCCGGACTTCATCGCGGAGGTGGAACGGGCGCTCGGCGTCCTCGACGGCGCCGTGCTCGTGGTGTCGGCGGTGGAGGGCGTGCAGGCGCAGACCCGCGTGCTGATGCGGACGCTGCGCCGGCTGCGCATCCCCACCCTGCTCTTCGTCAACAAGACGGACCGTTCCGGCGCCCGGGACGCCGAAGTGCTGCGCGCCGTCGCGGAGCGGCTCAGCCCGGCCTGCGTGGCCATGGGCCGCGTCGAGGGCCTCGGCACCCGGGACGCGCGCTCCACGCCGTACGGTCCGGACGACACCGGGTTCACCACCCGGCTGCTGGACGTCCTGTCCGTGCGGGACGAGGAGCTCCTGGCCGGCTACGTCGCGGACGGGACGGCCCCGTCCTACCCGCGGCTGCGGGCGGCCCTCGCCGCCCAGACGCGCGGGGCGCTGGTCCATCCGGTGTACTTCGGCTCTGCCGTCACCGGCGCCGGGGTGGACGCCCTGGTCCAGGGGATCGCGGAACTGCTCCCCGTCGCCGCGGGCAGCCCGGACGGCCCGGTCTCCGGCACCGTCTTCAAGATCGAACGCGGCCCCGCGGGGGAGAAGATCGCCCATGTACGGATGTTCTCGGGGACCGTCCGCGTACGCGACCGCCTGACGCACGGCGCCGGGCAGGAGGGCAAGGTCACCGCGGTCAGCGTGTTCGAGCGCGGCGTGGACACGCCAGGGGAGGCGGTCTCCGCGGGGCAGATCGGCAGGCTCTGGGGGCTCGGCGCGATCCGCGTCGGCGACGCGATCGGCGAGCCGCACCGTACGGCCCCCGGCACGGACCGGCACTTCGCGCCGCCCACGCTGGAGACGGTCGTCGTGCCCCGCCGGCCGGCGGACGCGGGCGCGCTGCACGTGGCGCTCACCCGGCTCGCCGAACAGGACCCGCTGATCGACCTGCGGCTGGACGACGTGCGGCAGGAGATCGCCGTCTCCCTCTACGGGGAGGTGCAGAAGGAGGTCGTACAGGCGACGCTGGCGGACGACTTCGGCGTCGAGGTGACCTTCGAGGAGACCACGACGATCCACATCGAGCGGCCGGTGGGCACGGGCGCCGCCGCCGAGGTCATCCACACCGCCTCCAACCCCTTCCTGGCGACCGTGGGACTGCGCGTCGACCCGGCGCCGACGGGCAGCGGGGTGGCGTTCGGGCTGGAGGTCGAACTCGGCTCCATGCCCTACGCGTTCATCCGGGCGGTCGAGGAGACCGTCACCGAGACGCTGCGGCACGGCCTGTACGGCTGGCGGGTCGTCGACTGCACGGTCACCATGACGCACTCGGGTTACGCCGCGCGGCAGAGCCACGCGCACGCGGTGTTCGACAAGAGCATGTCGAGCACCGCGGGCGACTTCCGGGGCCTCACCCCGGTGGTGCTGATGCGCGCGCTGGAACGGGCGGGCACGGTCGTCTGCGAGCCGGTCCACCGCTTCACCCTCGACCTCCCCGAGCAGGCCTACGCCCGGGTGCTGCCCGTCCTCGCCCGGTTGCGCGCGGTGCCGCGCACCTCGGCGCCTCAAGGTGCGTCGTACGTCGTCGAGGGCGACGTCCCCGCGGCGCAGGTGCACGCCCTGGAACGCCGACTGCCCGCCCTGACCAGCGGCGAGGGCGTCCTGGAGTACGTCTTCGACCACTGGCGGGAAGTCCGCGGCGAGCCCCCGGCGCTGCCCGGGCACCGGCGGGACTGAGCGGTCCGGGGCACCACGCGCGGCGCCCGCGATGTGGTGCCCCGGGCCATGTCGCGGGCGTCGCACCGCTCCTACCGTCCGGCGCATGACCTTACTCAGAGCCGCACTCCACCGGGGCCGCCCGCGTGCCGCCCTGCTCGCCGTCCTCGTGGCGCTCCTCGCCGCGCTCGTCCCCGTCCGTCCCGCGCACGCCGCCGGCGCGATCGAGGAGGTGACCGGCTTCGGCAGCAACCCGGGCGCGCTGCGGATGTACCGTTACGTCCCCGCCGGGCTGCCGCAGGGCCGGCCGGTCGTCGTCGCCCTCCACGGCTGCACCCAGAACGCCCAGGGGTACGGCGCCCAGAGCGGCTGGACCGCCCTGGCGGACCGCTGGGGCTTCTCCGTTGTGCTGCCCGGGCAGACCTCGGCCAACAACCTCAGCCAGTGCTTCAACTGGTTCCAGACCGGCGACATCGCGCGCGGCCAGGGCGAGGCCGCCTCCATCCGGCAGATGACCGACCGTCAGATCGCGGACACCGGCGGGGATCCTTCCCGGGTGTACGTCACCGGGCTCTCCGCGGGCGGCGCGATGACCGCGGTGATGATGGCGGCCTATCCCGACGTGTACGCCGCGGGCGGCGTGGTCGCCGGGCTGCCGTACGGCTGCGCGCAGGCGGCGGGTTCGCCGTACGTGTGCATGTACGTCGGCGCGACGCAGACCCCCGCGCAGTGGGGGGCCCGGGTCCGCGCCGCCTTCCCCGGGTACGCGGGTCCGTGGCCGCGGCTGACCGTCTTCCAGGGCACCGCCGACTACACGGTCAAGCCCGTCAACATGGACGACCTCGTACGGCAGTGGACGGACGTGCACGGCGCCGACCAGACCGCCGACGTCTCCGACACCGTGGCGGGCTTCCCGCACCGGACGTACAAGGACGCCTCCGGCGCCGCCGTCGTCGAGACGTACAGCATCACGGGCATGGGCCACGGCCAGCCCGTCGACCCGGGCAGCGGAGCGGCCCAGTGCGGCACGGCCGCCGCCTACATGCTCGACGTCAACCTCTGCGCGGCGTACCGGCTCGGGACGGGTTGGGGCCTGGGCTGAGCGGGAGGGGGTGACGGGGCGCGCGCCGGCCCCGCCCCGTCACTCCGCGGCCATCGCCGCCAGGCGGGTCACGGTGTTCCAATTGCGGGCCGTGGCCGTCAGACCCAGGCGCTTCTCCCACAGCGCGTGGGAGAGCCGGGTCTTCTGCACCCCGCCCGGGCAGTGCACGTAGATCTCGCGCTCGCCGGGGCGGAAGTCGTCGGGCGCGAAGTCGGCCGGGTCGAGACCGGCGATCCGGTCCGGATCGACCGGCCCGGACAGGAAGGTGACCAGGAAGCGCGCAGGATCGACGCCCGTCATGTCGAACGGGTTGCGCTCGACGAC
Organism: Streptomyces sp. NPDC059718; assembly: GCF_042733315.1. NCBI lineage: Bacteria > Bacillati > Actinomycetota > Actinomycetes > Kitasatosporales > Streptomycetaceae > Streptomyces > Streptomyces sp. NPDC059718. The sequence continues at coordinate 51,404 of NZ_JBHWGA010000007.1, forward strand.
CCCGGCGAGCGCGGCCGCCTCGCGGACGACGCACGGCACCTTCCGCCCGTCGAACGCGCCGGCGATGGCCGCCTCCAGTGCGTCCGCCAGCTTCCCCGGGTCGGCCTGCTCGTGCTCGAACAGGGCGTTGCCGCTCTGCAGATGGGTGCGCACGCGGGCGCCGCCGATCTCCTCCAGCAGCTGCCGCAGGTCCTGCATCGGGAGCCTGGTCGTCGCCCCGACGTTGATCCCGCGCAGGAGCGCCACGTATCCGGTCACCCCGCCACATTAACCGTCGCCTCGCCGGGCTTACCCACTTTCGGAGGACCACCGGCCCGGCGGAACGGTTCGGCACCGGGCGCCACCGCTACGTTCGCGTCCATGAGCACGAAGCGTGACCGCCCGGTCGTCACCGAACTGCGGCTCTCCGCGTTCAAGTCGCATCGCGGCGCGAGCTTCCCGCTCGGGCCGCTCACCCTGCTGGGCGGGGCGAGCGGGACCGGCAAGTCCAGCGTCCTGGAGGGGCTCGGCCTGCTCGGCCGGCTCGCCGCGGGCGAGGAACTGGCGACGGCGTTCGACGGCGTGCGCGGGGGAGTGGCGGCCTGCGTGCCCCACGCGGCCCGGCCGGACGCGGAGGGGCGGCGCGGATTCCGCATCGGGTGCACGGTGGACGGCGCGGTCGGCCCCGTCGTGCTCGACGTCGCCGTGCAGACCGAACCCGAACTGCGCATCGTCGGCGAGCGGTTGACCGGCGCCGGGGAGACCCTGCTCGCCACCGCGCTGCGCGACCCGGGACGGCGCACGGTCCAGGCGGCCTGGCACACGGCGGGGCTGGTCCCGGTGACCCGGGCCCCGCTGCCCGACGACCGGCTGGCCACCTCCCTGCTGCCGCTGCGCGTCGCGGGGACGACGCAGGGGCAGCGGCTGGTGCTCGCCGCCGCCGAGCAGACGGTGCTCGCGCTGCGCGGGGCGTTCCCCGTCGACCCCCGGCCGCACGCGATGCGGGAACCCGCGCGCGTGGCGGACGGCCTGCTCCGCGGCGGCTGCGACAACCTCTCGGCGGTGCTGCGCCGCACCCAGGGCGAGTGCCGTACGCGGCACGCGGCGCTGGTCGGCGCCCTGCGGGCGGTGTGCAGCCCGCCCGTCGAGGGACTGACGGTGATCCCCGCCGGGGAGCCGGGGACGGGGGCGTACGCGGAGTCCGTACTGGCGGCCGTCGACCGGGGACCGCTGGGGCTGGTGCCGGTGGACCGGCTCGGCGACGGGGAGTTGCGCTTCCTCGCGCTGGCGCTGGTGCTGCTCACCGGGCCGGGCGTGCTGGAGGTGGACACCAGCGGCGAGGTGCCGGACGCCGTGCAGGTGCTCACGGTCCTGGCGGACGGACTGGACGCCGGTCTCGACCGGGCGCAGACGCGGCAGTTGCTGGCGCTGGCCGCCCTGGTCGCCGAGCGCGGCCACATCAGGCTGCTCGGCACGGTGCACGACCCCTCGGTGGCCGAGGGGGCGGACGGGGTCACCCTGCTGCGCCTCGGGAGCGCCGCGGCCGACCCGGAACGGGTGCCGGCCCAGGGGACGGGTCCGGATGCGCCGGACGCCGGGGCCCCGCCGGCCGGGCAGGCCCCGGCGCAGCACGCGGCGGCGATGGGGTAGACCTGCGGGTGTGACCGAGGATCTGCACGCGCTGCAGCGCAGGCTGGCCGCCTTCGCGGCCGCCCGGCGCTGGGAGCCGTACCACACGCCCAAGAACCTGGCCGTGGCCCTGAGCGTCGAGGCCTCCGAGCTCCTGGAGATCTTCCAGTGGCTCACGCCCGAGCAGGCGGCACGGGTCATGGAGGAGCCCGACAGCGCCCACCGGGTGCGGGACGAGGTGGCGGACGTGCTCGCGTACCTGCTGCAGTTCTGCGAGGTGCTCGGTGTCGACGTGCTCGAGGCGCTGTCCGCCAAGATCGACCGCAACGAGCTGCGCTTTCCGCTGCCGGGGGCCGGGGACTGAGCCGCGGCGGCCGGTGCGCCGCGGGTGCGGGCGTCGCGGGTGCGCGCGCCGGGCCACCGGCCGATCGACCGGTCCGTCGGTTCACCGGTCCATCGGTCAACCGCGCGTTCGCCCGCTGGCACGGGCGGGTGAGCGGGTTGTCCACAGGCGGGAACCGGCCACTTCCACCTCGCGTCGTGATCCGTCACTCTGAGTAAGGAACGGGATCGACGGGGCGGAGACGGGGCGGAGGTGCGTCGTGATGGACGCGGTACGGCTGATCCGGGCCACTCGGGAGGCGCTGCGAAGCGGCGGGACCGAGCGTGAGCTGATGGCGGAGGCCTGGCAGGTACAGGCGCTGACGGAGGCGGTCGGCAGCCACCTCGCCCTCCACGGGGCGCCCGAGCTGCGCACCCCCGGCTTCTCCGTCTGCGAGGCGGGCGGCAGGGCGTGCGGCGCCACGGGACCTCCGGGGGTGGCCTCCGGGCCGTTGCGGGCGTCCCTGCTCACCGACGTGCGCGAGCCGGCCGGGACCTTGCGCGAACTGCGCGAGCTGCTGACGGAGCTGGGCATGGCCCTGGTCTCGGTGGCCTGCACCGCCGAGAGCGAGACGGAGTACTGGCAGTGCATTGAGGCGGTGGACGCCGCCGACGAGTCCAAGGACCGGGTGGGTGTGCTCCTGCGCGCGGTCGAGGCGCGGCAGCGGGAGGGCGCATGAGCGGTAAGCCGCCGGAGCGTGAATGGAGTTGGCGGATTGCCGTCGCCCCCGGCCCGGGAAGGTGCCACGCGCGACAGGTTGCCGATCGATTCGGACCGGAGAGGTGCAGGATGGAGTCATGGATCTTCGAATCTTCACCGAGCCCCAGCAAGGGGCCTCGTACGACACCCTGCTCTCCGTCGCCAAGGCGACCGAGGAGCTCGGTTTTGATGCCTTCTTCCGGTCGGACCACTACCTCAAGATGGGCGACGCGGACGGTCTGCCGGGGCCGACCGACGCGTGGATCACCCTGGCCGGCCTCGCCCGCGAGACGAAGCGGATCCGGCTCGGCACCCTGATGACGGCCGCCACGTTCCGGCTGCCCGGTGTGCTCGCCATCCAGGTCGCGCAGGTGGACCAGATGTCGGGCGGCCGCGTCGAGCTGGGCCTGGGCGCCGGGTGGTACGCGGACGAGCACACCGCGTACGGCATCCCGTTCCCGAAGGAGAAGTTCGCCAGGCTGGAGGAGCAGCTCGCCATCGTCACCGGGCTGTGGGGCACCCCGACGGGCGAGACCTTCGACTTCAAGGGCACGCACTACACGGTGGAGAACTCGCCCGCCCTGCCCAAGCCGGCCCAGGCGAAGCTCCCCGTCCTCATCGGCGGGCACGGCGCCAGGCGCACCCCACGGCTCGCGGCCCGCTACGCCGACGAGTTCAACCTGCCGTTCGGTTCGCTGGAGGACACCGCCCAGCAGTTCGCCCGGGTGCGGGAGGCCGCCGAGGAGCACGGCCGGGGCAAGGACGAGATCGTCTACTCCAACGCCCTCGTCGTGTGCGTCGGCAAGGACGACGCCGAGGTCGCCCGCCGGGCCGCCACCATCGGCCGCGAGGTCGACGAGCTCAAGGCCAACGGCCTCGCCGGGTCCCCTGCCGAGGTCGTCGACAAGATCGGCCGCTACGCCGAGCTCGGTGCCACCCGCTTCTACCTGCAGATCCTGGACCTGAGCGACCTCGGGCACCTGGAACTGATCGCCTCCGAGGTCCAGTCGCAGCTCGGCTGACCCCGGCACACCACCGCAAGGAGCATCCGCGATGCCCGCACCCCACCGGCCCCTGGCGCAGGCCCTCGCCGAGTCCACCGTCGTCCTCGACGGCGGGCTGTCCAACCAGCTCGCCGACCAGGGCTGCGACCTGGCCGACGCGCTGTGGTCGGCCCGGCTGCTCGCCGACGCGCCGGAGCAGATCGAGGCGGCGCACACCGCCTACGTGCGGGCGGGCGCGCGGGTGCTCATCACCTCCAGCTACCAGGCGACCTACGAGGGCTTCGCCGCGCGCGGCATCGGACGGCAGGAGGCGACCGCCCTGCTGCGCCGCAGCGTCGCCCTCGCCCGTGCCGCCGCCCGTGACCGCGAGGACGTCTGGGTGGCGGCCTCCGTGGGACCGTACGGCGCCATGCTCGCGGACGGCAGCGAGTACCGGGGCCGCTACGGGCTGAGCGTCGCGGAACTGGAGCGCTTCCACCGGCCCAGGATCGAGACGCTGGCCGAGGCCGGTCCGGACGTCCTGGCGCTGGAGACCGTGCCGGACACCGACGAGGCGGAGGCGCTGCTGAGGATCGTCGGCGACCTCGGGGTGCCGGTCTGGCTGAGCTACACCGTCGCCGGCGGGACGACCCGGGCGGGTCAGCCGCTGGAGGAGGCGTTCCGGATCGCGGCGGACGCGGACGCGGTGATCGCCGTCGGCGTCAACTGCTGCGACCCGGCGGACGCCGCCCGGGCGGTCGAGACGGCGGCGGCGACCGTGGACCTTCCTGTGGTCGTCTACCCCAACAGCGGCGAGAGCTGGGACGAACGGGCCCGGGCCTGGCGCGGCGGCTCCGTCTTCGACCCGGCACTGGCGTCCGGCTGGCAGCGGGCCGGTGCCCGGCTCATCGGGGGATGCTGCCGGGTCGGGCCCGCGCAGATATCCGCCCTCGCCTGCGCACTCACCCCTCAGCCGGGGAAAACCGCTGTTCGGAGCGGGGACGGGCAGGCGATACTCAGGCGGTGTTCCTGACGATAACAACCACCGGCAGCGGCGGCATGCCCGCCACGGACCTCGGCTTCCTGCTGCACAAGCATCCGGAGAAGGCCCAGGTCTTCTCGACCTCCTACGGCGACGCCCACGTCTTCTACCCCGTGGCGTCCGAGCAACGGTGCACGGCCGCGCTGCTGCTGGAGGTCGATCCGGTGGCGCTCGTGCGGCGCGGCAAGGGCAAGGGCCGGGGCGGGGCCCCGGACTCCGCTCTCGGGCACTACGTCAACGACCGGCCGTACGCCGCCTCGTCGCTGCTGGCGGTCGCCCTCCGCACGGTGTTCGCCAGCGCTCTGAGGGGCGTCTGCGACGCCCGCCCCGAGCGGGCCGCGCAGCCCCTGCCGCTGCGGATCGAGATCCCCGCCGTGCCCGCGCGGGGCGGCGCCGCCCTCGTCCGCCGGCTGTTCGAGCCGCTGGGCTGGACCGTCGAGGCCGAACCGGTCGCGCTGGACGAGCAGTTCCCCGAGTGGGGCGAGTCGCGCTACGTGCGGCTGGCCCTGGAGGGTGAGCTGCGGCTGTCCGAGGCCCTGCGGCACCTGTACGTGCTGCTCCCGGTCCTGGACGACGCCAAGCACTACTGGGTGTCGCCCGACGAGGTCGACAAGCTGCTGCGCATGGGCGACGGATGGCTCGCCGTCCACCCGGAGCAGCGGCTGATCACCAGCCGCTACCTCGCCCGCCGCTGGTCGCTGACCCGGCAGGCCATGGAGCGGCTGGAACTGGCCCGGCTCGCCGAGGCCGACGACAGCGAGGCCGAGGAGCTGGACAACGCCGTCGACGAGGAGGTGGACACCGAGGAGAAGCCGCTGCCCCTGGCGGTGCAGCGCCGCGAGGCGATCCTGGCGGAGCTGCGCGACGCCGGGGCGAACCGGGTCCTCGACCTCGGCTGCGGTCAGGGCCAGCTGGTCGGCGCGCTGCTGAAGGACGTCCGCTTCACCGAGATCCTCGGCGTCGACGTGTCGGCCCGGGCCCTGGGCGAGGCGGCGCGGCGACTGCGGCTGGACCGCATGGGCGAGCGGCAGTCCTCCCGCGTCCGGCTCGTGCAGGGCTCCCTGACGTACACCGACGCCCGCCTCAAGGGCTACGACGCCGCGGTGCTCAGCGAGGTCGTCGAGCACCTCGACCTGCCTCGGCTCCCCGCCCTGGAGTACGCCGTCTTCGGTGCGGCACGACCCGCGACCGTGGTCGTGACCACGCCGAACGTCGAGTACAACGTGCGCTGGGAGACGCTGCCCGCCGGGCACGCCCGGCACGCGGACCACCGCTTCGAGTGGACCCGGGCGGAGTTCCGCTCGTGGGCGGAGCAGGTCGCCGGACGGCACGGCTACGGCGTGCGGTTCGTCCCCGTCGGCCCCGACGACCCCGAGGTCGGCCCGCCCACCCAGATGGCAGTTTTCACGATGACCGCGAAGGAGGTCACGTCCGCATGACCGGCAAGCACACCCTCCCGGTGACCGACCTTTCCCTCGTGGTCCTGATCGGCACCACCGGCTCCGGCAAGTCGACCTTCGCCCGGCGCCACTTCAAGCCCACCGAGGTGATCTCCTCGGACTTCTGCCGCGGCCTGGTCAGCGACGACGAGAACGACCAGGGCGCCAGCGGTGACGCCTTCGACGTGCTGCACTACATCGCGGGCAAGCGGCTGGCCGCAGGCCGGCTCACCGTCGTCGACGCCACCAGCGTGCAGCAGGAGAGCCGCCGCCAGCTCGTCCGGCTCGCCCGCGAGTACGACGTGCTGCCCATCGCGATCGTCCTCGACGTCCCCGAGCAGGTCTGCATCGAGCGGAACGCGTCCCGTCCCGACCGCGCCCACCTGCCCCGGCACGTCGTGCAGCGCCAGCAGCGCGAGTTGCGCCGCTCCCTGCGGCAGCTGGAGCGCGAGGGCTTCCGCAAGGTGCACGTCCTGCGCGGCACCGAGGAGGTCGAGGCGGCCGAGGTCGTGCTGGAGCGCCGTTACAACGACAAGCGCGAGCTCACCGGCCCGTTCGACATCATCGGCGACATCCACGGCTGCAGCTCCGAGCTGGAGACCCTGCTCGGCAAGCTGGGCTACGTCGACGGCGTGCACCCCGAGGGCCGCACGGCCGTCTTCGTGGGGGACCTCGTCGACCGTGGCCCCGACAGCCCCGGCGTGCTGCGCCGCGTCATGGGCATGGTCGCCGCAGGCAGCGCCCTGTGCGTGCCCGGCAACCACGAGAACAAGCTGGGCCGCTGGCTGAAGGGCAAGAAGGTCCAGCACACCCACGGCCTCGCCGAGACCATCGAGCAGCTGGAGAAGGAGGACGAGAAGGACCCCGCCTTCCGCGAGCAGGTGCGCGAGTTCATCGAAGGACTCGTCAGCCACTACGTCCTCGACGGCGGCAAGCTGGTCGTCTGCCACGCCGGCCTGCCCGAGAAGTACCACGGCCGCACCTCCGGCCGGGTCCGCTCGCACGCCCTGTACGGCGACACCACCGGCGAGACCGACGAGTTCGGCCTGCCCGTGCGCTACCCGTGGGCCGAGGACTACCGCGGCCGTGCAGCCGTCGTCTACGGCCACACACCCGTGCCGAGCACCTCGTGGATCAACAACACGATCTGCCTCGACACCGGCGCCGTCTTCGGCGGGCGGATGACGGCCCTGCGCTGGCCCGAGCGCGAGATCGTCGACGTCCCCGCCGAGCGGGTCTGGTACGAGCCGGCCAAGCCGCTCGCCGGCGAGGCCCCGGGTGGGCAGGACGGGCGACCGCTCGACCTCGCCGACGTCGCCGGCCGCCGTGTCGTGGAGACCGTGCACCACGGCCGGGTCGCCGTCCGTGAGGAGAACGCGGCCGCCGCGCTGGAGGTCATGAGCCGCTTCGCGGTCGACCCGCGGCTGCTGATGTACCTGCCGCCGACGATGTCGCCGTGCGCGACCTCGCAACGGGAGGGTTACCTGGAGCACCCGCACGAGGCGTTCGCCGCCTACCGCGCGGACGGCATCGGCCCGGTGCTCTGCGAGGAGAAGCACATGGGCTCCCGCGCCGTGGCGCTGGTGTGCCGCGACGCGGAGACGGCCGGCGAGCGCTTCGGGGTGACCGGCGGCGTGACGGGCGCCCTGCACACCCGCACGGGCCGTCCGTTCTTCGACGACCCGGCCGTCACCGAGCAGGTCCTCGACCGGCTGAGGGCCTCGGTCACCGCCGCCGGGCTCTGGGAGGAGCTGGGCACGGACTGGCTGCTGCTCGACGCCGAGCTGCTGCCCTGGTCGCTGAAGGCCACCGGCCTGCTGCGCAGGCAGTACGCCGCCGTGGGCGCCGCCTCCGGCGCGGTCTTCCCGGGTGCGATCGCCGCCCTGGAGCACGCCGCCGCACGCGGCACCGACGTGACGGGCCTGCTGGAGCGGCAGCGCGGGCGGTCCGCGGACGCCGCCGCCTTCACCGAGGCGTACCGGCGCTACTGCTGGACGACCGAGGGCCTGGACGGGGTGCGTCTCGCGCCCTTCCAGATCCTGGCCGCCCAGGGCCGCAGCCTCGCCGCGCTCCCGCACGACGAGCAGCTGGCGCTCATCGACCGCATGGTCGCCAACGACCCGACGGGGCTGCTCCAGGAGACCCGCCGGCTGCTGGTCGACACCCGCGACGAGGAGTCGGTGGCGGCCGGTACGCAGTGGTGGCTGGAGCTGACCTCCGCCGGCGGCGAGGGCATGGTCGTCAAGCCGCTCCAGGCCCTGGTGCGCACCGAGGACGGCAACCGGCTGGTCCAGCCCGGCATCAAGTGCCGCGGCCGGGAGTACCTGCGGATCATCTACGGTCCCGAGTACACCCGGCCCGACCAGCTGGCCAGGCTCCGCTCCCGCGCCCTGGGCCACAAGCGCTCCCTCGCGCTGCGCGAGTACGGGCTGGGCCTGGAGGCGCTGGACCGGCTGGCCGCGGGCGAGCCGCTGTGGCGCGTGCACGAGGCGGTCTTCGCCGTCCTGGCGCTGGAGTCCGAGCCGGTGGACCCCCGGCTGTGACGGGTGAGGGGCGGGCACCCGGGTGCCCGCCCCTCCCTGGCGGTAAACCCTTGCCAAGTGGGAATGTCTAGCTCCATGGCATTCCATGTGGACTCCGAGGCAGGGCGGCTGCACCGCGTCATCCTCCACCGCCCCGACCTGGAGCTGAAAAGGCTCACGCCGTCGAACAAGGACGCCCTGCTCTTCGACGACGTCCTGTGGGTGCGCCGGGCCCGTGCCGAGCACGACGGCTTCGCCGACGTGCTGCGCGACCGGGGCGTGGCCGTGCACCTCTTCGGTGACCTGCTGCGGGAGACGCTGACCCTGGCCGAGGCCCGGCGCATGGTGCTGGACCGGGTCTTCGACGAGAAGGAGTACGGCCCGGTGGTCACCGACCACCTGCGCGCGGCCTTCGACGAGCTGTCCGCGGCCGAGCTGACCGAGGCCCTGGTCGGCGGCATGACCAAGCGGGAGTTCCTGGCCCGTTTCGCGGAGCCGACCTCGGTCCGCTTCCATGTGACGGACCTGGACGACTTCCTGGTCAACCCGCTGCCGAACCACATCTTCACCCGGGACACCTCGGCCTGGGTCTACGACGGGGTCAGCATCAACGCGATGCGCTGGCCGGCCCGCTGGCACGAGACGATCCACTACGAGGCGATCTACCGCCACCACCCGCTCTTCGCGGGCGGCTCCTTCCACGTGTGGTCCGAGGGGCAGGCGGCCTACCCGTCCACCATCGAGGGCGGCGACGTCCTGGTGATCGGCAACGGCGCCGTCCTCATCGGCATGAGCGAGCGCACCACCCCGCAGGCCGTGGAGATGCTGGCCCAGCGCCTGTTCAACGCCGGGTCGGCCACCACGATCGTGGCCCTCGACATGCCCAAGCGCCGTGCCTTCATGCACCTGGACACCGTGATGACGATGGTCGACGGCGACACCTTCACCAAGTACGCGGGCCTGGGCATGCTGCGCTCGTACACCATCGAGCCCGGCGCGGGGGAGCGCGACCTGAAGGTCACCGACCACCCGCCGGAGCACATGCACCGGGCCATCGCGGCGGCCCTGGGCCTGGACGACATCCGCGTGCTCACCGCGACCCAGGACGTCCATTCCGCCGAGCGCGAGCAGTGGGACGACGGGTGCAACGTGCTCGCGCTGGAGCCGGGCGTCGTGCTGGCGTACGAGCGCAACGTCACCACCAACACCTTCCTGCGCAAGCGCGGCATCGAGGTCATAGAGATCCCCGGGAGCGAACTGGGGCGCGGCCGCGGCGGTCCGCGCTGCATGAGCTGCCCCATCGAGCGGGACCCGGTCTGACGGGGCGATCCGTGGCCGGGCCCGGGCTGTATAAGGATGCGCCTGTTCGTATACACTTCCATGGTCTCGGCGCACTCATGTTCGGCACCCGGCCGACCCCGACCTAGGAGCCCCCATGGCCATCGACCTCACGGGCCGCCACTTCCTCAAGGAGCTGGACTTCGCCCCCGAGGAGTTCCGCGGGCTGGTGGACCTGGCCGCCGAGCTGAAGGCGGCCAAGAAGTCGGGCACCGAGGTCCGGCGGCTCGCCGGCCGGAACATCGCCCTGATCTTCGCCAAGACCTCCACCCGCACCCGCTGCGCCTTCGAGGTCGCCGCGGCCGACCAGGGCGCGTCCACCACCTACCTGGACCCGGCCGGCTCCCAGCTCGGCCACAAGGAGTCGGTGAAGGACACCGCCCGCGTGCTCGGCCGGATGTACGACGGCATCGAGTACCGCGGGACGGGTCAGGAGGTCGTCGAGGAACTGGCCGCCCACGCCGGGGTGCCGGTGTGGAACGGCCTCACCGACCAGTGGCACCCCACCCAGATGCTCGCCGACGTGCTCACCATGGCCGAGCACTCCCGTTCCCCGCTGGGGGAGACCGCCTACGCCTACCTCGGCGACGCCCGCTCCAACATGGGCAACTCGCTGCTGGTCACCGGCGCCCTCCTCGGCATGGACGTCCGCATCGCCGCCCCGGAGCAGCTGTGGCCGGACGGCGGCGTCGTCGCCGAGGCGCGGCGCCTCGCGCAGACCACCGGCGCCCGCGTCACCCTGACCGAGGACGTCGCCGAGGGCGTCGCCGGCGCGGAGTTCGTCCACACCGACGTCTGGGTGTCCATGGGCGAGCCTGCCGAGGTGTGGGACGAGCGCATCGCGCTGCTGAAGCCGTACGCCGTGACCGCGGACGTGCTGCGGGCCACCGGCCGCCAGGACGCGAAGTTCATGCACTGCCTGCCCGCCTTCCACGACCTGGGCACCACCTTGGCCCGGGAGATCCACGAACGGCACGGGCTGACCTCGCTGGAGGTCACCGACGAGGTCTTCGAGTCGGCGCGGTCCATCGTCTTCGACCAGGCCGAGAACCGGATGCACACCATCAAGGCCGTCCTCGTCGCCACGCTGGGAGGCGTGTGAGGCGCCGCGCATATCGCGCACTCGTGACGGCGGTCACGAAGGAGTGATAACTTCGCGGTGTTGGCAAGCCTGCCTCCCCCGCGAAGGAGGACGTGCCCATGAGCCCCTACCGAGGCTCCGCAGGCCGGACCGAGGAATGGCGGCACCTGCGCGTCGAGCGCGCCGACGGCGTCGTCACCGTCACCCTTGACCGGCCCGACAAGCTCAACGCGCTCACCTTCGGCGCCTACGCCGACCTGCGCGACCTGCTCACCGAGCTGCCGCACCACGGCGACACCCGCGTGCTCGTGCTCGCCGGGGCCGGTCGCGGCTTCTGCTCGGGCGGGGACGTCGACGAGATCATCGGCGCCACCCTCGCCATGGGTGCGGGCCAGCTCCTGGACTTCACCCGCATGACCGGACAGGTCGTCCGCGCCCTCCGCGAGGCCCCCTTCCCCGTCGTCGCCGCCATCCACGGCGTCGCGGCCGGAGCCGGTTCCGTCATCGCCCTCGCCTCCGACTTCCGGATCGTCGAGCGCTCGGCCCGCTTCGCCTTCCTCTTCACCAAGGTCGGCCTCGCGGGCGCCGACATGGGCGCCGCCTACCTGCTGCCCCGCATCGTCGGCCTCGGCCATGCCACCCGGCTGCTGATGCTCGGCGACACCGTCGGCGCCGCGGAGGCCGACCGCATCGGCCTGGTCAGCGAGCTCGTCGACGACGGGCAGGCGGACGCGAGCGCCGCCGCCCTCGCCAAGCGCCTGGCGGCCGGCCCCGCGCTGGCGTACGCGCAGACCAAGGCACTGCTCACCGCGGAGCTCGACATGCCGCTCGGCGCGGCCGTGGAGATGGACGCCGCGACCCAGGCGCTCCTGATGACCAGCGAGGACTACGCCGAGTTCCACGCCGCGTTCACCGACAAGCGCAGCCCCAACTGGAAGGGCCGTTAGCCGTGCGGGTGGCCATCATCGGCGGCGGCCCCGGCGGGCTCTACGCGGCCGCACTGCTCAAGCGCCTCGACCCGGAACGCGAGATCACCGTCTGGGAGCGCGGCTCGCCGGAGGACACCTTCGGCTTCGGCGTCGTGCTGTCCGACGAGACGCTCGGCGGCATCGAGCACGCCGACCCGGTCGTCTTCCGCGCCCTGGAGCGGGAGTTCACCCGCTGGGACGACATCGACGTGCGCCACCGCGGGCGTGCCGTCACCTCCGGCGGCCACGGCTTCGCGGCGGTGGACCGGCGCACGCTGCTGGCGGTCCTCCACGACCGCTGCCGCGACCTCGGCGTGACCGTCCGCAGCCGCGAACTCGCCCCGGCCGCCGAACGGCTGGCCCGCGACAACGACCTCGTCATCGCCGCCGACGGCGCGGGCAGCGCCACCCGCGGGGCCCACGCCGCCGTCTTCCGCCCCACCCTCACCGGCCACCGCTGCCGCTACATCTGGCTCTCCACCGACCTCGTCCTGGACGCCTTCCGCTTCGAGATCGCCGAGACCGAGCACGGCGTGATGCAGGCCCACGGCTATCCGTACCGGCCGGACGCGAGCACCTTCATCGTCGAGATGCGCGAGGACGTCTGGCAGCGCGCCGGACTGGACCGGCTGGACGAGGCCGAGTCGATCGCCCGCTGCGAGAAGATCTTCGCCGACGCCCTGCACGGCCACGGCCTGCGCGGCAACCGCTCCCGCTGGATCGCCTTCACCACCGTCGTCAACGAGCGCTGGCGGCACGGGAACATCGTGCTCCTCGGCGACGCCGCCCACACCGCGCACTTCTCCATCGGCTCCGGCACCAAGCTCGCCATGGAGGACGCCCTCGCCCTCGCCGCCTGCCTGCACGAGCAGCCCGGCGTCCCCGAGGCGCTCGCCGCCTACGAGGCCGAGCGCAAGCCGGTCGTCGCCAGCACGCAGCGCGCCGCGCGGGCCAGCCTGGAGTGGTTCGAGCACCTGGAGCAGTACACCGCCCAGCCGCCCCGGCAGTTCGCCTTCAACCTGCTCACCCGCAGCCGCCGGGTCACCCACGACAACCTGCGCCTGCGCGACGCGGAGTTCACCGCCTCCGTGGAGCGGGAGTTCGGCACCGGGCCGGACACCCCGCCGATGTTCACCCCGTTCACCCTGCGCGGGCTGACCCTGCGCAACCGGGTCGTCGTCTCGCCGATGGACATGTACTCCGCCACCGACGGCACCCCCGGCGACTTCCACCTCGTCCACCTCGGCGCCCGTGCCCTCGGCGGCGCCGGCCTGGTCATGACCGAGATGGTCTGCGTCAGCTCCGAGGGCCGCATCACCCCCGGCTGCGCGGGCCTGTGGAACGACGGCCACGAGGACGCCTGGCGCCGCGTCACCGGCTTCGTGCACGCCCGGCCCGGCGCCGCGATCGGCCTGCAGCTCGGCCACAGCGGCCGCAAGGGCTCCACCCGGCTGATGTGGGACGGCATCGACCAGCCGCTCCCGGAGGGCAACTGGCCGCTCGCGGCCCCCTCCCCGCTGCCGTACCACCCCCACGTGAGCCAGGTCCCGCACGCCCTGGACGCCGAGGGGCTCGCCGCGATCCGCGAGCAGTTCGCCGCCTCCGCCGCGCGCGGCGCCCGCGCCGGGTTCGACCTGCTGGAACTGCACTGCGCCCACGGCTACCTGCTCTCGTCCTTCCTCTCCCCGCTCACCAACCGGCGCACCGACGCCTACGGCCGCGACCTGACCGGGCGGCTGCGCTTCCCCCTGGAGGTCTTCGACGCCGTCCGCCAGGTCTGGCCCGCCGACCGCCCGATGACCGTCCGCATCTCCGCCACCGACTGGGCCGAGGGCGGCACGACCGCCGACGAGGCGGTCGAGATCGCCCGGGCCTTCGCCGCCCATGGTGCCGACGCCATCGACGTCTCCACCGGCCAGGTCGTCGCCGACGAGGCCCCCGACTTCGGCCGCTCCTACCAGACCCCCTACGCCGACCGGATCCGCAACGAACTCGGGGTGCCCGTCATCACGGTCGGCGCCATCTCCTCCTGGGACGACGTCAACTCCCTGATCCTCGCGGGCCGCGCCGACCTGTGCGCGCTCGCCCGCCCCCACCTCTACGACCCCAACTGGACGCTCCACGCCGCCGCCGAACAGGACTACTCCGGCCCCGGCGCCCCCTGGCCCCTGCCGTACCAGGCGGGCAGCCGCCGCCCGCCCACGGGCCGCACGGACGCCCCCCGGCCCCGGCTCACGCTGGACGTGTGAGGGGTCGCGGGCCGCGGGTCAGGCGAAGAGGGAGGTGACGGTGCCCGGTCACGCCGTGGGATCGGCGGACCGCGCGAACCGTGCCCCCGCGTCGCGCAGCCGTGCGTGCAGGCCCTCGAAGACCGCCGCGGCGCGGCCGCCGGGCCAGTCGGGCGGGAGGAGGGCGGGCGACAGGCCCGGGTCGGCGTAGGGGAGGCGGCGCCAGGAGTCGAGGGCGCGCAGGTAGTCCGCGAAGGCCTCCTGCGGCGGGGTCGCCTCCCGGGCGGCCCAGGCGCGCAGTACGGGCTCGTGGGCGTCGAGGAAGGCGTGGTGGCGCTTGGCGACGGCGTCGAGGTCCCACCAGCGGCGCACGGCCGCGGCCGTCGGCTCGAAGCCGAGGTGGGTGCCGGTGAAGAGGTCGACGTAGGTGTCCAGGCCGAGCCGGCGCAGGGTGTGCAGGGCCTCCTCGTGGAGGCGGGCGGGCGCGATCCACACGCCCGGGGCGGCGGTGCCGAAGCCCAGCCGGGCCAGGCGGGAGCGGAGCAGGTGCCGCTTGTGGCGCTCGCTCTCCGGCACGGAGAAGACCGCGAGCACCCATTCCTGGTCCCCGGCTCCGCCGGCCGGGTGACCGTAGATGCGGCGGTCGCCGTCGGCGAGCAGCTGCCGTGCGTCCTCGGACAGGGCGTAGCCCGCGGCGCCGCCGACGCGGTCCGGCTCCAGCAGGCCGCGGCGCTTGAGCCGGGAGACCGCCGAGCGCACCGACTGCGGGTCCACGTCCACGGCGCCCATCAGCCGGATCAGCCCGGCGACGGGTATCCGCCCGTCCCAGGCCTCGGCCCGGCCGTAGGCACCGAAGAAGGTCACGATCAGCGAACTGGGGGTGTGCTCGGTCACGCGATCACTGTAGGTCGCGCAGCCGGAAGCGCTGCAGTTTCCCGGTGGGAGTGCGGGGCAGGGCGTCGAGGAAGGCGATCTCGCGGGGGCACTTGTAGCTCGCGATCTCCTCCCGGGTGAAGGCGCGCAGCGCCTCGACCGTGTGCTCGTCGCGCGGGGGGCCGTCCCGCAGCACGACGAAGGCCCGGACGATCTGGCCGCGCTGGTCGTCCGGCACGCCGATGACCGCGGCCTCCCGCACGTCGGGGTGGCGCAGCAGCGCCTCCTCGACCTCGGGGCCCGCGATGTTGTACCCCGACGAGATGATCATGTCGTCGGCGCGGGCCACGTAGCGGAAGTAGCCGTCCGGCTCGCGCACGTAGGTGTCGCCGGTGATGTTCCAGCCTTCGCGCACGTACTCCCGCTGCCGTTCGTCCGCCAGGTAGCGGCACCCCGTGGGGCCGCGCACCGCGAGCAGCCCCGGCTCGCCGTCCGGCACGGGGGAGAGCGTCGAGGGGTCGACGACCCGGGCCTGGTAGCCCGGCACCGGCAGGCCCGTGGTGCCCGGCCGGATCACGTCGTCGGCGGCGGAGATGAAGATGTGCAGCAGCTCCGTGGCCCCTATGCCGTTGATGATCCGCAGCCCCGTCGACTCGTACCAGGCGTGCCAGGTCGCCTCGGGCAGGTTCTCGCCCGCCGACACGCAGCGCCGCAGCGAGGACAGGTCGCGGGTGCCGTGCGAGGCGAGTATGGCCCGGTAGGCGGTGGGCGCGGTGAACAGCACGGTCACCGCGTGCTCCGCGACGGCCCGGGCGAGCTGTTCGGGGCCGGCCTGCTCCAGCAGCAGCGCCGACGCCCCCACGCGCAGCGGGAAGACGACCAGGCCGCCCAGCCCGAAGGTGAAGCCCAGCGGCGGACTGCCGGCGAACACGTCCGCCGAGGTCGGTCGCAGTACGTGCGCGGAGAAGGTGTCGGCGATCGCCAGCACGTCCCGGTGGAAGTGCATGCACCCCTTGGGCCGTCCGGTCGTCCCGGAGGTGAAGGCGATCAGCGCGACGTCGTCGGCCGAGGTCTCCACCGCGGGGAAGGAGTCCGGCCGGTCGGCCGCGAGCCGCAGCAGATCGTCCGGCGCCTCCCCGCCGTACGTGGCGATGCGCAGCCCGGGCGCCTCGCACTTGGCGAGGTCGTCGACCGCGCGGATGTCGCACAGCGCGTGCCGGACGGCGGCGATCTCGCAGATCGTGGCCAGCTCGTGCGGGCGGTGCGCCGCGAGCACGGTCACCGCGACCGCGCCCGCCTTCATGACGGCGAACCAGCAGGCCACCAGCCACGGCGTGGTGGGGCCGCGCAGCAGCACGCGGTTGCCGGGCACCACCCCGAGGTCCTCGGTCAGCACGTGCGCGATGCGGTCGGAGGCGGCGCGCAGGTCCGCGTACGACCAGACCTCACCGCCCGGCATCCGCAGGCAGGGCGCCTCAGGCAGTCCGGCGGCGAGGAGTTCGGTGCCGCAGTTGAGCCGGCCGGGATAGGCCAGCTCGGGGAGGTCTTGGGTCAGGACGGGCCACTGGTCACGCGGCGGGAGGTGATCCCGCGGGAAAGTGTCCACGTGTGCTGATGGCAGCAGGTCCATGGCGGGTTCGCCCCTCGTTGGCACCTGGTTGCGGGCGGATTCAGCGTAACGTGTTTGTGACGGCAGTCAACGGTACGCGATACGGGAGGTGCCGCGTGGCATCGTTCGCGCTGGATCCGGAACAGCTCAAGTGGTGTGCACAGGTCCGTGATTGGGCCGCCGAACGGCTCCGGCCGCTGGCGGGGTCCGGCGAACCCGGGCAGGTCAACCGGCCGCTGCTCACCGCCCTCGGCGAACTCGGCCTGCTGGGGCGCCTCTTCCCCGGCACCGCCCTCGAGCTGTGCCTGCTCCGGGAGTCCCTGGCCCGGGAGTGCACCGAGGCGGAGACCGCGCTGGCCCTGCAGGGCCTGGGCGCCCACCCCCTGCTGGAATCGCCTGAACTGGCCGCCCGCTGGATCCCGCGGGTCGTCTCCGGCGAGGCCGTCGCGGCCTTCGCGCTCACCGAGCCGGGCGCCGGTTCCGACGCGGCCGCCCTCGAACTGGCCGCGGAGCCCGCGCCGGACGGCGGCTGGCGGCTCACCGGCGAGAAGTGCTGGATCTCCAACGCCCCCGAGGCCGACATCTACACGGTCTTCGCCCGGACCACCCCCGGAGCCGGGGCCCGCGGCGTCACCGCCTTCGCCGTCCCGGCCGACCGCCCCGGCCTCGGCGGCGAACACCTCGACATGCTCTCCCCGCACCCCATCGGGCGGCTGCGCTTCGACGCCGTACCGGTCGGGCGGCACGACGTGATCGGCGAGGTCGACCGCGGTTTCCGGGTCGCCATGACCACCCTCAACCGTTTCCGGCCCAGCGTCGGTGCCTTCGCGGTCGGCATGGCGCAGGCCGCCCTCGACGCGGCCACCGCCCACGCCGCCTCCCGCACCGCCTTCGGCGCGCCCCTGAAGGAGCTCCAGGCCGTCTCCCACACCCTCGCCGAGATGGCCACCCGCACCGAGGCCGCCCGCCTGCTGGTCTACGCCGCCGCCGAGGCCTACGACTCCGGCGCTCCCGGCACCGCCCGCAGCTCCGCCATGGCCAAGCTCTTCGCCACCGAGACCGCCCAGTACGCCGTCGACGCGGCCGTCCAGATCCACGGGGCCCGCGCCCTGGAGCGCGGCCACGTCCTGGAACACCTCTACCGCGAGGTCCGCGCACCGCGTATCTACGAAGGTGCCACCGAAGTCCAGCGGTCGATCATCGCCAAGGAGCTCTTCGCATGACCCTCAACCGGATCAACCCGCCCGAGCTCTCCCCGCCCACCGGCTTCAGCCACGCCGTCACCGCCACCGGCCGCACCCTCGTCCTCCTCGCGGGACAGACCGCCCTGGACTCCGGGGGCAAGGTCGTCGGGGACACGCTCCCCGCCCAGTTCGAGCACGCGCTGATCAACCTGCTCACCGCTCTCCAGGCCGCCGGCGGCACCCCCGCCGACCTCGCCCGCCTCACCGTCCACACCACCAACGTCGCCGCCTACCGCGACCACGCGCCCGAACTCGGCCGCATCTGGCGCGCCCTTGCAGGCCGTGACTACCCGGCGATGGCGGTCATCGGCATCACCCGCCTGTGGGACGAGGAGGCCATGGTCGAACTCGACGGCCTCGCCGTGCTTTCCTGACCCGAAGTCAGGAGGAACCCGGGGTACGGAGGGTGGCCCGGCACGTCGGCGGTGGCCGCTCGCCGTTCCCTGCGCCCGACGGCCGGGGATCGCGCAGGTGGCAGCCGCCGCAGGCCGGGGACGGTGGCCGGGCGTCACGGTGTCCGCGACGCTTCACGACGGTGGCTGTGGCGCCGATCCGCGCGCCGCCGGGCGTACGTAAGGACGGCGCGGCCGCTGCCGGTACGCGACGAGCCCGGGTGTGGGTGCGTGGGGCCAGGGCCGGGACCCGAGGCGGTGTCACCGCCGTGGTGCGGCCGCGGCGTCGTGCGGGGCCCGCGCCGTCGCGGCGGAGGTGGCCCCGCTCCGCGCGCGTCCGCCCGGTTCCGAAGGCCCCGCAAGGCGGTCACTTCGGGCCGCCGAGCGCCTCACGTCTGCGCCGCAGGAAGTCCCGTTCGGCCTCGTTCTCTGTGCGGGCGGCGGCTGCTCCGTACGCCTGCGCGGCCTCGGGCGTACGGCCCAGGCGGCGCAGGAGGTCGGCGCGGACGGCGTGGAAGGCGGGGTAGCCCTCCAGGGGGAGGCCGTCGACGGCGGCGAGCGCGGCGGCGGGACCCTCGACCTCGGCGAGGGCGACGGCGCGGTTGAGGGCGACCACGGGGCCCGGGGCGAGCGTCGTCAACTGGTCGTAGAGCGCCAGGATCTGCCGCCAGTCCGTGGCGGCCGCGACCGGGGCGTCGCTGTGCACGGCGCTGATCGCCGCCTGGATCTGGTACGGCCCCGGCCGGCCGTGCCGCAGGCAGCGGCGGACCAGTGCCCGGCCCTCCGCGACCAGCGGCCGGTCCCACAGGGCGCGGTCCTGCTCGGCCAGCGGCACCGCTTCGCCGTCCGCGGCGGTGCGGGCCGGGCGGCGTGCCTGGACCAGCAGCATCAGGGCGAGCAGCCCCAGCACCTCGGGCTCGTCGGGCATGAGCCCGGCCAGCAGCCGGCCCAGGCGGATCGCCTCGGCGCACAGGTCCTCGCGGACCAGGCGGTCCCCGGAGCCGGGCAGGTACCCCTCGTTGAAGACCAGGTACACCACCGCGAGGACGGCGCCGAGCCGTTCGGGCAGGTCGGCCTCGTCCGGGACCCGGTACGGGATCCGGGCGTCGCGGATCTTGCCCTTCGCCCTGACCAGGCGCTGGGCCATGGTGCTCTCGGGGACGAGGAAGGCCCGGGCGATCTCGGCGGTGGTGAGCCCGCCCAGCAGCCGGAGCGTCAGCGCCACCCGTGAGGCCGGGGCGAGCGCGGGGTGGCAGCAGGTGAAGAGCAGACGGAGCCGTTCGTCCCGCACGGGGCCCTCCTCGCCGGGTTCCCGGACGTCCCGGGCGTCCTGCAGCAGGGCGGCCCGGGCCTGCCGGTCCTCGCGGGCCGCCTCCCGGCGCAGCCGGTCGATCGCGCGGTTGCGGGCGGTCGTGATGATCCACCCCGCGGGGCTCGGCGGCAGCCCGGTCCGCGGCCACCGCTGGACGGCCGTGGTGAAGGCGTCCTGGACCGCCTCCTCGGCGACGTCGATGTCGCCGAACCGGCGGACCAGGACGGCCACCGCGCGCCCGTACTCCTCGCGGAAGACCCGCTCGACCTCCGGTGCGCCCGGCTCCGGCACGCCGGCCGTCAGTCCTCGACCTCGTGCGCGAAGGGCCGGACCTCGATGGGCAGCGTGGTCACCCGGGCCAGCCGGCGGCCCCAGGCGAGCGCGGCGTCGAGGTCGGCCGCCTTGATGATCGTGAAGCCGCCGAGGTACTCCTTGCTCTCCGCGAACGGCCCGTCCGTGACGAGCACCTCCTCGCCCCGCAGCCGCAGCACGGTGGCCGTGTCCGGGGCGTTCAGCCCCGCGCCGAAGACCCAGGCCCCGGCCTCCTTCATCTCCCGGTTGAGGACGTCCAGGTCGGCCAGGACCCGGGCGAGGAACTCGGGCGGCGGCGGGGTCGCCTCGGGCTGGTACACGCTGAGCAGGTAGTGCTTCATGTCGGGCGTCCTCGTGGTCCGGGCCGGCCCTTCGCCGGCGTTCCACCCTCTACACGAACGGCGACCGCCCGGATCGACACCCCGCGCCCTGCGGATGTCCGGGGACGGGCGCCGAGGGCGGTCACCTCGTTCGTACCACGGGTGTCAGCCCCGGAGGCGCGACGACACCTCGTCCCTGACCCGGGACAGGACCCCGGCCGCGTGGTCGAGCCCCGCGGCCCGGCACCGGGTGATCGCGGCACCGAGACGGGACAGGGCCGCGTCCGGCCGGTCCAGGCCGTTCGCCTCGACGAGGGCGGCGACCCGGACGGCCTCGGCGCGCGGCGCCTCGCCCCGCGGCCCGCCCTCCTCGTGGGCGGCGATCGCCCGCTCCAGTTCTGCGAGCGCCTCGGGGAAGCGCTCGGCGCCGGCATAGGCCCGGCCGCGCTGGTAGTGCGTGGCGCCGCTCTCGTACCAGAGGGCGAAGTCCTCGTCGTCCGCGGGCACGGCCGCCAGCACCTCGTCGGCCCGGCGCAGGTGGTCCAGGGCGGTCTCCAGGCCCTCGGCGCCCTGTGCCGAGACGGCGGAGCCCGCGAAGTCCCGCATCATCTCCGCGACCGCGTGCGGGTTCGGCCCCTTCGCGTGCGAGGCGACGGCGCGGTCGTACGCGGAGCGCGCCGCGTCCTCGCGGCCGGCCTCCAGCAGGGCGACGGCGGCCTCCGAGGCGGCGAGCGTGTGCGTGAACTGCTCCTCCCACCCCTGGACGGCGTCGGCCAGCAGCAGGAACTGCTCGGCGCTCGCGCGGTGCTCCTCCAGTTCCCGCAGGCCCCGCGCCAGCAGCAGCCGGGCCTGGGCCAGGGCGCGTTCGTCCATGCCGGCCGCGGCCTCGTCGCAGACCAGCGACTCCAGCACGGCGACGGCGTCCGCCTGGCGGTCGGCGCGGGCGAGCACGTCCGCCAGCTCCACCCGCAGCTCGGCGGCGCCCGTGACGTCGCCCTCGCGGTCCAGCCGCGCCGCGGCGTCGGACAGATGGCGTACGGCGGCGTTCAGGTCGCCCGCGTGATCGGCGGCGTGGCCGAGCAGCGCGTGGGTGCGCGCCACCGGGAACGCGGTGTCGCCATGGGCGGTGGCCGTGGCGAGCGCGCCGTGGAACTGCTCCATGGCCTCCTCGGGGCGGTGCTGCTGCAGCAGCACCTGGCCGAGCAGGCCCCGCGGGCGGGTGGCGCGCCAGGGCGTCCCGGCCGCCTCCACGACCCGCAGCGCGCTCCGCAGTTCCCGCTCGGCGCCGTCCAGGTCCCCGGAGCGCGCCGCGAGATCGGCGGCGGACATCCGGGTGTTGACCGTGCGCTCCGGGATGCCGAGCCGCTCCGACTCCGCCAGGGCCTCGGCCACGGCCGCCTCGAAGCGCTCGCGCAGTTCCACGGGGACGTCCGGCAGCGTGGCCGCCGCCTCGGTGTGGGCGAGGTAGGCACGGCACTGCAGTACGACGCAGTAGGCGCGCCGGACCTCGGCGGAGCCCTCGTCCACCAGTGCGCGGGCCTCGGCCCGCACCGCGTCCAGCTCCGCCCGGCCCGCGACGGCCTCCGGGCCGGGCTCCACGCCCACCGACGCCAGCCGCGCGCGGGAGGTCAGGACGCGCTCGGGCATGCCGGCCAGGGCGAACAGCTCCCGTGCCTCGGTGAGCGCGGCCCTGGCCGCCGTGCGGTCCTCGTCCTCCATGGCCGCGAAGGCGCGGTGCTCGGCCAGTTCGGCCCGCAGCCGCTCCTCCGGGCCCAGCCGGGGGTCGTGCACATGGCCCTCGGCACCGGCGCGCTCGGCGATCCGGCGCCACAGCTCCTCGTCGCCGGGACGGCCCGCGTCCCCCATCTCGCGGGCCCTCTCCACCAGTTCGACGAAGTCCTCGGGCACCTCCCGCGCGCTCACGGCCATGGGCGGGGCTGTCGCCGCCGGCCCGGCCGCCGGGGACGGCACGGCCGCGGTGCGCAGACCGAGTGCCAGCGGCTCGGCGAGCGGCGGGCGCCGGGTCAGGCGTGCCCGGCGGCGCTCGCCGACGCTGCCGGTGCCGTTGCGGCGGTCGAACGCCGCGGCCAGGGTGTCGCCCTGCTCGCTCACGTGGTCCTGCAGTTCCCGCGCGGTCCAGGTGCGCCCCAGCGGTCCGGCGACGGGGGTCGTGTCGTACCCCTGGTCGACCAGGCGCCGGGTGAGGACCTCGACGCCGGTGAGGAAACCGAGCAGCGACAGCGGCGCGCCGGTGGTGCCGAAGAGGGCGCGGTTCTCGGCGAGGATCTCCAGCGCCCGGCCCTCGTTGCCGGACAGCGCGCAGAACTCCACGTGCAGTCCGGTCTCCTCGGCCATGCCGATCCGGCCCCGGGCGTGCCGGTAGCCCGTCAGATGGTGGGAGCGGGCCTCGTCGGTGCGGCCGAGGCGCAGCAACGGCAGCAGGGCGTGGGCCTGGGTGACCCAGGGCTCCTCCTCGCAGTTCCGGACGCCGTCGAGGACCGGTTCCCAGGTCCGCAGGGCCCGCTCGTCGTCGCCCGCCGCGAGGTGGTGCAGTCCCTGGTGCCGGGTCTCGCAGGCCTGGCAGTCGCTGAGCCGCTCCTGGCGCCGGGTGACCCACAGGTCCCAGGCCGTCTCGCGGTCCGCGCCGGTGTGGGCGGCGATCCGGTGCCGCATGGCCGCGACCGGCTGCAGGCCCTCACCGGCCGCGCGGTAGCGCTCGCCCATCTGGCCGACCCACCCGTGGACCGCCGCCAGCGGGACGTCCGGCACCTGGAGCAGCGAGGTCGTCACCCACTTGTGGCGCCACAGCACCTGATGGCCCTCCCACTCGCTGAAGGAGCCGGGCACCTCCTCCCACAGCTTGAGGATCCGGGCGAAGACGACCGGCGACTTGCGGTGCTCGGCGGCGTACTCGTACGCCGACATGAGTTCGAGCAGCGCCGTCACGAGGACGTCCTTCTCCTCGAACTGCTCGGCCGCCTCGACCAGTTCCTCGGCGGTCACGGTGCGGGGCGTTCCGTAGGGGCGCTCGTTGTTCTCGCGGAGCGCCTCGAACACGGCCTCGGGGGTGTCCAGCATCAGTGCTCCTTGGCGTCCGGCCCGGACGCGGGGGTGTCCTGGTCGTGCATGGCGTGGGTGAGCAGACCGATGAAGGCCCGGTTGAGCAGCGCGCTCTCCGAGGACTTCAGCGGCCGCCGGGTGAGCAGCAGCGCCTGCCCGTACAGGGCCTCGGCGGTGGTGAGGGCCAGCCCGCGCTCGGTGACGGTGGCGGCCCGGCGCACCAGCGGGTTGAGGTGGTTGAGGACGAGCTGGGCCCGCGGGGCCTGCGTGCGCAGCGAGCCGAGGATGTCCGCCCACAGCCCGTCGCTGCTCTCCGCGAGGCCGGACCGGGTGCGCTCGTGGCGTGCCTCGCGGTCGTCCAGGAGCAGCGCGGGCGCCGTGACCGGCTGGAAGGCCCGCAGCACGACGTCGCAGTCGTACTGGCCGACGACCTCGCGGGCGACCGCGAGGAAGGAGGCGGCGGCGAGTTCGGCTGCCGAGTCGACCGGGTCGAGGTGTGCGGTCATGGTGGCCGGGTCCAGGTCGGTGACCGTGGTGCCGGGACGGATCTCCGGCAGCCGGTGCACCAGGTCCCGGTCGTAGGTGTAGCCGCCGTTGACGACGCCGAGACCGGCCGCCGCCGCGATCGGGGCGACCTGCCGGAACTCGTCGACGCTGCGGGTGACCAGCACCGTGGGGTGGGCGCGGGCGAACTCCTCCAGGGTGACGTTGCCGTCCGTGGTCTCGAAGGGCAGCCACGGCAGCAGCATCCGCAGCAGTGCGTCGTCGTAGCGGGCCAGCGCCTTGACGGCGAGGTGGTGGCTGTCGACGAAGCGCCGCAGGAGCGCCGGGTCGCTGGCGGCGAGCCCGGTCAGCCAGTCGCGGATGCGGGCGCCCAGCGCGTCGCGGACGGCGGCCAGGGTCTCGTCCTCGTACAGCGCCTCGCGGGAGGCCGTCGGGCGCAGACTGGTGACGTCCACGACGCAGCGGACGAAGAACGCCCATTCCGGCAGGAGCTCGGCGGCCCGGTCCGAGAGCAGCATGCCCTTCAGGTGCACCCGGTGCCCGGCCCGTTCCGACGGGTTGACGGGGGTCGGCAGTACGTAGGCCACGCCGCGCAACCCGGCGACGGGCAGGTCGAGGTCGATGGCGTCGAGCGGGGTGAAGCCGAACGTCGCGCGGCAGTGCTCGGCGAGCGCCTCGGCGCGGGCCAGCGGGGAGCCGTGGCGGCGCTCCCACGGCGGGGTCTCGTTGATCGAGGTCGTCTCGCCGCGCGGGTCGACGACGGTGACCTCGTGCCGCAGCAGGCTGCCGTAGTGCCGGGCCAGCGACGCCACCCGGCCGGGCTCCGTCCACTCGCCGGCGTCCGCGCGCGGGGTCAGCGTCACGCGCGTGCCCGGCTCGGGCAGCGCGTCGGCGGGGAGCGTGCGGAGGGTGTAGCTGCCGTCGGAGCGGCCGCGCCATTCGACGGCCGGGGCGCCGGGGGCGGTCGCCGGGCGGCTGACGACCGTGATCTCGTCGGCCACCACGAAGCAGGCCAGCAGCCCGATGCCGAACTGGCCGATGAAGTCGCCGCGGGCGGCCTCGATCTCGCCGTCGGCGGCGCGCTTGGAGCTGCGCCCGATGGTGGCGAGGAAGGTGTGCACGTCGGCCTCGCTCAGCCCGACACCGGTGTCGGTGACGCTGAGCGTCCCACCGGTCCGCACGGTGATCCTGGCCGGTGCGCCCGGCTGGACCGCCTGCCGGGCGGTGATCGCGTCGACGGCGTTCTGCAGCAGCTCCCGCAGGTAGACGCGGGGGCTGGAGTAGAGGTGGTGGGAGAGCAGGTCGACCAGGCCGCGCAGGTCGACCTGGAACGTGTGCGCTGACGGGGACTGGGACACCGAAGGGGCCTTCCGGGCGGTGCGCGGACGGGGAACGGGGCGCGGGGCGGTCAGGGACGTCCGGCGCGGGACCGCAGGGAGCGGTAGGCCGCCACCGGGTCGTTGCCGTTGAGGTACTGCCACGGGAACTCGGTGACGAGTCCGCCGGTGGCGGCGAAGGCCTCGGCCGCCGCCTTCTTCTCGCCGGCCAGCGCGAAGGCCATGGCGAAGGCGTTGAACGTCCCGACCGGGTCGAGGGCGCCCTGGTACGCCGCGTTGCGGTAGGAGCGGTCCGCGGCCTCGTGCAGCTCCTTCTCGACCTGCAGGCGGAGCATGTACGCCGTGTCGTCGCCGCGGTCCAGGTCGCCCCAGTGCTCGAGGTGCGCGACCGCGACGAGCACGCCCAGGTCGCTGCCCTCGGGGGCGGCGAGCATGGACTCCCGGGCGAAGGCGTGCATCTCCTCGTGCGAACCGCCCCACTTGCGGCACACCTGCTGCAACTGCTGCTGGTGCGCCCCCAGGTGCAGCGGGGAGCGCCGTACGGTCGCTTCGAAGCGCAGCCGCGCGAGGTCCGGGCCGACCTGCAGCCCCCGGCCGCTCATCTGCAGGAAGTACCAGGGGGACGCCCACGCGGGTTCGAGCTCCGCGGCCCGGTACAGCAGGTCCTCGGCCACTTCGAGGCGCTCGTGGAACACCTGGAACTGCTCACGCGAGACGTGCTGCGCGCGCAGTCCGGTCCGGGCCTCCCAGGCCCAGGTCACCTGGCGGGCGCCCGCCACCAGCTGGGCGAGCCCGGAGTCGGGCTCGGCCGCCACGACGGCCGGCATCCAGCGTTCCCAGCCGTCGACGTCCACGACGTTCGCCACGAGCCAGCTGCGCTCGCGGTCGTCGGCCACCGCCGACAGCCGCTCCCGGATCGCGGGCCAGTCCGCCGCGGCGGCGGCCGCGCGCAGGTCCGCGAGCGCGGGGTTGCCCCGCGCCGGATCGAGCCGGGGCGACGGGCGCGGCGCCCACCGCCTCAGTGAGAACGCGGAACTGCGCCGCGCGCTGCCGTCCACCGTCCCGCCCGCGGTACCACCTCGGACCGCCACCATGAAGACCCCCTCCTGGCCTGGCCGTTCCTCCCCCATGGGCCATGATCCGCGGCCCGGAGCATGACTATCACGGCCACCTTGCGGGGGAGTAGCCGGATTCCCGGCCAGGAGGGGCGGGGCGGGTCAGATGTCGCGGAACGTCTCGATCTGCGCCCCGATGGAGTTGAGCCGCTCGGCCAGCTCCTCGTAGCCGCGGTTGATGACGTACACGTTCCGCAGCACCGAGGTGCCCTCGGCGGCGAGCATCGCCAGCAGGGTCACCACGGCGGGCCGCAGGGCCGGCGGGCACATCATCTCGGCGGTGCGCCAGCGGGTCGGGCCCTCGACCAGCACCCGGTGCGGGTCCAGCAGCTTGACGTTGGCGCCGAGCCGGGTCAGCTCGGTGAGGTAGATGGCGCGGTTGTCGTAGACCCAGTCGTGGATGAGGGTCGAGCCCTGGGCCGTGGCGGCGATGGCCGCGAAGAAGGGCACGTTGTCGATGTTGAGGCCCGGGAAGGGCATGGGGTGGATCTTGTCGATGGGGGAGCGCAGCTTGGAGGGGCGCACGGTGAGGTCGATCAGCCGGGTGCGGCCGTTGTCGGCGGGGTACTCGGCCGAGCGCTCGTGGTCCAGGCCCATCTCCTCCAGGACCGCCAGCTCGATCTCCAGGAACTCCACCGGCACCCGCCGGATGGTCAGCTCGGACTCGGTGACCACGGCCGCGGCCAGCAGGCTCATGGCCTCCACCGGGTCCTCGGAGGGCGCGTAGTCCACGTCCCGGTCGATGGCGGTGACACCGTGCACGGTCAGCGTGGTGGTGCCGATGCCGTCCACCCGGACGCCCAGCTCCTCCAGGAAGAAGCACAGGTCCTGGACCATGTAGTTCGAGCTGGCGTTGCGGATGACGGTCACCCCGTCGTGCCGGGCGGCCGCCAGGAGCGCGTTCTCGGTCACGGTGTCGCCGCGCTCGGTCAGCACGATCGGCCGCCGCGGGGCCACCGAGGGGGCGACCCGGGCGTGGTACATCCCGCTGGTGGCGGTCACCTCCAGCCCGAAGTGCCGCAGGGCGGTCATGTGCGGCTGGACGGTACGGGTGCCGAGGTCGCAGCCGCCCGCGTACGGGATGCGGAAGCGGTCGGTGCGGTGCATCAGGGGGCCGAGGAACATGATCACGCTGCGGGTGCGGCGGGCGGCGTCGGTGTCCATGGCGTCCAGCTCCAGCCGGGCGGGCGGGACGATCTCCAGGTCGTTGCCGTCGTTGATCCAGCGGGTCCGCACGCCGATGCTGTTCAGCACCTCCAGGATGCGGTAGACCTCCTCGATCCGCGCGACGCGGCGCAGGGTGGTCCGCCCGGAGTTCAGCAGCGTGGCGCACAGCAGCGCCACGCACGCGTTCTTGCTGGTCTTGACGTCGATGGAGCCGGAGAGCCGGCGCCCGCCCACGACACGCAGGTGCATGGGACCCGCGTAGCCGAGGGAGACGATCTCGCTGTCGAGCGCTTCACCGATTCGGGCGATCATCTCAAGGCTGATGTTCTGGTTCCCGCGTTCAATACGGTTCACCGCGCTCTGGCTGGTCCCGAGTGCCTCCGCCAGTTGGGACTGGGTCCAGCCCCGGTGCTGGCGGGCGTCACGGATGAGCTTGCCGATGCGTGCGAGGTAGTCGTCTCCCATGCGGAGAGACTATCTCACATATGAGATGGCAAGCCGAGCTCCAGGTCCAGCAGGTACCGCTTGCGCTCCAGTCCGCCCCCGTATCCGGTGAGGCTGCCGGAGGCTCCGACCACACGGTGGCAGGGCACGATGATGCCGACCGGGTTGCGTCCGTTGGCGAGCCCGACGGCGCGCGACGCGCCGGGGCTGCCGAGCTCCTCCGCCAGCTGACCGTACGTCATCACGGTGCCGTACGGGATGGCCCGCAGACCCGCCCAGACACGCTGCTGGAAGAGGGTGCCGCGCAGGTCGAGCGGCAGGTCGAAGGCGGTCAACTCGCCCGTGAAGTAGGCCCGCAGCTGCTCGGCGGCCCGCGTGAACGGCGACGTCGCCGGGTCGCGGCGCGCGCCGAAGGACTCCTCCGGCGGCCGGTGACGCTGGGCGGGCATGTAGAGACCGGACAGGACGCCGTCGGTCGCGACCAGGGTCAGCGGCCCGACGGGGCTGTCGATCAGGGCGTGTGTGCGAAGGGACATGATCATTCCTCAGGCCGGGTCGGCGGGCAGGACGTTGACGGGGTGGTCGCCGGTGGCCCACAGGTGCTGCACGGCGTACGCGCGCCACGGCCGCCAGGCCGCGGCCCGCCGGACGAGGGCCGCGGGGGTCGTGGGGAGGCCCAGTTTTTCCGCGGCCGACCGTACGCCCAAATCGGTGGCGGGGAAGGCGTCCGGGTCGCCGAGCGCCCGCATCGCGACCACCTCGACCGACCACGGGCCGAAGCCCGGCAGCGCGGCGAGCTGCCGCCGGGCCTTCTCCCAGTCGCTGCCGACGTCCAGGTCCAGGCCCCCCTCGGTGAGCGCGGCCACCAGGGAGGTCAGCGTGGCCCGCCGGGTGCCCGGCATCGCCAGGGACCCCGGGTCCAGGGCCGTCAGCGCCCACGGCGAGGGGAACAGGTGGGTCAGCCCGCCCCCGGGGTCGGCGACGGGCTCGCCGTGCGCCGTCACCAGCCTGCCGGCCAGCGTGCGCGCCGCGGCGGTCGACACCTGCTGCCCGAGCACCACGCGCACCGCGAACTCCGGCCCGTCCACCGTGCGCGGCACCCGGCGCCCGGGGTCCTTGTCCACGTACGGGGCGAGCAGCGGGTCCTCCCGGAGCAGCCCGTCGACGGCGACCGGGTCGGCGTCCAGGTCGAGCAGCCACCGGCAGCGGCTGATCGCGTGCGACAGGTCCCGCCAGTCGGTGAGGGAGAGCCGGCAGGCGACGTGGTCGGGCTCGGGCCGCAGGGCCACGATCCCGTGGCCGTGGGGCAGCCGCAGTGTGCGGCGGTACGCACCCTCCCGCCACTCCTCCACGCCCGGCACGGCGGTCGCGGCCAGGTGCCCGAAGAGGTTGCCGGGGCACAGCGGCGCCCGGAAGGGCAGCCGCAGCGCCAGCGAGCCCGCCACGTCGGCGGCGGGGGCGGAGTGCCGCCCCCGTGCCGCCCGCGTCCGCAACTCGGTCGGGGTGAGCGCGAAGACCTCGCGCACGGTGTCGTTGAAGGCGCGGATGCTGCTGAACCCGGCGGCGAAGGCGACGTCGGCCATCGGCAGCGCCGAGGTCTCGACCAGCAGGCGGGCCGTCTGCGCCCGCTGCGCACGGGCGAGGGCGAGCGGCCCGGCCCCGAGTTCGGCCCGCAGCTGCCGCTCCACCTGCCGGGTGCTGTAGCCGAGACGCGCCGCGAGCCCGGGTACGCCGTCCCGGTCGACGACCCCGTCCGCGATCAGGCGCATGGCGCGGGCCACCAGGTCCGCCCGCTCGTTCCACCGCGGGGAACCGGGGGCGGCGTCGGGGCGGCAGCGCTTGCAGGCGCGGAACCCGGCCTGCTGGGCGGCGGCCGCGCTCGGGTAGAAGGTCATGTTCTGCGGCTTCGGCGGCACCGCGGGGCAGCCGGGCCGGCAGTAGATGCGGGTGGTCAGCACCGCGGTGAAGAACCACCCGTCGAAACGGGAGTCCTTCGACTGCACGGCGCGCACACAGCGCTCGAAGTCCTCATGCACATCCCCCAGCATCCGTGGCCCGCGCGGGCCGGGGCTAGCGAGAATCCGACGTGGACGTACGGGGAGGCGGCGCGGGACGTAGGTGTCGGATATCCGCCGGACCCGGGGCCCGGCCGGTGATGGACTGCGGTCCGTGATCAGCGAACTCAAGGCCAAGGCCGAACTCTTCCACTCCCTCCACGTCCCCGGTCGCCCGCTGCTGCTGGCCAACGCCTGGGACGCCGCCAGTGCCCGCGTCGCCGAGCGCGCCGGGGCCGCCGCCGTCGCCACCACCAGTTCCGGGGTCTCCTGGACCCTGGGCACCGCGGACGGCGACCACGTCGACCGCGTCCTCGCGCTGGAGCTGACCGCGCGGGTCGCCGCGGCCGTCTCCGTCCCCGTCAGCGCCGACGTCGAGGGCGGCTACGCGGCCGACCCCGAGGGCGTCGCGGAGACGGTGCGGGCGGTGCTGGCCGCGGGCGCGGTCGGGATCAACATCGAGGACTCCCACGACGGCGGTCCTGCGCCGCTGCGCACGGCCGACGGCCAGGCCGCCCGCATCGCCGCCGCCCGCCGCGCCGCCGACGAGGCCGGGGTGCCGTTGTTCGTGCACGCCCGCACCGACACCTTCCTGCGGGGCGCGGGGGACCTGGGGGAGACCCTGGAGCGTGCCGCCGGCTACCTCGCGGCGGGCGCCGACGGCATCTTCGTGCCCGGCGTGACCGACCCGGCCGTCGTCGCCGCCCTGGCCGAGGGCATCGACGCCCCCGTCGGCATCCTCGCCGGGCCCGGCGCGCCGCCGGTGTCCGTACTGGCCTCCGCCGGCGCCGCGCGCGTCAGCCTCGGCAGCGCGGTCGCCGAGGCCGCCTACGCCCTCGTCGGCCGCGCCACCCGCGAGCTGCTCGCCACCGGCACGTACGCCGCCGTCGCGGGCGGCATCCCCTGGGGCGAGCTCAACGCACTGATGCTCCCGCAGGCGTGAGGGCAGGGCCTCACGGCGGCACCCTGGCGGGGCGGGACGGGCCCCCGGCGGCATGGGGAAGGGGCGTGATGCCGCACACGGGCGGCCCAGCGCATGACCCGGCAGCGGTGATGTATTAGAGTTATCTCGACATCGAGATATCTGCCAAGGCGCACCGCTGCCGCCAGAGGTAAGGCTCACCTTACTTAGCCTTACCTTAGCGGATCGGCCAGGGGTCGAAGCGGCAGCATTGCGGTGGTACGCGCAAAGTTACGAAGGAGACTGTCGTGTCGGCGAACAGCTTCGACGCCCGCAGCACCCTGCAGGTGGGCGACGAGTCGTACGAGATCTTCCGGCTGGACAAGGTCGAGGGCTCCGCGCGCCTCCCTTACAGCCTGAAGGTGCTGCTGGAGAACCTGCTCCGCACCGAGGACGGCGCCAACATCACGGCCGACCACATCCGTGCGCTCGGCGGCTGGGACTCCCAGGCCCAGCCGAGCCAGGAGATCCAGTTCACGCCGGCCCGCGTGATCATGCAGGACTTCACCGGTGTGCCGTGCGTGGTGGACCTCGCCACCATGCGCGAGGCCGTCAAGGAGCTGGGCGGCGACCCGTCCCGCATCAACCCGCTGGCCCCGGCCGAGCTGGTCATCGACCACTCGGTCATCGCCGACAAGTTCGGCACCCCGGACTCCTTCGCGCAGAACGTGGAGCTGGAGTACGGCCGCAACAAGGAGCGCTACCAGTTCCTGCGCTGGGGCCAGACCGCGTTCGACGAGTTCAAGGTCGTCCCGCCGGGCACCGGCATCGTCCACCAGGTGAACATCGAGCACCTGGCCCGCACCGTCATGGTCCGGGGCGGCCAGGCCTACCCCGACACCCTCGTCGGCACCGACTCGCACACCACCATGGTCAACGGCCTCGGCGTGCTGGGCTGGGGCGTCGGCGGCATCGAGGCCGAGGCCGCCATGCTCGGCCAGCCGGTCTCCATGCTGATCCCGCGCGTCGTCGGCTTCAAGCTGACCGGCGAGCTCCCCACCGGCACCACCGCGACCGACCTCGTGCTGACCATCACCGAGATGCTGCGCAAGCACGGTGTCGTCGGCAAGTTCGTCGAGTTCTACGGCGAGGGCGTCTCCGCCACCTCGCTCGCCAACCGCGCCACCATCGGCAACATGTCGCCGGAGTTCGGCTCCACCGCGGCGATCTTCCCGATCGATGCGGAGACCATTAACTACCTGAAGCTGACCGGCCGTTCGGAGCAGCAGCTCGCGCTCGTCGAGGCGTACGCCAAGGAGCAGGGCCTGTGGCTGGACCCGGCCGCCGAGCCGGACTTCTCCGAGAAGCTGGAGCTGGACCTCTCCACGGTCGTACCCTCCATCGCCGGCCCCAAGCGCCCGCAGGACCGCATCGTCCTCGCAGGTGCCGCCGAGCAGTTCAAGAGCGACGTGCGCAACTACGTCGACACCGCGGACGAGTCGGGGAAGGAGTCCTTCCCGGCCTCCGACTCCCCGGCCGCCACCAACGGCGTCCCGACCCGCCCGACCCTGGTGACGGCTCCCGACGGGTCCACGTACGAGATCGACCACGGCGCCGTCACCGTCGCCGCGATCACCTCCTGCACCAACACCTCGAACCCGTACGTCATGGTCGCCGCCGCCCTGGTGGCCAAGAAGGCGGTCGAGAAGGGCCTGACCCGCAAGCCGTGGGTGAAGACCACGCTCGCCCCGGGCTCCAAGGTCGTCATGGACTACTACGACCGCGCCGGCCTCACCCCGTACCTGGACAAGATGGGCTTCAACCTGGTCGGGTACGGCTGCACCACCTGCATCGGCAACTCCGGCCCGCTGCCGGACGAGGTCTCCAAGGCCGTCAACGAGCACGACCTGGCCGTCACCTCGGTGCTGTCGGGCAACCGCAACTTCGAGGGCCGGATCAACCCGGACGTCAAGATGAACTACCTGGCGTCCCCGCCGCTGGTCGTCGCGTACGCCATCGCCGGTTCCATGAAGGTGGACATCACCAGGGACGCCATCGGCACCGACACCGAGGGCAAGCCGGTCTACCTGCAGGACATCTGGCCGTCCGAGCAGGAGGTCAACGAGGTCGTCGCCGCCGCGATCGGCCAGGACATGTTCGCCTCCTCCTACCAGGACGTCTTCGCCGGCGACGCCCAGTGGCAGTCGCTGCCGATCCCGACCGGCAACACCTTCGAGTGGGACCCGCAGTCGACCTACGTCCGCAAGCCCCCGTACTTCGAGGGCATGAAGGACCAGCCGGACCCGGTCACCGACATCTCCGGTGCCCGCGTGCTGGCCAAGCTGGGCGACTCGGTCACCACCGACCACATCTCCCCGGCCGGTGCGATCAAGGCCGACACCCCGGCCGGCACGTACCTCACCGAGCACGGTGTGGAGCGTCGTGACTTCAACTCCTACGGCTCCCGCCGCGGCAACCACGAGGTCATGATCCGCGGCACCTTCGCCAACATCCGCCTGCGCAACCAGATCGCGCCGGGCACCGAGGGCGGTTACACCCGCGACTTCACCGCCGACGGCGGCCCGGTGTCGTTCATCTACGACGCCTCCCAGAACTACCAGGCCGCCGGCATCCCGCTGGTCGTCCTGGCGGGCAAGGAGTACGGCTCCGGCTCGTCCCGCGACTGGGCCGCGAAGGGCACCGCGCTGCTGGGCGTCAAGGCCGTCATCGCCGAGTCGTACGAGCGCATCCACCGCTCGAACCTGATCGGCATGGGCGTCCTGCCGCTGCAGTTCCCCGAGGGCGCCTCGGCGGCCTCGCTGGGCCTGACCGGTGAGGAGACCTTCTCGTTCACCGGCATCACCGAGCTCAACGACGGCACCACGCCGCGCACCGTCAAGGTGACGACCGACACCGGCGTCGAGTTCGACGCCGTGGTCCGCATCGACACCCCCGGTGAGGCGGACTACTACCGCAACGGCGGCATCATGCAGTACGTCCTGCGCTCCCTGATCCGCAAGTAGGGATCACCGCGTCCGGACCCGGTGAACGGGCCCGCACCCCTGCCGGGGGTGCGGGCCCGTTCGCGTTACCGGCAGGTCTCAACTAGGGAAAGCTGTCCGTCAAAAGCGCGCATGACCTTGCCCACCTCGCGGGAAGTGGACTATACCTGTCGGCGTCCAGGAGGCCCGCTGAACGCGGGCTTGCGCGGGGGGAACAACGGGTGCGTGGCCCGTGCACAGATTCAACTCCGCACCGCATGGGTCCTGGAGAAGGTGAGGACTTGAGCATGAGATCCGACGTCAACCGGCGCGATCTGATCAAGCGGGCTGCAGCGGTGGGCCTGTTGGCCGCTCCGGCCGCGGGTCTGCTGAGTGCCTGTGCGTCCAGCGGCAGCGGCAACGACAAGACCAGCGAGAAGGGCGAGAAGTCCAAGGACAACCCCTTCGGCGTGGCCAACGACGCCCCTCTGGACGTCGTGATCTTCAAGGGCGGCTACGGCGACGCGTACGCCATCGAGTTCGAGAAGATCTACAAGAAGAAGTTCTCCGGGTCGAAGGTCAGCCACCTCGGCACCCAGGAGATCACCGGAAAGCTCCAGCCCCGCTTCAACGCCGGCAACCCGCCGGACGTCGTCGACGACTCCGGCGCCCAGCAGATCAAGCTGGACGTGCTCTACAAGAGCGGCCAGCTCACCGACCTCACCCCGCTCCTCGACGCGCCCTACATCGACGACCCGAGCAAGAAGATCAGGGACGTCCTGCAGCCCGGCACCGTCGAGATCGGCAGTTTCGACGACGGCAAGATGTACCAGCTGTCCTACATCTACACCGTCTGGGGCCTGTGGTACTCCGGCAAGCTCTTCAAGGAGAAGGGCTGGACCGCGCCGAAGACCTGGTCCGACTTCATGTCCCTCTCCGAGGAGATCAAGAAGTCGGGCATGGCGCCCTTCTGCCACCAGGGCAAGTACCCGTACTACATCAACATCGTGGTCATGGACCTGATCGCCAAGCACGGCGGCCCCGACCTGGTGAAGCGGATCGACAGCCTCGACCCGACGGTGTGGGACGAGCCCGCCGCCAAGGCGGCCGTCGAGGCCGTCTACCAGATCGCCGACAAGGGCTACCTGCTCCCCGGCACCAACGGCATGACCCACATCGAGTCGCAGACCGCCTGGAACGAGGGCAAGGCCGCCTTCATCCCCTGCGGTTCGTGGCTGGAGAACGAGCAGCTGAAGGCCACCCCCGCGGACTTCGAGATGACCTTCCTGCCGATCCCCTCGCTGGACGGCGACAAGCTGCCCTTCGAGGCGATCCGGGCCGGCGCCGGTGAGCCCTTCATCGTCCCGAAGAAGGCCAAGAACCAGGCCGGCGGCCTGGAGTTCCTGCGGACGATGCTCACCAAGGAAGCCTCGAGCAAGTTCGCCCAGACGGCCAACTCGCTGACCGTGCTCAAGGACGGCGTCGGCTCCGACGTCCAGCTGCGCCCGGGCACCAAGTCCACCGTCACGGCGCTCACCGCGGCCGGCGGCAACGTCTTCAACTACAACTACATCAACACGCAGAGCGCCTTCGACACGGACGTGCAGAACGCCAGTGCCGAGTTGATGGCCAAGCGCATCAAGCCCGCCGACTGGCTCAAGCGGGTCAAGGCGGCGGCCGAGAAGGCCAAGAAGGGCTCTTAGTACCGACCGGCCCTTGCGCACCGGGGCCCCGGTGCCCCCTGATGGTCCAGGGGGCGTTCGGGGCCCCGGTGCGACGGTCTACCCGATGGCAGGAGCATCGCCATGCGTTACCGCAAGTACCCGTTCATCGCGGGATTCCTCTTCATTCCGGTCGTGCTCTACGTCGTCTTCGTGATCTGGCCGTACCTGCAGACGTTCGGGTATTCCCTGACGGACTGGTCCGGGCAGTCCCAGGAGATGCACTTCGTCGGCCTGGAGAATTACACGAAGCTCTTCGGGGACCACGTCTTCCTGCAGGCGCTCCGGCACAACGTGCTGCTGCTGGTCTTCCTGCCGGTGGTCACGATCCTGCTGGCGCTCTTCTTCGCCTTCATGCTCAACGTGGGCGGCCGCGGCGGCACCACGGGCGTCCGGGGAGTACACGGATCCGCCTTCTACAAGGTGATCTTCTTCTTCCCCCAGGTGCTTTCCGTCGCCATTCTCGTCGTGCTCTTCCAGGCGGTCTACCGCAGTGACGGAAGCGGCCTGCTGAACGGCATCCTGATCAAACTGCACCTCGAGGACCCACAGGCCCCGATCGAATGGCTGAACAGTCCCAACCTGGTGATGTGGTGCCTTCTCGGCGTGCAGATCTGGGCCGGTGTCGGTTTCTACCTGGTGCTGTTCTCGGCGGCCATGCAGTCCGTTCCCAAGGACATCTACGAGGCCGCCCTGCTGGACGGCGCCGGCCGCTTGCAGACCTTCTTCAAGGTGACCCTTCCGCTCCTGTGGGACAGCGTGCAGACGGCCTGGGTGTACCTCGCCATCGCCGCCATGGACTTCTTCGTACTGGCCTCGGTCCTCACTCCGGGATCGAACTTCGGCGGCGGTCCCGACTACCACGGTGAGGTCATGGCGACCTACCTGATGCGCAACTTCCTCACCTTCGGAAAGAGCGGCTACGCCTGTGCGATGGGCGTCGTCATCCTCTTCCTCACCCTGATCCTTTCCGCCGTCGCGCTGCGGGTCTCCCGCCGCGATCGCATCGAGTACTGAGCGGGGAGCGCATCCCATGGCCACTCCCATCAAGCAGCCCACCCCGGTGCCGGTCTTCAAGGGGCAGCCCACCACCATCGGCAGCAAGAAGACGGAACGGGAACGCTTCGCCGACGGCGGCGCGACGCTCAACGTCTTCTCGCACGGTTTCCTGGTCCTGTGGGGCGTGCTGATCCTCCTGCCCCTGGGCTGGATCGTCCTCGGGTCCTTCAAGAACAATTCCGAGATCGGCGGGAGCGCCTGGTCCTGGCCTTCGCACTGGTCCTTCGACGCGTTCTCCCGGGCCTGGGAGAAGGGCATCGGCGACTTCTTCGTGAACACGGTGATCGTGCTGGTGTTCTCGGTGCCGCTGACGATGCTGCTCGGGTCGATGACGGCGTACGTGCTGGCGCGCTACGAGTTCCCCGGCAACCGGATCATCTTCTACCTGTTCGTCGGCGGCGCGATGTTCCCGGTGTACCTCGCCCTCGTGCCGTTGTTCTTCATGGTCAGCAACCTGGGCATGCTCAACACCTACCAGGGCCTGATCCTGGTCTACGTCGCCTACTCGCTGCCCTTCACCGTCTTCTTCATGCACTCCTTCTTCAGGACCCTGCCCACGGCGGTGCACGAGGCGGCCATGATCGACGGCTGCTCCCACTCCCGGGCCTTCTTCCAGGTGATGCTGCCGATGGCGAAGCCGGGCCTGATCAGCGTGGGCATCTTCAACGTGCTGGGCCAGTGGAACCAGTACATCCTGCCGATGACCCTGCAGCAGCAGCAGTCCAGCAGCGACCCGGACCGCTCGATGCTGGCCCAGGGCCTGGTGAACCTGGCGCAGCAGCAGGGGTACTCCGGTGACTACCCGGCGCTCTTCGCGGGCATGACCATCGCGATGCTGCCGGTGCTCGTGGTCTACCTCTCCTTCCAGCGGCAGGTGCAGGCGGGTCTGACGGCCGGCACCTTGAAGTAATCGGAAGGTCACTCCACGTGGCCGACGCCCGGCCGCCCGGACGTCGGAGCGGAAGCGGTCCCGCCGTATGCGGGGCCGCTTCTGGATTTTTTGGGTCATTACGTCAGCGGTCTGGTTCTGCCCCTTGACGGGAAGCGGGCCTAAAGGCTTGCTTAGAGTTCACATGTTGTAGACGACGGGGTCTCATCGGCGTGGCTCCCGTCCGGTTCGGCAGGAGTGGAATGGTCGTGGAGACTCCGGGGTCCCAGTCGTCGCTGCACCGGGCCAACCTCGAGCGGGTGGTCCGCGCCGTACGGCTGGCGGGTTCGCTGACGCAGGCGGAGATCGCCCGTACGACGGGGCTGTCCGCGGCGACGGTCTCCAACATCGTCCGCGAGTTGCGCGACAACGGGACCGTGCAGGTCACGCCCACCTCCTCGGGAGGCCGCCGGGCCCGCGCGGTGGCGCTGTCCGGCGACGCGGGCGTCGTCGTGGGCGTCGACTTCGGGCACTCCCACCTGCGCGTCGCGGTCGGCAACCTGGCCCACCAGGTGCTGGCCGAGCAGTCCGAGCCGATCGACGTGGACGCCTCGGCCTCCGAGGGCTTCGACCGGGCCGAGCAGCTCGTCGCGCGGCTGATCGAGTCGAGCGGCATCGACGCCGACAAGGTGATCGGCGTCGGCCTCGGCGTCCCGGGCCCGATCGACGTGGAGACCGGCGCGCTGGGGTCCACCGCCATCCTGCCGGGGTGGGGCGGCATCAACCCGCGCCAGGAACTGGCCGAGCGGCTGCGCATGCCGGTCCAGGTGGACAACGACGCGAACCTCGGTGCCCTCGGGGAGCTGGTCTGGGGCGGCGGCCGGGGCGTGAAGGACCTGGCGTACATCAAGGTGGCCAGCGGCGTCGGCGCCGGGCTGGTGATCAACGGCCGCATCTACCGCGGCCCCGGCGGCACCGCGGGCGAGATCGGTCACATCACGCTGGACGAGTCCGGCCCGGTCTGCCGCTGCGGCAACCGCGGCTGCCTGGAGACCTTCACCGCCGCCCGTTACGTGCTGGACCTGCTGCGCGGCAGCCACGGCCCCGACCTGACCCTGGCGCGCATGGTGCAGCTGGCCAGGGAGGGCGACCCCGGCTGCCGCCGGGTGATCGCGGACGTCGGCCGGCACATCGGCATGGGTGTCGCCAGCCTCGCCAACCTCTTGAACCCGAGCCGGGTGGTGCTCGGCGGTGATCTCGCGGAGGCCGGGGAGCTGGTCCTGGCGCCCATCAGGGAGTCGGTGGCGCGGTACGCGATCCCCAGCGCGGCCCGTAGGCTTTCGGTGGTCTCAGGGGGCCTCGGGGCCCGTGCGGAGGTCCTGGGCGCACTGGCGCTGGCCCTCAGTGAAGTGGGCGATTCATCCCTTTTGGATGCTAACGTTCCCGCGGCGGTTGCTGTGCCGTAGAGATCACTCTGCGTTCATCTAGATAACGAAACGCACCGTTGCCATCTCGTTAAGTATTTACTTCTTGACGTCAAGGCTGTTGCCGAGTTGACTCACGCTCACCTCGGCCGCAGTCTCTTGCGGCCCTGTCAGGGAGGCAACCCCACATGAACGCAATGATGCGTCGCGTCGTGATCGGCACCGCGGCCGTCTCCATGGCCCTTTCCGTTGCTGCGTGCGGCAAGGCCGGTGACGACAAGGCGGACGGCGGCAGCAGCAGCGCCGGCAGCAAGAGCAAGACCATCGGTCTGCTGCTCCCCGACAGCGTCACCGCGCGCTACGACAAGTTCGACAAGCCGCTGTTCGAGGCCAAGGTCAAGGAACTGTGCGCGGACTGCGACGTTCAGTACGCGAACGCCGCGGGTGACTCCGGCAAGCAGGCCCAGCAGGTCAGCACCATGATCACCAAGGGTGTCAAGGTGATCGTGATCAGCGCCCAGGACGCCGCTGCCATCAAGTCCTCCGTCCAGGCCGCCGTCGACAAGGGCATCAAGGTCATCG
Organism: Streptomyces sp. NPDC059718; assembly: GCF_042733315.1. NCBI lineage: Bacteria > Bacillati > Actinomycetota > Actinomycetes > Kitasatosporales > Streptomycetaceae > Streptomyces > Streptomyces sp. NPDC059718. The sequence goes on from NZ_JBHWGA010000007.1 coordinate 90,973, forward strand.
CGTACGACCGTCTGGCCCAGGGCCCGGTCTCCGCGTACGTCTCCTTCGACAACGAGAAGGTCGGCGAGCTGCAGGGCCAGGCGCTCCTCGACGCGCTGGGCGACAAGGCCAAGCCCTCGGCGAACGTCGTCATGATCAACGGTGACGACGCCGACCCGAACGCCGCGCTGTTCAAGGCCGGTGCCCACAAGGTCCTCGACGGCAAGGTCAAGATCGCCTACGAGCAGAGCGGTCTGTGGAAGGACACCGTCGCCAACCAGAAGGTGACGGCGGCCATCACCCAGATCGGCGCCAAGAAGATCGCGGGCGTCTACGCCGCGAACGACGGCATGGCCGGCGGTATCGCCACCGCCCTCAAGGGCGCCGGCATCAGCGGCATCCCGCTGACCGGCCAGGACGCCGAACTCGCGGGCATCCAGCGGATCATCGCGGGCAGCCAGTCCAGCACGGTCTACAAGGCGTTCAAGCCCGAGGCCGACGCCGCCGCCCAGCTCGCGGTGAACCTGGTCGAGGGCAAGGCCATCGACTCGCTGGCCACCACCTCGCTGACCAGCGGTTCCGGTGACAAGGTCCCGTCGCAGCTGCTGACCCCGGTCTCGGTCACCAAGGCCAACGTCAAGGACACGGTCGTCGCCGACAAGCTGTGGTCCGTCGAGGAGATCTGCACGGCCGAGTTCGCCAAGGCCTGCAAGGCCGCCGGCCTCCAGTAACACGGCAGGCCCTCCCTCCGGAGGCCGCCACGCGAACCTGTCCGGTGCCCGCCCCGTCCAACAGACCCCGCTGACGGGGCGGGCGCCGGACAGACAGTCCGTTCCAGTTCATGTAAAGCTGTGCAGTTTGCACAAAACTCCGCGCCCCTCCAAGCGCGGCATCCCCGCCGGTCAGGCGGCGAAGGAGATGGTTCACGTGTCCGCTACGCCCGTGCTGGCGTTGCGCGGAGTCTCCAAGCGATTCGGTGCGGTCCAAGCACTCACCGATGTCGACCTGGAGGTTCACGCCGGAGAAGTCGTCGCGCTCGTAGGCGACAACGGCGCAGGGAAGTCGACCCTGGTCAAGACGATCGCCGGTGTGCACCCCATCGATGACGGCGTCATCGAGTGGGAAGGCAAGCCGGTCAACATCAACCGGCCGCACGACGCCCAGGGTTTGGGCGTCGCCACCGTCTACCAGGACCTCGCGCTGTGCGACAACCTCGATGTCGTCGCCAACCTCTACCTCGGCAGCGAGATCAAGCGCGCCGGTGTGATCGACGAGGTCATGATGGAGAAGCGGTCCCGGGAGCTGCTCAGCACGCTGTCGATCCGCATCCCCAGCGTCCGCATCCCGATCGCCAGCCTCTCGGGTGGTCAGCGTCAGGTCGTCGCGATCGCGCGCGCCCTGATCGGTGACCCCAAGCTGGTCATCCTCGACGAGCCCACCGCCGCCCTCGGTGTCGAGCAGACCGCCCAGGTGCTCGACCTGGTCGAGCGGCTGCGTGAGCGCGGCCTCGCCGTCATCCTCATCAGCCACAACATGGTCGACGTCAAGGCCGTCGCCGACAAGGTGGCGGTACTGCGGCTCGGCCGCAACAACGGCGTCTTCGACGTCAAGAGCACGTCCCAGGAAGACATCATCTCCGCCATCACCGGTGCCACGGACAATGCCGTGACCCGCCGTCAGGGGCGGCGCACGGAGGCTGCAAAGTGAGCGACACGTCGAAGACCGTAAAGCAGGACGAGGTGGCAGCGGCGGTCGAGGACGCGTCCTCGGCGGCGGTGCCCGTGGTCGACCCGCGCCTGCTCGTCCGTGAAGAGGGCTTCAAGGGCTACCTCACCGAGTTCAAGCGCAAGGTGCGCGGCGGTGAGCTCGGCTCGCTGCCGGTCATCATCGGCCTGATCATCATCTGGACCATCTTCCAGACCCAGTCGAGCAACTTCCTGAGCGCCGGCAACCTGGCCAACATCGGCTTCTTCCTGGCCGCCACGGGCATGCTCGCCATCGGTCTGGTCTTCGTACTGCTGCTCGGTGAGATCGACCTGTCGGTCGGTTCGGTCAGCGGTCTGGCCTCGGCCGTCTTCGCCATCTTCGTCACGAACCACGGGATGAACCCGTGGCTGGCCATGATCCTGGCCGTCGTCACCGGCATCCTCATCGGTGCCCTGCACGGCTGGTTCTTCGCGAAGATCGGCGTCCCCGCGTTCGTCGTCACCCTGGCCGGCTTCCTCGGCTGGAACGGCCTGATGCTGCAGCTGCTCGGCGACAGCGGAAGCCTCTCGATCCCGGACGACGGCCCGCTGCACATCCTGGGCCAGCGTTCCTTCTTCATGGACCAGGACATCTCCGGCGCCTACCTGCTGGCCGGCCTCGGCACCGTGGCCATGCTGGCGGGCTCGCTGATCGAGCAGCGGCGGCGTCGCGCGGCCGGCGTCCCGTTCCGGCCCACCGGCGAGATCGCGTTCCGCGTGGGCGCCCTGGCGGTCGTCTCCTTCGTCGCCGCGTACGTCCTGAACCAGGCGAGCGGCGTGCCCAACGCGCTGGTCGTCTTCCTGGCGGCCCTGGTCGTCACGGACTTCGTGCTCCGGCGCACCTCGTACGGCCGCAAGGTGTTCGCGGTCGGCGGCGGCATCGAGGCCGCCCGTCGTGCCGGCATCAACGTCGCCATGGTCCGCATCTCGGTGTTCGCCATCTCCGGCGGCTTCGCGGCGCTCGGCGGTCTGTTCTTCGCCGCGCAGACCTTCACGGCGACCCTGGGCGCCGGCGGCGGCAACACCCTGATGCTGGCCATCGCGGCCGCGGTCATCGGTGGCACCAGCCTCTTCGGCGGCCGCGGAAACGTTTGGTCCGCGCTGCTCGGCATGCTGGTCATCCAGTCCATCCAGACCGGCCTGGACCTGCTCAACATGAACACCGCGCTCCAGTACATGATCACCGCCGCGGTGCTGCTCGCCGCCGTGGTCATCGACTCGGTGTCCCGCAAGAGCCAGAAGGCCGCGGGCCGCGGCTGAGGGTCCGCACCGCACCAGTGGCGTGACGTGCCCGGCGCAGGGAAGATCATCCCAGCGCCGGGCACGGGTGTGTGCGGAGCTGAAAACGCGAACACATACACTCGGGAAACCGGCAAGCGACAACAAGGAGGCACGGGTGGCTCTGCTGACCCGTATCAAGGGACCGCGCGACCTCGACCGGCTCAGCCCGGAGCAGCTGGTCGAGCTGGCAGGCGAGATCCGTACCTTCCTGGTCGACGAGGTCTCCAAGACGGGCGGGCACCTGGGACCGAACCTGGGTGTCGTCGAACTGACCATCGCGCTCCACCGTGTCTTCGACTCGCCGCAGGACAAGGTGCTGTGGGACACCGGGCACCAGTCCTACGTCCACAAGCTGCTCACCGGCCGTCAGGACTTCTCCAAGCTCAAGAGCAAGGGGGGCCTGTCCGGCTATCCTTCGCGCGCCGAGTCCGAGCACGACGTCATCGAGAACAGCCACGCCTCCACGGTGCTCGGCTGGGCCGACGGCCTGGCCAAGGCCAACGAGCAGCTGGGCAAGCGCGACCACACCGTCGCCGTCATCGGTGACGGCGCGCTGACCGGCGGCATGGCCTGGGAGGCGCTGAACAACATCGCCACCGCCAAGGACCGCCCGCTGGTCATCGTCGTCAACGACAACGAGCGCTCCTACGCCCCCACCATCGGCGGCCTCGCCAACCACCTCGCCACGCTGCGCACCACCGACGGCTACGAGCGCTTCCTCACCCGCACCAAGGAACTGCTGGAGCGCACCCCGGTCATCGGCCAGCCGCTGTACGAGACCCTGCACGGCGCCAAGAAGGGCTTCAAGGACTTCATCGCCCCGCAGGGCATGTTCGAGGACCTGGGCCTGAAGTACGTCGGCCCGATCGACGGCCACGACATCGCCGCCCTGGAGTCCGCGCTGCAGCGCGCCAAGCGCTTCGGCGGCCCGGTCATCGTCCACTGCCTGACGGAGAAGGGCCGCGGCTACACCCCCGCGCTGCAGGACGAGGCCGACCGCTTCCACGCCGTCGGCAAGATCCACCCCGACACCGGCCTGCCGATCGCGGCCTCCGGCGCCGACTGGACCTCGGTCTTCGGCGAGGAGATGGTCAAGCTCGGCAGGGAGCGCAAGGACATCGTGGCCATCACCGCCGCGATGCTCCAGCCCGTGGGCCTGGACAAGTTCGCCAAGGCGTTCCCCGACCGCGTCTACGACGTCGGGATCGCCGAGCAGCACGCGGTGGTGTCCGCGGCGGGCCTGGCGACCGGCGGCCTGCACCCGGTGGTCGCCGTCTACGCGACCTTCCTCAACCGCGCCTTCGACCAGGTCCTGATGGACGTCGCGCTGCACAAGTGCGGCGTCACCTTCGTGCTGGACCGCGCCGGCATCACCGGCACCGACGGCGCCTCGCACAACGGCATGTGGGACATGTCGATCCTGCAGGTCGTCCCGGGCGTGCGGATCGCCGCCCCGCGCGACGCCGACCAGGTGCGCGCCCAGCTCCGCGAGGCCGTCGAGGTGTCGGACGCCCCGACCGTGGTCCGCTACTCCAAGGGCGCGGTCGGCCCGGCGGTCAAGGCCGTCGGCAAGGTCGGCGGCATGGACGTGCTGCGTCAGGCCGAGCCCCAGGGCGACGACGCCAAGCCGGACGTCCTGCTGGTCTCCGTCGGCGCGCTCGCCCCGATGTGCCTGGAGATCGCCGACCTGCTCGACGCCCAGGGCATCACCACCACCGTCGTCGACCCCCGCTGGGTCAAGCCCGTCGACGCGGCCCTGCCCGGTCTCGCGGCCGGCCACCGGGTCGTCGTCACCGTCGAGGACAACGGGCGCGTCGGCGGTGTCGGCTCCGCCGTCGCCCAGGCGCTGCGCGACGCCGGCGTGGACGTGCCGCTGCGCGACTTCGGCATCCCGCAGGAGTTCCTCGACCACGCCAGCCGCAAGGAGGTCATGGCCGAGATCGGTCTGACCGCCCCGGACATCGCGCGCCAGGTGACCGGCCTCGTCAGCCGGCTCGGGGACCGCTACGCCGACGAGCCCGCGCCCCAGGTCGCGGGCGACTGAGGCCGCTCCCCGTCCATCGCACCACCGGGCCGGGCGACACCCCAATGGGTGATCGCCCGGCCCTTCTGCTGATGTGTAGGCGCGCCAGATCCGGTCACAAGCATCTGCGGGTGCTGTGATGCAGGAACAACTGTGGAGGTGCGCCGGTGGACGTGGGCGGTAACGCGGCGAAGGGTCGGAGCGGTTTCTTCCGTACCAAATCGGTCGAGGACTCCCTGCGGGACACCCAGGAGCCCGAGCACGCGCTCAAGAAGTCGCTGTCCGCCCTCGACCTCACGGTCTTCGGTGTCGGCGTCGTCATCGGCACCGGCATCTTCGTCCTCACGGGCAAGGTTGCGAAGGAGAACGCGGGCCCTGCGGTCGCGCTGTCCTTCGTCGCCGCGGGCGTCGTGTGCGCGCTCGCCGCCCTGTGCTACGCGGAGTTCGCCTCCACCGTGCCGGTGGCCGGATCCGCGTACACCTTCTCCTTCGCGACCCTCGGCGAACTGCCCGCCTGGATCATCGGCTGGGACCTCGTGCTGGAACTGGCGCTGGGCTGCGCCGTGGTCGCCGTCGGATGGTCAGGCTACCTGCGCTCCATCATGGACAACTGGGGCTGGCACCTGCCGTCCGTGCTGTCCGGCGGCGAACAGAGCGGCTTCCACTTCGACCTGCTGGCCTTCCTGCTGGTGGCCGTGCTCACCGCCGTCCTGGTCGCCGGGATGAAGCTGTCGGCCCGGGTCACCTCCGTGGTGGTCGCCATCAAGGTCACCGTGGTGCTGATCGTCATCATCGTGGGCGCGTTCTTCATCAAGAGCCACAACTACACCCCGTTCGTCCCGCCCGCCGTGCCGTCCGAGGGGGCGGAGGCCGGCATCAAGGCCCCGCTCATCCAGCTGATCTCGGGCTTCACACCGTCCCAGTTCGGCGTCATGGGCATCTTCACCGCGGCGGCCGTGGTCTTCTTCGCGTACATCGGCTTCGACATCGTCGCCACCGCCGCCGAGGAGACCAGGAACCCGCAGCGGGACGTGCCGCGCGGCATCCTCGGCTCGCTGATCATCTGCACCGTGCTCTACGTCGCCGTCTCCATCGTCGTCACCGGCATGCAGCACTACACCCGGTTGACGGTGGACGCGCCGCTGGCCGACGCCTTCAAGGCGGTGGGCCACCCCTTCTGGGCCGGGCTGATCGCCTTCGGCGCGGTGGTGGGCCTGACGACGGTCTGCATGATCCTGCTGCTCGGGCAGAGCCGGGTGTTCTTCGCGATGAGCCGCGACGGGCTGCTGCCGCGCTTCTTCTCCCGGGTGCACCCCACCCGGGGCACGCCCTACCGCTCGACGATCCTGCTCGGCGGCATCGTGGCGATCGTCGCCGGCTTCACGACCATCGAGGAACTGGCCGAGCTGGTGAACATCGGCACCCTCTTCGCGTTCATCGTCGTCGCCATCGGCGTCGTGGTGCTGCGCCGTACCCGCCCCGACCTGCCGCGTGCCTTCCGCACCCCGCTCGTGCCGTGGCTGCCCGCGGTGTCGGTGCTCGCCACGCTGTGGCTGATGCTCAACCTCCCCGCCGAGACCTGGCTGCGGTTCGCCATCTGGATGGCCCTCGGCTTCCTCGTCTACTTCCTCTACGGCTACCGGCACAGCCGGGTCCGCACACCGGCCCGGCAGGGGTGAGCTGACGCACACCGAGGGCGCCCGGTACGTTGGGCGCGTGCCGACCCGCCCCGAGACCGCCCGCGCCGCCGCGCCCGCGCTCCCGGACCGGCGGGCGGACGGCGCCCCGTCCCGGACGCCCTCGCCGTTCACCCGGTTCTCGTGGCCCGTGCTGCTCCCGCTGCTGACGCTGGTGGCGGCGCTGGTCCATCTGCCCTCCTTCGTACGCCCCGTCTGGAACCCCGACGAGGGGTTCCTCGCGACCCAGGCGCGCGTGCTCGCCTCCGGAGGCGTCCTCTACGACACCGTCGTGGACCGCAAGCCCCCGCTGCTGCCGTGGCTCTACGAGGGGGTGTTCGCGCTCTTCGGCGACGGCTCGCTCCGGCCCGTGCGGGCAGCGGCCGTCGTCGCGCACGTGGTGACCGCGGCGCTGCTCGTCGCCCTCGCCCGGCGCCGCTGGGGCGACCGGTGGGGCGCGGCCGCCGGGTTCGGCTACCTGCTGCTGTCGGTGGGGCTGGCGCCCGAGGACACGCAGGCGGCGTCCTTCGAGGTCTTCACCCTGCCGTGGACGGTCGCCGCCGTGCTGTGCGCCGACCGCGGGCGTTGGGGCGCGGCCGGGGTGGCGGTGGCCGGGGCGGCGCTGACCAAGCAGACCGGCGCGGTGGTGCTCCTCCCGGTGGTCTGGATGCTGTGGCGGGCCCGGCGGGGGAGTACGTCCGCCTCCGCGTCCGCTGGAGCGTGGGCCCGGTTGGCGGCGGGGTGCGCGCTGCCCGTCGTGGCCGTGGCCCTGGCGACCGGTGCGGGGCGCTTCGTCTTCTGGACGGTCACCGGCTCCGGGGCCTACATGTCACCCGAGGGAGCCTGGCTGCTCGCGGCCGGGCGGGGGCTCGGCAACGCCGCGATCCTCACGGCGGCCGGGGCGGGGCTGGTGCTGCCGGCCGTCCGGCTCGCCGCGCGCCGGAGGGCCGGCGCCGGGGCCGAGTTGTGGATCTGGCTCGGCGCGGCCGCCGTCGCCGTCGTGGCGGGCTTCCAGTTCTACGGCCACTACTACCTGCAACTGCTGCCCCCGCTCACGCTCGTCGGGGTGGCCGCGCTGCGCCGGCTGCCCGCGCGCGGTCCGGCCCGAAGGGCGGCCGCGGTCTGGACGGTGCTGGCGGCGGCCGTGTTCACCGGCTGGGGCTTCGCGGCCCCACGCGCCGAACTCGACCACGCCCGGGCCGTCGCCGCCGCGATCCGCGCCCACACCGACGCGGACGGGACCGTCCTGGTGTGGGGCATGCACCCGGAGCAGTACTGGCTCTCCGGGCGCGCACCGGCCGGCCGGTTCCTCACCGCGGGATTCCTCACCAACTTCAGCGGCGGCCGCGGCGGGGCCCGGGTCGGCGAGGAGTACGCCGTACCGGGCGCCTGGGCGGCCTTCCGCCGCGAGTTCTCCGCCGCGCCCCCGGCCGTCGTGGTCGACGACTCGCGGGACGCCCCCTACGGCGCGGCGCATGTGCCCGGTCTGCGCCGCCTGCTCGACCGGGGCGGCTACGAGCGCGTCGCCACCGCGGACGGCGCGGTGCTGTACGCCCGGCCGCCCGGCCGGTAGTCAGGCACGCACCGACCGCGGCCCCGCGACGGCCGCGCCGTGGGCGGTCACCCGGCGGCGCAGCTCGCGGTCGGCCGTCACTACCAGGCACGGCAGCTCCGCCGGACGGCCCGCGACGAGTTCGGCGATGAGGTCGTCACCGCTGCCGGGCGCCGCCTCGACCCGTACCCCCGGCACGGGTGTCACCCCCCGGGCCGCGCCCTCCACGACGAGCACGACGTCGAGCGGCGCCCGCCGGGCCCATTCCGGCACGTCCGCCCGCTCCGGGAGCCCGGTACCGGCCAGCCCGGCGAGGGCGTCCCGCAGGCGCTCCGTCGCTCCGTGCCGGTCCCGCCACCACCCGTCGGGGACGGACCCCACGGTGTTGGCGGCGTCGACCACGACCAGGGGCGCGCTCCCACCGTTCACCGGCCCACCCTGTCACAACCGGCCCGGGGACGGGTGGCCTGCTCGGTGACCGGCCGGCAGGGCAGGTGCATCGGGCGGAGGCCGTACCCTCCCACGGGGCGTGTTCGTACGCGGTGGTAGAAAGTCCCGGTGAAGCAGACGAAGTCCAAGCGCTGGCAGTCCTACGCCGGGACGGTGATCGTCCTGGGCGTGGTGTTCGGGGGTTCGGCCGTCCTCGGGGCGCATGTGCGCAGTGAGAAGCAGCACGAGGTCAAGGTACCGGCCGGCGCCTCGGGCGAGGAACAGCTGGCGGTGCCGGTCAAGCCGACGAAGCTGCCGGTGACGCTGACCGTGTACGAGGACCTGCGCAGCCCGGAGTCGAAGGCCTTCGCCGCCGAGTACGGGGACACCCTCGCGAAGCTGGTCGCCACCGGTCAGGTGGGGATCGACTACCGCCTGGTGACGCCGACCGACACCGCGGACGGCGGCACCGGCTCCCTGGCCGCCGCCAACGCGGCCGCGTGCGCCCAGGACGTGGGCCGGTTCCAGGAGTACGTCGCGCAGGTGTGGGACGCCCAGCCCGCCGACGCCTCGGAGGACCCGTTCACCAGTGACACGTTCCTGAAGGGCCTGGCCAAGAAGGCCGGCGACGTGGACGAGACGCACTTCGTCCCGTGCGTCCAGGGCGGGGACCACGACGGGTGGGTGCGGCGCTCCCAGGAGGAGTTCGCCGCGGCCGGGTTCACCTCCGCGCCGGTCGTGCAGGTGAACGGCGAGACCGTCACCGACCCTTCGGGTGGCGCGTCCGGGCTCACTCCCGAGAGGCTGACGCAGCTGGTCGACAAGGCCGTCGCCGAGGTCGTGAACAGCACCATCGCGACAGGCTGACCACATCACCCGCTGTCATTCCATCAGATTTATGTGGAAATCGGGTAATAAGGGCATGTGGCACTCGATCGTGAGGAGTGGTGGTGCGCATGTCCACACCGGTGTTCGACGAGGTCGGGCCGCAGCCGGGCTGCGTCTGTGAGGACTGCGCACGGCGGCGGCTGATCCGGGCGGCGACCCGCGCCACGCCCCCGTGCGCGCCACCGGCCGCCGCTCCCGCCGCGCTGGTCCTCCTGGCCACGGCCGGCGCGGCCGTCATGGCGCCCGCCGCCGTGGCGGCCCCCGCGGAGGACGCCGGCCAGGCCGCGTCCGCGGGCCTGACCGAGCAGGCGCAGCCCGACCGGATCGGCGCCGTGGCCCCGCTCCGGCTGACCCGCGATCAGATCCTGGAGCGGGCCCAGCGCTGGATCGACGCCCGCGTCCCGTACGACATGCGCCGCCGCTGGCGGGACGGCTACCGGCAGGACTGCTCCGGATTCGTCTCCATGGCCTGGGGCCTGGGCAGCAGCCAGTGGACCGGCACGCTGCCGCGCTTCGCGGAACGGATCGGCCGCGGCGATCTCGAACCCGGCGACATCCTGCTCTTCCACAACCCCCGCGACCCCGTCGACGGCTCCCACGTCACGATCTTCGGGGGCTGGGCGAACGCCGCGCACAACCGCTACGTGGCCTACGAGGAGACCCGGCCGCGCGCCCGGGTGCGCACGACCCCGTACGCCTACTGGGACCATTCCAAGCGCTACGTCCCCTACCGCTACAAGTACCTGAGCGGCGAGGGCTACGACGACTTCTACGACGACCTCTACGGGGACCTCGACCTCGGTGACCTGGCCTCCGGCTACCCGGGGAGCGTGTCCTTCGGCCCCGGCGCCTCCAACGGCTACGTCACCCGGCTCGGCCGGATGCTGCGGAAGCGGGGCGCGGGCGCGTACTACCACGACGGTCCGGGACCCCGCTGGAGCGACGCCGACCGCGAGGCCACCCGCGCCTTCCAGCGCGCCCAGGGCTGGAAGGGCGACCAGGCCGACGGCTTCCCGGGCCCCCTGACGTGGCGATACCTGACCGAGGGCGGCGGGTCCGACGTCGGCGGCGGCCGCTCGCTGGCGCCCCCGGCCCGCCCGGCACACCTGGCCCAGCCGGCCTACCCGGGCCTCGGGGGCTTCCGGCCCGGCCAGTCGGGCCCGCACGTGCTCGCGCTGGGACGGCGGCTGGCCGCCAAGGGCTTCGGCCGGTTCTACGCGAAGGGGCCCGGCCCCGGCTGGGGCGAGGCCGACCGGCGCGCGGTGGAGGCCTTCCAGCGGTCCCAGGGCTGGTCGGGCAGCCAGGCGGACGGCTACCCGGGTCCCGAGACGTGGAGGCGGCTCTTCTCATGACGATCACCCCCCAGGGGAGCCGGGCCGAACGTCCCGTCCCCGCCCAGGCCCCCACCGCCCACGGCACCCCCGGCCAGGCCGGTGCGGCGCCGCTGCCCGAGATCGCCGAGCGTCCGGGACGCTGCCTTCCCGGCGGCCTCGCCGTTCTCACGGCTCTGGCGGCGGCCGGCGGCACGGCGGCGCTCGTGCTGGGCCCCATCGGGACGTCCCCGGCCGTCCGCGGCGGCGCCGTGGCCGTCCTCGTGGCGCTCACGGCCCTGACCGCGCTGGGCCTCGCCCGGGGCCGCCCCGGCTCCGTGTGGATGCTCACCCGGCACGGCGCCTACCACGGCACCGTCCGCCGCACCGGACTGCTGTGGATCAGCCCGCTGCTCGTCCGCCGCCGCATCGACACCAGCCTGCGCCACTGGCGCAGCAGCCCCATCGAGGCCACCGACGCGGGCGGCACCCCGCTGCAGATCACGGTCCTGGTGGTGTGGCGGGTCCGCGACACCGCGCGGGCCACCTTCGGCGTCCACGACCACGTCCGCTACCTGCGCGAACAGGTCGAGGCCGCGGTCGCCCGCTGCGTGTCCCGGCTGCCCGCCGACGACTTCCACGGCCCCGGTCCCACGCTCCGCGCCACCGACCGTCTCGCGGACGACCTCACCCGGATCCTCGTCCGGGACCTGCGGCCGGTCGGCGTCGAGGTGTTCTCCGCCCAGCCCGTCCGCGTCGACTACGCCCCCGCCGTGGCCTCCGCCATGCGCCGCGCCCAACTGGCGGCGCTCGACGCCCGCCACCGCCGGGCCGCCCTCGACGACGCCCTCACCGCCGTCGGCGAGACCGTACGGGGCCTGCTCGAGCGCGGCCTGGTCGACCTCGACGACTACGAACGCAAGGCCCTCGTACGGGACCTGACGGTCGCCTACTGCACCGCACACGTCCCCGACGGCGGCGCGCAGGCCTCCTGAGCCGCGTACGCGGAAGGGGCCCCCGCCGGACGGCGGGGGCCCCTTCCGCGTACGCAGCCGGCGTTACGCCGGGACGGAGGCCACGCCCGGGGCCAGGAACGGCTTGCCGTTCACCCGCTCCGAGACGCCCTCACGGTCCAGGTACGGCGTGATGCCGCCCAGGTGGAAGGGCCAGCCGGCACCGGTGATCAGGCACAGGTCGATGTCCTGCGCCTCGGCGACGACGCCCTCCTCCAGCATGATCCCGATCTCCTGCGCGACGGCGTCCAGGACGCGGGCGCGCACCTGCTCCTCCGTCAGGACGCTGTCACCCTGCACCAGGAGCGCGGCGACCTCGGGGTCCAGCTCCGGCTTGAAGCCGTTCTCGGCGGAGTAGACGTAGAAGCCGCGCTTGCCCGCCTTGACGACGGCCGCGAGGTTCGGGGAGACCGTGAAGCGGTCCGGGAAGGCGCGGTTGAGCGTCTCGGAGACGTGCAGACCGATCGCCGGGCCGACCAGCTCCAGCAGCACCAGCGGGGACATCGGCAGGCCGAGCGGCTCGATGGCCTTCTCCGCCGTCTCCACCGGGGTGCCCTCGTCGATGACGTTCTGGATCTCGCCCATGAAGCGGGTGAGGATGCGGTTGACGACGAACGCCGGGGCGTCCTTGGTCAGCACCGCGGTCTTCTTCAGCTTCTTCGCCACGGCGAACGCGGTGGCCAGCGACGCGTCGTCGGTCTGCTCGCCGCGCACGATCTCCAGCAGCGGCAGCACCGCGACCGGGTTGAAGAAGTGGAAGCCGACCACCCGCTCCGGGTGCTCCAGCTTCGACGCCATCTCGGATACCGAGAGGGAAGAGGTGTTGGTGGCCAGGATCGCCCCCGGCTTCACCACCGCCTCGACCTCGGCGAACACCTGCTGCTTGACGCCGATCTCCTCGAAGACCGCCTCGATGACGAAGTCCGCGTCGCCGAAGGCGGCGGCCTTGTCGAGGGAGCCGGACACCAGGCCCTTGAGGCGGTTCGCCTTGTCCTGGTTGACCCGGCCCTTGAGCAGCAGCTTGTCGATCTCGCCGTGGACGTAGCCGACGCCCTTGTCCACGCGCTCCTGGTCGATGTCGGTGAGGACCACCGGCACCTCCAGACGGCGCGCGAAGAGCAGCGCCAGCTGCGAGGCCATCAGACCGGCGCCGACGACGCCCACCTTGGTGACCGGGCGGGCCAGGTTCTTGTCCGGGGCACCGGCCGGGCGCTTGCCGCGCTTCTGCACCAGGTTGAAGGCGTAGATGCCGGAGCGCAGCTCGCCGCCCATGATGAGGTCCGCCAGGGCCTCGTCCTCGGCGTCGAAACCGGCGGACAGGTCACCGTCCTTGGCGGCGGCGATGATGTCCAGCGCGCGGTACGCGGCCGGGGCGGCGCCGTGCACCTTGGAGTCGGCGAAGGCGCGGCCCTTGGCGACGGCCTCGTCCCACGCCGCGCCACGGTCCACCTCGGGGCGGACGATCTGGATCTCGCCCTTGAGGACGGCGGCGGTCCACGAGAGCGACTGCTCCAGGAAGTCCGCGCCGTCGAACAGCGCGTCGGCGATGCCCAGGTCGTAGACCTGACCGCCCTTCAGCTGCTTGTTCTGGTTGAGCGAGTTCTCGATGATGACGCTCACCGCGCGCTCGGCGCCGATGAGGTTCGGCAGCAGCGCGCAGCCGCCCCAGCCCGGGACCAGGCCCAGGAAGACCTCGGGGAGGGAGAACGCCGGGATGGCCGAGGAGACGGTGCGGTAGCTGCAGTGCAGGCCGACCTCGACGCCGCCGCCCATGGCCGCGCCGTTGTAGTAGGCGAAGGTGGGGACCGCGAGGGACTGCAGACGGCGGAAGACGTCGTGGCCGCCCTTGCCGATCGCCAGCGCGTCCTCACGCCGCTTCAGCAGCTCGACGCCCTTGAGGTCGGCGCCGACCGCGAAGATGAACGGCTTGCCGGTGATGCCGACACCGACGATCCCGCCGTCCGCGGCCTCCTTCTCGACCTGGTCGAGGGCGGCGCTCAGGTTCGCCAGCGACTGCGGTCCGAAGGTGGTCGGCTTGGTGTGGTCCAGGCCGTTGTCCAGGGTGATGAGCGCGAAACGCCCGGCGCCCTGGGGGAGGTCGAGGTGGCGCACCTGCGCCTGCGTCACGACCTCGTCCGGGAACAGCTCGGCCGCTCCCTTGAGGAGCTCGGCGGTGGTGGTCACTTGCTGCCTCCGTCGAAGTGCGGGTTCTCCCAGATCACGGTGCCGCCCATGCCGAAGCCCACGCACATGGTGGTCAGGCCGTAGCGGACGTGCGGCTGCTCCTCGAACTGGCGGGCCAGCTGCGTCATCAGACGGACGCCGGAGGAAGCGAGCGGGTGGCCGAACGCGATGGCGCCACCGTACTGGTTGACGCGTGCGTCGTCGTCGGCGATGCCGTAGTGGTCGAGGAACGACAGCACCTGCACGGCGAACGCCTCGTTGACCTCGAACAGGCCGATGTCGGAGATCGACAGGCCCGCCTTGGCGAGTGCCTTCTCCGTCGCCGGGATCGGGCCGACGCCCATCACCTCGGGCTCGACGCCCACGAAGGCGTAGGAGACCAGGCGCATCTTCACCGGGAGCTGCAGCTCCCGGGCGACGTCCTCGGCGGCGATCAGGGAGGCGGTGGCACCGTCGTTCAGCCCCGCCGAGTTGCCCGCGGTCACGTTGCCGTGGGCGCGGAACGGGGTCTTCAGGCCGGCCAGGTTCTCCAGCGTGGTGCCCGGGCGCATCGGCTCGTCCGTCGTCGCCAGGCCCCAGCCGGTCTCGCCGCCCTCGGGGGAGGTGCGGCGCACCGAGATGGGCACCAGGTCCTGCTGGATCTTGCCGTTCGCGTACGCCTTCGCGGCCTTCTCCTGGCTGCGCACCGCGTACTCGTCGGCGCGCTGCCTGGTCAGGTGGGGGAAGCGGTCGTGCAGGTTCTCCGCCGTCATGCCCATGAACAGCGCGGAGTCGTCGACCAGCTTCTCCGACACGAAGCGCGGGTTCGGGTCCACGCCCTCGCCCATCGGGTGCCGGCCCATGTGCTCCACGCCGCCCGCGACCGCCACGTCGTACGCCCCGAAGGCGACGCCGCCGGCGACGCTGGTCACCGCGGTCATCGCGCCCGCGCACATGCGGTCGATGGAGAAACCGGGCACCGACTTGGGCAGCCCCGCCAGGATCGCGGCCGTACGGCCCAGGGTCAGGCCCTGGTCGCCGATCTGGGTGGTCGCGGCGATGGCGACCTCGTCGATGAGCTCCGGGGAGAGCGCGGGGTTGCGCCGCAGCAGCTCCCGGATGGACTTGATGACCAGGTCGTCGGCACGGGTCTCGTGGTAGATGCCCTTCGGGCCCGCCTTGCCGAACGGGGTGCGGACGCCGTCGACGAAGACGACGTCCCTAGCGGTACGAGGCACGTTGGCTCTCCTCAAGATGCGGGTTCGCTTGCCGCGGGCAGAAGACGGCGGCTCCGCCGTACATGCTACTCGCGGGTAACCGATGTGCACAGTGCGGGTGTGCGGGGTCACACGTTCGGTCTTCCTCCGGGGTTCCCGCGTGCGGCCGTTCGTGCTTGCCGTGGGGTTTCTTCCCCGCCCTCCCGCCCTCCCCCAGCCTTCGGCCGGGGGGACCCCCATCCGGCGCGGTCAGTGCGGGCCTGCGCATCGTTGGGTTGGGTTGGGGTCGGGGCCGCGCCGGCGCACTCCCCCAGCCTTCGGCCGGGGGGACCCCCACAGCGCTCGCGGTTTGGCCCTACATCGTTGGGCGCCGCGTTCGCCGCTCGTCTCCCCCAGCCTTCGGCCGGGGGGACCCCCATGGGCGCACCCCGCCACACCCCCTCCCGTCGTATGGGCGACTGACGGCCGGTGGGGGTTCAGTGGGGCACTTGCGGCGGCCCCGGACCGCCGTCTCAGCCACCCTCCGGCCGTTGGTCGCCCGCGATAGGGAGGGGGCGGGGGAGTTGGGGGCACCCCCGGCCGAAGGCTGGGGGAGGGCGGGCGGCGGGGAAACCGCCCGCCGCAGGCGCGAACAACCCGCACACAACAGGCGGCCGCGAGGGGCAACCCCCGGGCTACGCCGGAGGCGTTGCCGCGAGCGCCGCCGTGAGGATGGGCGTGGTGAGCTCGACCTGCCAGGGGCGCGCGCCGGCGTCCTGGAGGAAGGCCGACACGGACTCGGGGCTGCGGTCCCGCGGGGGCGCCCAGCACAGGCGGCGGACGGTGTCCGGGGTGATGAGGTTCTCCTGGGGGAGGTTCAGCTGGTCCGCCAGCGCGGAGACCGCCGCGCGGGCCGCGGAGAGCCGGGCCGCGGCGGCCGGGTCCTTGTCGGCCCAGGCGCGCGGGGGCGGGGGGCCGGTGTAGGCGGGGCCGGGCTGCGGGAGGTCGCGCTCGGGGATGCTGCGGGCGTGGTCGATCGCGGCCTGCCACTGCTCCAGCTGGCGCCGCCCCATGCGGTGCCCGAACCCGGGGAGCGCGGCCAGCGCGTGCGCGTTGGGGGTGGCCTCCAGCGACGCCGTGACGATCGCGGCGTCGGTGAGGACCCGGCCGGGGGAGACGTCCCGTTCGCGGGCGAGCCGGTCCCGGAGGTTCCACAGTTCGCGTACGACCGCCATCTGGCGGCGCCGGCGCACCTTGTGCATGCCGGAGGTGCGGCGCCAGGGGTCGACGCGGGGCGGGGGCGGCGGGGCCGCGGCGATGGCCGCGAACTCCTGCAGCGCCCACTCCAGCTTGCCCTGGGCGCGCAGTTCCTCCTCCAGCGCGTCGCGCAGGTCGACCAGGAGCTCGACGTCGAGCGCGGCGTACCGCAGCCACGGTTCGGGGAGCGGCCGGGTCGACCAGTCGACGGCGGAGTGGCCCTTCTCCAGGGCGTACCCGAGGACGTTCTCCACCATCGCGCCGAGCCCGACCCGGGCGAACCCGGCCAGGCGGCCGGCCAGCTCGGTGTCGAACAACCGGGCGGGTCGCATGCCCGCCTCGTCGAGGCACGGCAGGTCCTGCGTGGCGGCGTGCAGCACCCATTCCGTGCCGTCGAGCGCGGCGCTCAGCGCCGACAGGTCCGGACAGGCGACGGGGTCGATCAGCGCGGTCCCTGCCCCGGTGCGGCGCAGCTGGACCAGATAGGCCCGCTGACCGTAGCGGTAACCGGATGCGCGCTCGGCGTCGACGGCGACAGGTCCGGAGCCCGCGGCGAAAGCCGCGACGATGTCGGCGAAGGCCTCCGGGCTGGCGGTCACCGGCGGGATTCCCTCGCGCGGGTCCAGCAGCGGGACCGGCGCCGGGGGTGCTTCTGTTGCGGTCTCTCGGGCGTCGGTCACCAGTCAAGAGTATCTGTGTACAGCAGGCGCCCGCCGACGGAACGTTCCGTCGGCGGGCGCACGCGGGATATGACTTCGATCAGTGGATGATGCCGGTACGCAGCGCTACCGCGACCATGCCCGCACGGTCACCGGTGCCCAGCTTGCGGGCGATCCGGGCCAGGTGGCTCTTCACGGTCAGCGCCGACAGCCCCATGGAGACGCCGATCGCCTTGTTCGACTGGCCCTCCGCGACCAGTCGCAGCACCTCCACCTCGCGGCCGGACAGTTCGCGGTAGCCGCCGCCGTGGCCCGGTGCGCCCGGTGGGCGGCGCTGCAGCCGCTGGCCGGCCGGGCCGAGGGGTACGGCGCCGGGGCGGCCCGGGATGCCGAGGTTGGTGCGGGTGCCGGTGACGACGTAGCCCTTCACACCGCCCGCGAGGGCGTTGCGCACGGCACCGATGTCATCGGCGGCGGACAGGGCCAGGCCGTTGGGCCAGCCCGCCGCCCGGGTCTCGGCGAGCAGGGTCAGCCCGGAGCCGTCGGGGAGGTGTACGTCGGCGACGCAGATGTCTCGGGGGGTGCCCACCCGGGGCCTGGCTTCGGCGATGGAGGACGCCTCGATCACGTCGCGTACTCCGAGCGCCCACAAGTGGCGCGTGACGGTGGAACGTACGCGGGGATCGGCGACCACCACCATCGCCGTCGGCTTGTTGGGGCGGTAGGCGACCAGGCTTGTGGGGTGCTCGAGAAGAACCGACACCGGGCCTCCTGGGACATTGGCGGGAAGGGTCACAGGTTCCTTCGGCAGCAACTTCGCCCGGCTTTAGAGAATGATCACGACTTGTTTAGTAACAATTCCGGCAATTCGGACGCGCTGTCGACCAGGGTCGATCGAAGGTGTGAAGATCGCGGTCACCGGGTGTCAGACCTTGTTGACGGCGGTAAAGCGAATGGTCAGCGCGGGCGCGGCGACCCTCAGCGCGTCTGCTGCGGACCGCGCCGCTTCGGCAGCGGCACCACCGAGGGCCCGCCGCCCGGCGGGGGGCAGGAGGGGTCCGTGGGCGCCGGCGGCAGCCCCGCGCAGGTGCACACCAGGTCGCACCAGGCCGCCAGGTGGGTGGCCATGTCAGGTACCCCGCCGTTCACGGCGAGCGGCGTCCACGAGGCCCGGATCTCGATGCGGGTGGAGTCCTCCCGCCCGGCCAGGGCGCCGAAGTGGTGCGAGGAGCTGCGCGAGACCGTGCCGCCCGCCGCGGTGAAGGCCGCGCCGCGGCCCTCCAGCGCGCCGGTCAGCCACGACCAGCTCACCTCGGGCAGCAGCGGGTCCGCCGCGATCTCCGGCTCCAGTTCCGCCCGGACGAGGGTGACCAGCCGGAAGGCGCCGTGCCAGCCCTCCTGCCCGTCGGGGTCGTAGAGCAGCACCAGGCGCCCGTCCCCGATTTCCTCGTCGTCGACGACGACCGCCGCCTCCAGGGCGTACGCGTGCGGTGCCAGGCGCTTGGGCGGGGGCACCGGATCGAGCTCCACCTCGTGCCGTACCCGGGCGCGCAGCAGTGCGTCGACCGCGTGCTGGAACGGGAGGGGGGCGTCGTTCCCGTCCGAGAGGTGCCCATGAGCCGCTGCCATGCCCGGAAGCGTAGGCCGAAGGGGGCCCGCAGTGAGGGAGGACACCCGGTCGGGCGGGTCGCCCACTTGGCGCATGCGAAGATTCGGGGGTGAGTGCGCACCAGCAGACCGCTGCTTCCCCCTTCATCCTGGCGTGCCGGCGCCGGCCCGTGCCGCACACCCCCGTGTGGTTCATGCGCCAGGCCGGGCGCTCCCTCCCCGAGTACCTCAAGCTGCGCGAGGGCATCCCCATGCTCGAGTCGTGCATGCGGCCCGACCTCGTCACCGAGATCACGCTGCAGCCCGTACGGCGGCACAAGGTCGACGCGGCGATCTACTTCAGCGACATCGTGGTGCCGCTCAAGGCCATCGGGCTCGACCTCGACATCAAGCCGGGCGTCGGCCCGGTCGTCGAGCAGCCCATCCGCACCCGGGAGGACCTGCAGCGTCTGCGGCCGCTCGACCCGGACGACGTCAAGTACGTCACCGAGGCGATCGGCATGCTCACGGGTGAACTCGGCACGACGCCGCTCATCGGCTTCGCGGGCGCGCCCTTCACCCTGGCGAGCTACCTCGTCGAGGGCGGTCCGTCGCGCAACCACGAGCGCACCAAGGCCCTCATGTACGGCGAGCCCGAACTGTGGGCGGAGCTCCTGGACCGCCTCGCGGACATCACCTCGGAATTCCTGAAGGTGCAGATCGAGGCCGGCGCCAGCGCGGTGCAGCTCTTCGACTCCTGGGTCGGCGCGCTCGCCCCCGAGGACTACCGGCGCTACGTCATGCCCGCCTCCGTCAAGGTCTTCCGGGCCGTCGCGGACTACGGCGTGCCCCGCATCCACTTCGGCGTCGGCACCGGCGAGCTGCTCGGGCTCATGGGCGAGGCCGGCGCGGACGTGGTCGGCGTGGACTGGCGCGTCCCGCTGGACGAGGCCGCCCGCAGGGTCGGCCCCGGCAAGGCGCTCCAGGGCAACCTGGACCCCGCGGTGCTCTTCGCCCCGCGCGCGGCGGTGGAGAAGAAGACCCGCGAGGTCCTGTACTCGGCCGGAGCCGCCCCCGGCCACATCTTCAACCTGGGCCACGGCGTCCTGCCCACCACGGACCCCGACGCCCTGACCCGTCTCGTGGACTTCGTCCACACCGAGACGGCCCGCTGACGGCGGTGTCCCCGCGCCGCCCGGCGCGGGGACACCGGGTCCGCCGCTACTCCCGCGGCTGTGCCCCGCTGTCGCCCGCACCGATCGGCGCGGGCACGGTCACCGGCTGCGGGGGCGCGGCGACGGGACGCCGCGCGGGCAGCACCCGGCGCAGCAGCCGGAAGCCCAGGTAGCCGAGGAGGGCCAGGGCGGCGAACGGGGCCAGCACCGCGAGGGCGACCAGGAGGGCCCGCAGGGTCAGGTAGAAGGCGTGCCAGCCGCTGCCGAAGGCGCTGCCCACGGTGGCCCAGAAGCCGTCGTCGTCCTTCTCCGGCGCCTCCTTGACGGCCGGCTCCTGCACCTCCAGCGTGATCGTCGCCATCCCGGTCCGCTCCTTCAGCGAGGCCTGCTGGGCCTCGAGCGACTCCAGGTCGGCCTGGCGGGAGCTGAGTTCGCTCTCCAGGGAGACGATGTCGCTGAGCTTCGTCGCCCGGTCCATCAGCTCCCGTACCCGCGCCACGCTCGCCCGCTGCGTCTTGAGCCGGCTCTCGACGTCCACGACCTGGCCGGTGACGTCCTGGGCGTCCACCTTGCGGTTGCGGAGCGTGCCCAGCTCCGACAGGTCGCGCAGCACCCGGTCGTAGCCGTCCGGCGGCACGCGGAGCGTGATGGTGGAGTACTCGCGGCCGTCGTCGTCCAGGCTGGTGCTCTCGTTGCCGACGTAGCCGCCCGTCCCCTCCACGAGCGTGCGCGCCTTGGCCACGGCGCCGGAGACGTTCTTGGCCTCGACCGTCAGCGTTGCCGTGCGCACGATGTACGACTGCGCGAGGGTCGGGGTCCTTCCCGCCCCGGTACCGGCGCCCTTGCCGGTGGCGTTCTTCGCGTCGCCGTCCGCCTCGGTGGCCGCGGTCTGGGCGCCGGGCCGCTCGGCCAGGTCCGGTGCGGCGGCGCCCGCCTTGCTGCCCGCCTCGCTGGAACTGCTGTCGGTGCTGTTGTCGGCGCCGCAGCCGGTGAGCGTGAGGGCGGCGGCCAGGGCCAGGGCGCCGAGGACGGCGGCAAGTGGTCTGCGGGCGGTGGTGGTTGACGTGCTCACAGGGCGTCCCCCCGGGGTCGTTGCGTCTGTTGCCGATTCGACGCGGGGGGCGCGGGGCGGGTTGCGGGTGCGTGATCCCGAAGAGGTCACGGTTAGGGCTCGTTCCGGCGTCTGAGACAGTGGAGCCATGAGCAATACGCAGCCCCGGGCCGGGCATGTGGTGGTCGTGGGCGGCGGGGTCTCCGGACTCGCCGCGGCGCATTTCCTGCTGGAGGACGGCGTGGCACGGGTGACCGTGCTGGAGTCCTCCGGGCGCCTGGGCGGCAAGCTGTACGCGGACGAGATCGCGGGCGTCCCGGTCGACCTGGGCGCCGAGTCGATCCTGGCGCGCCGCCCCGAGGCGGTCGACCTGGCCCGCGCCGTCGGCCTCGGCGACGACCTGGAGGCGCCTGCCACGACGAACGCGGGCCTGTGGACGCGCGGCCGGCTGCGCCCCATGCCCAAGGGCGGCGTCATGGGCGTCCCCGGCGACCTCGGCGCGCTCGCCGCGTCCGGGGTGCTCTCGGCGGCCGGCCTCGCGCGGCTGCCGCTCGACCACGTCCTGCCCCGCACCAAGGTGGGCGAGGACGTGGCGGTGGGCGCCTACGTCGCCGCCCGGCTGGGCCACGAGGTCGTCGACCGGCTCGTCGAACCGCTGCTCGGCGGGGTGTACGCGGGCAACGCGTACGAGATCTCGCTGCGCGCCGCCATCCCGCAGCTGTACGAGGGCGCGCGCGGCGGCCGCTCGCTGATCGAGGCCGTCCGCGAGAGCCAGCGCAAGGCCGCCGCCGCGCGGCAGGACGGCACGGTCTTCGCCGGCATCCGCGGAGGCGTCGGGCGGCTCCCGGTCGCCGTCGCCGCGGCCTGCCGGGCCGCCGGTGCGCGCATCGAGACCGACGCCCCGGTGCGTACGCTGCGCCGCACCCCAGTCGGCTGGGAGGTCGCCTTCGACCACGACGGCACCCGCGAGACGCTTTCCGCGGACGCGGTCGTGCTCGCCGTGCCGGCCCCGGCCGCCGCCAAGCTGCTGGCCGCCGAGTCACCGGGCGCCGCCGCGGAGCTCTCGACGGTGGAGTACGCCAGTGTCGCCCTGGTCACCATGGCCTTCCGGCGCCGCGAGATCGCCCACGCGCTGCCCGGCAGCGGCTTCCTCGTCCCGCCGGTGGACGGGCGCACCATCAAGGCGTCCACGTTCTCCAGCCAGAAGTGGCACTGGAGCGGCGCCGCCGATGCGGACGTCTACGTCCTGCGCACCTCGATCGGCCGGCACGGCCAGGAGGCCGACCTCGCGTGGGACGACACCGACCTCGTCCGCCTCTCCCGCGAGGACCTCGGCGAGGCCGTCGGGCTCACCGCGGCCCCCGTCGCGGCCCGCGTCACCCGCTGGGACGGCGGCCTGCCGCAGTACCCGGTCGGCCACCTGGCCCGGGTCACGCGGCTGCGCGAGCACGTCGCGAAGCTGCCCGGCCTCGAGGTGTGCGGGGCCCTCTACGAGGGCGTCGGCATCCCTGCGTGCGTCGCGAGCGCGCGCGGCGCGGCCACGCAGGTCCTGGGCACCCTGCGGCAGGCTGCGGAACCGGACGCGGGACAATAGCCCCATGACCGACTCCACTGCATCCGCCGCCCCCGCCAAGGCCCCCAACGCCGGCAAGAAGGCCAAGGACCTCAACGAGGTCATCCGCTACACCCTCTGGTCGGTGTTCCGGCTGCGCGACGTCCTGCCCGACGACCGCACCCGCTACGCGGAGGAGGTGGAGGAGCTCTTCGAGCAGCTCGCCGAGAAGGACGTCACGGTCCGCGGCACGTACGACCTGTCGGGGCTGCGCGCCGACGCGGACGTCATGATCTGGTGGCACTCCGAGACCGCCGACGCCCTCCAGGACGCGTACAACCGCTTCCGCCGCACCATGCTGGGGCGCCTGCTGGAGCCCGTCTGGTCGAACATGGCCCTGCACCGCCCGGCGGAGTTCAACAAGAGCCACGTCCCCGCCTTCCTCGCCGACGAGACGGCCCGCGACTACGTCTCCGTCTACCCCTTCGTCCGCTCCTACGACTGGTACCTCCTCCCCGACGAGGACCGCCGCCGCATGCTGGCCGACCACGGCAAGATGGCGCGGGGCTACCCGGACGTGCGGGCGAACACGGTGGCGTCGTTCTCGCTGGGCGACTACGAGTGGATCTTGGCCTTCGAGGCGGACGAGCTGCACCGCATCGTGGACCTGATGCGTCATCTGCGGGCTTCGGAGGCGCGTATGCACGTCCGCGAGGAGGTGCCGTTCTACACCGGTCGTCGTAAGTCGGTGGCGGATCTGGTGGCGGGCCTGGCCTGAGGCCCGGCCCCGCGCGGGGGCTTTCCCGGGTGGCGGGTGCCGGGCGGAGTCCGGCGTGCCGGTCGAAGCCCGGGAGGCCCCTTGGGGCCGAGCGGTGCGAGGGCGGCCGTGGGGGAGGGGCCACCGGTCGTCGTAAGTCGGTGGCGGATCTGGTGGCGGGCCTGGCCTGAGGCCCGGCCCCGCGCGGTGCGTCAGCTCAGGGCGGCGCGGAGGGCGGGGTCGGAGAGGGCGGAGGGGCCCCGGACGGCGACGGCGGTGAGGAGCTGCCGGCGGTCGTCGGGGGCCGGGCCGTCGGGGACGTCGACGGCGCGCAGCAGCTCGCGGCCCGCGGGGGCGGCCCAGCGGGTGTAGGGGTGGATCTCGAAGCGCGCGATGGCCAGGCAGCCCAGGGTGACCAGCAGCGGGAGCGCGAACCAGGGCAGCAGGGACCGGCCCGCGGGGCTGAGGGTCGTCGCGGCGGCCAGCGTGACCAGGATGAGGGCGGAGGCCGCGCGGACCTCGCGGATGCCGGTGGAGATCGACTCCCGGGCCGCGGGAGGCATCGCGAGCCCCGCGTCGGCGAGGCCCTGCGCCAAGGCGCGGACCCCGTCGGAGGTCGCGTGCGCCGCGCGTATCGCGGGGACGGGGGCCTGCCCCTCGGGGCCGGTGGCGGCGATCAGGGAGCGCTCGATGGCGTCCCGGCCGTCCGGGTCGACGACGGTCGCCCAGCCGGTCCTGGCGAGCAGCAGACGCCGTTCGCGCCCCATCGTGACCATCGCCAGTTCGGTGACCCGGCGTGGTCCGCCGGACAGGAAGGCCATCTCGTAGAGCCCGAGCGCGTGGTCGGCGGCCGGTGCGGCGGCCCCGTCAGGCAGATCGGCCGCGGCGACCGCCGCCCTGCACAGGCGTGTGCAGGAGGCGATCGCCGCGGCCCAGGCCACGAGGAGGAAGAGCATCCACATGGAGGAGTTGTAGCCGACCCCCGTGGGGGTCCGCCCGCGGTTTACCGAATCGGGGGCGGCGCGGGCTACCGCGTCAGCCGCAGTTGCGGTTGCCGTTGATGCAGCTGACGACCTGGTTCATCAGGCGCGTCGGCATGAAGTTGGCGAAGTCCGCGTGGTCCGTGACCGGCTTGTGCTGCTGCTCGGGGAAGCTGTCGAGCGCGTAGTTCGGGCCCTGCGGCACCTTGTAGGTGAGCCGCATCTTCAGCTGGGGGACGGCCTTGAAGCCGGCCTGGCACTGCCCGGCACCGTCGGGGAAGACGATGTGCGTGCGGTGGTTGGCGCTGTCGGCGTTGGTCCCGTCCCAGCAGCTGGGGAAGTTCAGCGTGCGGACCACCCGGCTGCCCTGCGGGCACAGCGGGTACTTGTCGGTGAGCTGGCGGTTCTCGAAGCCGGTGCAGCTCCACGACGCCTTGGCGTTGGCGACGCCGTTGGTGAAGGACTTGGCGTCACCCATGATGATCCGCAGCGTGGACGGCATCGCCACCACCTTGGCCCTCGGGTTGCCCCCGAAGAGCAGCTGCACCGAGGTGGCCTGCAGGATGGTGCCGGTGTTGCCGTCGGCGTCCGGCGCGTCGTTGGCGGAGCGGGTGCGCAGCACCGGCCAGAAGTACGCCGACTTGTCCCCGCGGGCGCAGGTGGTGCCGGCCGCGGCCAGGGACTCGTTGGTCGAGAAGCCGTCGGTGCTCAGGTTGCCGACGTAGTCGTGGACGTGGTGCGCGCCGTTGGCGACGCCGGGGGCCACGATGAAGTTGTCGGGGTTGTGGTGCTTGTTCTCGTTGCGGCCGCAGCGCGCCGTGAACGTGCCGCGCGAGGCGCCCCGCTGGTTCGCCGCCCGCTGGACGTTGGGCTGGACGGAGCGGATGTCGGCGAAGTCCTCGGGGGAGGGGCCGTTGGTCTGCGAGCCGCCGCCGGCGGGCGCGGACGCGGAGGCCGAGGCGGACGCGGAGGGGGCCGCGGAGGGGGCCGCGGAGGGGGCCGTGGAGCCGTTCTGGCCCCCGTTGTCCGCCTTGGTGCTGTTCCCCGGGCTGGGGCTCTGCCAGCCGCCCGAGTGACCGGAGTTGGACCGCCAGTGGGCCGAGGCCGAACCGGTGACCAGGGCGAAGGTGCCGCCGGAGCCGAGCAGTGCCAGCACGGCTATCAGCACGAGTTGCTTGGTGCTCAACCTGCGCCGGTGGTTCATGTGTTGTCGTGTGGGCATCGGATCGCTCATTTCTACTGCGACGGCTGGGGGGACGAAGCCGCTGGGGGAAGTGAGTACGTCGGGGACGGGGTGACGATGAAGGTCGGCTCACCGGGAGCAGGGGAGACCGGCACCGCCGCACCGGGGTTGGTGGGGCTGGCGGTCGTGTCCACGGCGACCTGGTCGAAGTTGACCAGGCCGGTCTTCTCCAGGACGGTGATGTGGTCGAGCACCGTCGCGTTCGCCTGGTCGGCCAGTTCGCGCACCAGCGAATTGCGGGTGGTGGCGCGTACCTGGGCCACGACCGAGAACACCTGGCCGTGGGCGAGCCTCAGGATGTTCGCGAACTTCTGGTCGAAATCCGGTCCGGTCGCCGCGGACATGGTGGCCAGAAAGCCCATTTGCTGTGCTGTGGGCTGGTTGGGCAGGGGGATGCCCAATTGGGGCGCGATCGTGCGGCACGTCGAATCGAGGTTCGTGTGCCCGTCGATCAGGTGCTGCCCCGCGCGCTTGACCGCAGGCGTCGTCCCCTTCTGCAGGGCCATCTGCCCGGCGGGGAACTCCCACAGGCCGGCCAGCCGGACCTTGGTGACGAAGGTGCGGTCCAGCTGGGTGAGCGGACCGTACTGCGTGGACACGGTCTGGGCGCCGGCCGCGGTCACGGCGGGGCTGTTCAGCCCGGACATGACGGGGTAGGCCAGCGCGGCGAGCGTGACCACGAGAGCCCCGACCACGAGGCTGAGTCCGGTGGCGTAACGGGTGGATCGCATGGGACCGCACGTTAGTGCGTTTGAAGCGTCCAGGGCGAGGAACTGTCACGTATTCGCGAATTCCAGGAATCCGGACCCGGTCCTTGATACGTTGTTGCCTTTTCGCGCCCGATGGGCCCCGCCGCCATTCCCTTCGCAGGTGGGAGGCCCTTGGAAAAAGATTATGGCAGCTTTGAACGGAGCGCGTCCCGCATACGTATGAATACGTGTGAGGGCTGTCGCGGCGCCGGGAAAACCCTTCCGCGCAGACGCTGCCGCCAGGCCGGGAGCGGTGCCGGGCCGGAGCGTTCGCGCCACCACGCGGCCAGCCGCCTGGTGACCGCGGGGTCGTGCGGGTCGTCCCCGTCGAGGACGTACGCGGCGAAGGCCATGGCGTCGCGGCGGTGGCCCCCGTCGAGCGGCCGCCGCGCGGCGTAGCGCAGGAACTGCGGCCGGTACGCGGCCCCCAGGATCTCCGGCAGCTCCGGCGCCACCTTGGCGACGATGCCGGCGCGCTTGGCGGCCAGCGCGCGGCTCTGCACACCGATCCGGGTCCGGTCGAAGCCCTCCGGCACCGGCGTCCCGGCCACGAGCGCCGACAACAGCGCGGTCTGGCGCAGTGCGAGGCGCTGACGGGCCGCCCCGGGCGCCGCGGCGACCCCTGCGGGCACGGCCGGCGGCACGTCCGTCCGCCCGCCCGTGCCCGCGTCCACCACGCGGCGTATCGCGGCCAGTTCGCGGGCCAGTTCGCCGCCGGCGGGGAAGTCGTCGTCGCGCTCCAGCAGCACGCCGGGCGGGCAGGCCCGCTCGTACAGCGCCGCCAGCACGTCCAGCACGGCCTCGGGGACGGGGTGCGCGTGGCTGTCGTGCCACACGCCGTCCCTCTCGACACCGCCCGCCACGTGGACGTAGGCGATGGCGTGCACAGGCAGCGCGTCGAGTGCGGCGAGGGGGTCCTCGCCGCGGTTGACGTGGTTGGTGTGCAGGTTGGCGACGTCGATCAGCAGGCGCACCCCGGTCCGCTCGACGAGTTCGGCGAGGAAGGCACCCTCGCTCATCTCCTCGTCCGGCCAGGCCATCAGCGCCGCGATGTTCTCCAGCGCGAGCGGCACCGGCAGCGCGTCCTGCGCGATGCGCACGTTCTCGCACAGGACGTCCAGCGCGTCCCGGGTCCGCGGCACGGGCAGCAGGTGCCCCGCCTCCAGGTGCGCCGAGCCCGTCAGCTCCCCGCCGCCGCGCACGAAGGCGATGTGCTCGGTGACCAGCGGGGCGCCCAGCGCCTCCGCGCGCTGCGCGAGCGCGGCCAGCCGGTCCGCGCCGGGCCGCTCGGCGCCCCCGAGGCCGAGCGAGACACCGTGCGGGACGACCGTGACACCGCGCTCGCGCAGCCGCAGCAGGGAGTCGGGGAGATGGCCCGGGCACACGTTCTCGGCGACCGCCTCGACCCAGTCGACACGGCCGGCCTCCGCCAGGGCCTCGACCGCCGCCGCGATCTCCGGCCGCCAGCCGATGCCCGTGCCCAGATACGAGTGCTCCATGCGCCCCCCTTCCTCCTGCCGGGGTTCTGGCCCCGCGCAGGGCGGGTGAACCCCGCGGGGGCGGGTTTCAGAGCTTGATTTGAGCTTGGCGCCTCAGCGGCGCAGCGCCGGGTGGTCCGCCACGACGGTGCACGACCCCGGGGCGATCTCGGTGAACCCGGCATCCCGCACCACGGGCAGCCCGGAGGCGGTGAGCGCCTCCCAGCCGGCCTGCGGCGCCGTGCGCACGGCCAGCGGGAATCCGGCGTCGCGCCACTGTGCGCGCTCGGCGGGGGGCAGTGCGAGCCAGGCGAGCTGGGCGCCGTGCCCGGCCTGTGCCATGGCCTTGCCGGCCGACATCTGCACCCCGGGGTTGAGCCAGAGCACCGGCGTCCCGCTCTCCGGCCCGGCGGGCGGCTCCGGGTCCTCCAGTTCCGTCCCGGACACCTGCAGCCGCGCCAGGTCCTTGGGCCAGCCGTCCAGCGGCACCGGCGGGAAGACCCGGACCTCGGCCGACTTGCCGGTGACGGTGATGCCGGGCAGTGCCTCGGCCCGCAGCCACTCGGCGCCGCGCGCCCGCCGTACGACCTTGCGGATGCGGGCGTCCTCCCAGCCCCGTACCGCCCCGGCCCACTCCCCGTCCCCGGCGGTGGCGCGCTCGTCGGAGCGCAACAGGAGCACGGCGCGGGCGGCCGTCTCCAGCGCGTCGGTCCGCGCCGGCGGGGCGGTCCGCTCGATGCGGACGACCAGGGGGAGGACGAACTGGGGAGCGGCGTCGCGAGGATCGGTTGTCACCTCGACAGTCTGCCACCCGCCCCGCAAGAGCTTGTCGGAGCCGATCCCTCCGGGCCAGGATGCCGGGGTGCACAGCGACCTCTTCGCGACCGAGAACACGGCGCAGCCGGCCACCGAGCCCGGCATGACCCTCCAGAACGCCAAGTCGATCAAGTACGCGGTGAACGGCGAGTGCCTGGCGCGCCAGGGCTCGATGATCGCCTTCCGCGGCAACCTGCAGTTCGAGGTGAAGGGGCAGGGCGTCGGCAAGTTCCTCAAGCGCGCCTTCACCGGTGAGGGCCTGCCGCTGATGTCGGTGCGCGGCCAGGGCGAGGCCTGGTTCGCGCACGAGGCCGCCAACTGCTTCGTCATCGACCTCGACCCCGGCGACAGCCTCACCATCAACGGCCGCAACGTGCTGGTCTTCGACTCGACGCTCTCCTACGAGATAAAGGTCGTGAAGGGCGCGGGCATGGCCGGCGGCGGCCTGTTCAACAGCGTCTTCACCGGGCACGGCCGCCTCGGCGTGATGTGCGAGGGCACCCCGATCGTCATCCCGGTCACCCCGCAGGCCCCGGTGTACGTCGACACCGACGCGGTCGTCGGCTGGAGCGCCCAGCTGCAGACCTCCCTGCACCGCTCGCAGAGCTTCGGCTCGATGCTGCGCGGCGGCTCGGGCGAGGCCGTGCAGCTGATGCTGCAGGGGGAGGGCTTCGTCATCGTCCGGCCCAGCGAGTCCACACCCCACCAGCCGTCCAACTGACGTGCGGCTGGAGGCGGTCGGCCGCCGGTACGGGGCGCGCGGACCCTGGGTGCTGCGCGGCGTCGACCTCGACGTGCCCGGGGGACGGGTGCTGCGCGTCGAGGGGGCGAACGGCAGCGGCAAGTCCACGGTCCTGCGGATCCTCGCCGGCATCGACCGCCCCACCACGGGCCGGGTCAGCGGGCGCCCGCGCACCGCGTACGTGCCCGAGCGGTTCCCGCCGGCACTGCCCTTCGACGCGCACGGCTACCTCGTGCACCTGGGGCGGGTGCACGGGCTCGGCGGCGCCGCCGCCGCCCGGCGGGCCGCGGAGTGGCTGGAGTGCTTCGGCATCGCCGGGTACGCCCGGATCCCGCTCGCCGAGCTGTCCAAGGGCACCTGCCAGAAGGTCGCTGTGGCCCAGGCGCTGGTGGCAGAGCCGGAACTCCTCGTCCTCGACGAGGCGTGGACGGGGCTCGACCGGGACGCGCGCACCGTCCTGGACGACGCCGTGCGCGCCCGGAGCGCCGCCGGCGGCACCGTCGTCTTCGTCGACCACGACCCGCGCCGGCTGGCCGGCGACACCACGGAGGTCCACCGCGTCGAGGACGCCCGGCTCGTGCCGGTGCCCCTGGACGCCGCCGCCGGGCCGCGCGTCGTCATCGAGGCGACCGGCGGCGGGGAGCCGCCGGCCGGGCTCGCGTACGAGCCCGCCGCGCCCGGCACGCTCCGGGTGACCGTCCCCGTCGCCGGGTCCGACGCCGTCCTGCGGCGGCTGCTCGCCGCGGCCCCGCCCTGGCACATCCGCGCGGTCCGCCCCGCGGAGCCGCCCACGGAGTCCTCATGACCGCACTGCTGCACTACCGGATCTCCCTGCTCCTGCGGTCCTTCCGCTGGCTGCCGCCGCTCCTGCTCCACCTGGCCGTCATGGGGATCGGGCTGGCCGGGGGCCCGCAGCCGCTGCTGGACTCCCTCGGCTGGAGCGCCGCCGCGCTGCTCCCGGCCGCGGCCTGGCTGGTGCGGGTCAGCGTGACGGCCGAGCCGCCGGCCGCCCGCGCCTGCGTGGCGGCCGCCACCGGGCCGGGGCGGGCCCACACGGCGGGCGTCCTGGCGGCGCTGCTGTGCTCGGTGGTGCTGGGCACCGCGGGCACCGCCGTGGTGCTCGGCATCGCCGACCCCCGCACCACGGACCACCTGAAGGCCATCCCGGTGGTCCCGGCGGCCGTGGCCGGTCTCCTGGCCGCCCTGGTGACCGCGCTGCTCGGCACCGCCGTCGGCGCCCTCACCAACCCCCCGGTGCTGCTCCGCCCCGGATGGGCGGTGCCCGTCACGGCCCTCACCGCGGTCCTGGTCCTCGTCGCCGCCGGATCGCCCGCGAACGCGGCGGTCACCGGGCTCGTCACCGGTTCCCGTACCGGCGCGGTCCCGTTCCCGCTGGTGCCCCTCCTGCTCGCGGCGCTCGCCGCCGCGGGCGCCGGCTGGCTCGCGGCGACGCTCAGCGCGCGCCGGGGCTAGCTAGCGGCCCGGGTGTCCTGGCCAGGGTCACAAACGGCGAGCCGCGCCGGCAGCTGTACGCGGCCGACCGTTGAGTGTGCGGCGACGAGGCCCTGGGGATCCACGGCTTTGAGAACCCATCCCTCGAACGTCCCGCCCACCTTCGAACGGCGGGTGTTGCGACGACTCCTCGGGGAGCGCCGGCTGTGAATCCACCATGTCTTGCTGGCAGTTGGACGTGAGGCGACCCATGGAGGCCCTGGGCGCCGGCGTCCACTCCCGGCCGGCTCAGACGGCAGTGGCGTTGATGGTGACGGGGATGTTGCCGCGGGTGGCCTTCGAGTAGGGGCAGAGCTGGTGGGCGGCGTTGGCGAGCTCGGTGGCCTGGTCCTGGTCGACGCCGCCGAGTTCGAGGTTGAGGACGGCGGCGAGGGAGAACTCGCCGTCGCTGTGATTCAGGGTGATCTCGGCGTTGATCTCCGTGCTGGACAGCCCGACCTTGCGGTCGGCGGCAGCACGACGAACGGCGCCGAGAAAACACGCTGCCCAGCCCGCGGCGAAGAGCTGCTCAGGGTTGGTGGCGGTGCCGGCACCGCCGAATTCCTTGGGCAGCGACAGGGTGGTCTCCAGCAGACGGTCGTCGGACCGCACGCGGCCGCCGTTGCGGCCCTCGCCGGTGACGTTCACGACGGCGGTGTAGCTGTTCGACATGGCATGCCCTTCCAGGGGATTGGGAATGTTGCGGGTTCCTTGAATCGCAAAACCTTCTGACGGGCGTGCGTTTACCTGCGTCACCTGCCCAGGAGGTGACTAAATGATCGCGACGCAACCATCACCTGTCAAGGTGGTGATGGGTGGGCGGGAGTGGTGGGCACGGTCGATCGACTCCGGAGAGCTCGCCCGCGAGACCCGCCTGGTGTGACTCGAGGACCCCACCACCCTCGATCACGTCCGCCCACCATCGCGACGGTCGCATGGTCGCAGCAGGGGGACCGGTCAGGGCGGAAGGCGGCTTGGCACATAGAGCAGGGCGGGCTTGGTGGGGGTCGCCAGGCGGTGCAGGCCTGCTTTCAGCGGGGCGTCCCTGGATTCACGGTCGGGGCGCGCCAGCGGTTGTGAAGGCCGAGGCCGACCGGGCCGTTGCGACAACCGGTTGAGTCCACCGGTGTCGGGTCCGTGGAGATACGGGCGACGTGGCCCGTCGCGTGGCGGCTGCCCGCTCGGGTTCGGGAGGGCGTGTCAGGGTGGGCTGATGGTGGTGCTGTCGGGGGGTTCGATGGGGGCCGGTGTCAGGTCGAGGGGGGATGCTTCGGTGTCCTGTGGGTTTGCGCCTGGTGTGGTGCTGTTGGTGCGTTCGCGGCGGCGGTCGTTGCACCAGGCGATGGTGCACGCCGCGAGGTAGAGCAGGCTGATCGGTGTGGCGAGCAGCAGCATGCTGAGGGGGTCGGTGCTGGGGGTGGCGAGTGCGGCGAAGAGGGCGATGGCCATGAGCATGCCGCGCCACCAGCCGGTCATCCGGCGGGCGGTGATGGCGCCGCCGAGGTTCAGCAGTACGAGGAGGACGGGGAGTTCGAAGGAGAGGCCGAAGACGAGGACCATGCGGGTGGCCAGGTCGAGGAAGTCGTCGACGGGCAGGAGGTTGGTGGCCTTGTCGGGGGTGAAGGAGATCAGTACCCGTGCCGTGGTGGGCAGGGTCCAGTACGCCGTGGCGGCGCCTGTGAGGAACAGGGGGATGCCGGCTCCGAGGAAGGCGAGTGTGTATTTCTTCTCGTTGCGGTGCAGTCCCGGTGCGATGAAGGCCCACAGTTGATACAGCCATACCGGGCTGGCGGCGACGACTCCCGCGGTGATCGACACCTTCAGTGCGAGGGTGAAGGGTGAGAGAAGTCCGTTGAGGGAGATCAGGCCGCAGTGTCCCGCGCTGGTGGTGCCGGTCGGTCGGCCCGGGGCGCAGCCCGGTAGGGGATCGATGAGGAATCCGATCAGCTGACGGTAGGAGAAGGCCGCGATGGCGGTGGTGAGCAGGATCGCCCCGACGGATTTGATCAGGCGGTTTCGCAGCTCGCGCAGGTGCTCTGCGAGCGGCATCCGGGCAGCGTTGTGCGTCGTGGGGGTGGGCATGGGCGGTTCGGGTTCCTTGATGGGCGGCACCGGCTGCACACGGTCGGTGGGTGGTTGTGGTGCTTCAACGCCGGTGCGGGGTGTCTGTCTCGGTCGTTTCCGGAGCGATGCCACGGCCATCGGCCACGGACTGCAGGGCGGGGGGCGTGGCGGGCGAGCCGGCGGGGGGTTCGCCGGTGTCGTCCTTGCGCATGGCCTTGGTCTCGCTCTTGAGGATCCGCAGCGACTGCCCGAAGGAACGGGCCATCTCGGGAAGGCGCTTGGCGCCGAACAGGAGCAGGACGACGACGAGAATGAGGATGATCTCGGGTGCTCCGAGCCTGCCGAACATGGGCGTTTCCTTTCTGAGGGACTGAGGCACCCGAACGGCGCCCCAGCGATGTTGGGCCGGCTGCCGACGGACGCCGGAGCCTTGCCCTGTACGGGAATCGGTGCGTTGACGCACCGGGCCGACGGCGGCCACAGCGGTCGGCGGACAGGGTGATGCGTCAGGGCGGCGCGCGACTTCCCGTGTCACGAGGTGGCCTTGCCGTGGCCGTACCGGCCTTCCCTGCGCCGGTGATTTCCTCAAGACCGGCGGTCTGCGGTCGTGGACGTCGGTCCGGGTCCGGCGGACTTCCCGGAGTTCGTCGAGGTCTCCGCCGCTGTGCCGCCGTGCGGTTCCCCTTCGAGGCCGGTGGCCAGCTCGGTGAGGTACAGGTTCTCGGCACCCAGGCTTCTGGCCACGAGTGCCTTCGGGTTGAGGTCCTCGAGGTTCAGGTCCTTGAGTTCAGGGGGGAGTTCTTTGCGGATGCTCGCCTGAGCGTTCTGTGAGAGCTCGCGGATCTTGCGCAGGGTCCGCATGGCGTCGGACACCATTTTGGGGAGCTTGTCGGGACCGACGAGAACGACGGCGAGCACGATCAGGGTGGCTACTTCGAGCGGACCGATGTCGGCAAACATCCATGACTCCCGTCTGGGGTGGTGAAGGCTCGGCGGCTCGCGGACAGGCGGCGAAGCCTGTGGGGCCAGGTGTACGGACAACGGCAGGCGCCTGAAGGCCCGAAGGGGGAGCCGGACGCAGAACGGTGTGAAGCGGCCCCCTGTGCCGCCTGCCCGGATCGCTACTGCGACATGAGGTGGCGTACGCCCCGATCCTGTCCGCCGGGACTCCGGCAAGCAGGACGACGTCGAGGGCTCCGGTGAAGAGTCATGGCCACACCGGTCGGGACCGTTCCCGTCCCGTCCAGGGGTCTGCCCGGAGGTCCGGGCAGACCCCTCCAGCGAATCGAGCGGTACGCGACGGCGGCGCGGTAGCGGGCCGGTAACTCGGTCAGCGTCGCGAACATCAGCTGGGGGCCTGCTCGGCGACCCAGTGGCCGACGCCGGGTCTCCCGCACGCGCGATGACGGCGCCGTGCGGAAAGCCCGCCTTCTTCCGTCAGGCGGCGCGGGCCCGCCGGATGACTTCCGTTGCGACGTCCACGGCGAGGAATCCGGCCAGGGTGATCCCGAGGACGGGCAGTGCCCAGCCGACGGCGGCGACGGCCGGGATGCCGAGGACCAGCACGGGCAGGGGAAGCCGCCGCCACGTGCCGCGCGCGGGGGCCCTGCCGAACGGCTTCGCGCGGCCGTCACGTGTCGGGCGGCGCTGCCACCACATCCGGTAGCCCCACAGGACGACCAGGACCAGGCCGAGCGCGACGACCGCCAGCACGATCCGGTTGGCGACACCGAACAGCAGGCCCATGTGCGCTTGCACGCCGAGTTTGCTGAGCTTCGCCAGGACCGGGTAATCGGCCCACCGGCTCTCCGAGGTGACCTCGCCCTTCGCCGCGTCGACGGCGACCTGGTCGTAGTGCACCGGCCACCGGTCGTCGTCCTGGGCCACCGTCCAGGCGCCCGCCGTGTCCGCGGGCGGCGTGAGCTCCACCGTGCCACGCAGCCCGGCGTCCCGGGCCACCGCCAGGACCGAATCGAAGGCGGCCGGGTCCGACGATCCCGTGGCCCCGCCGGTGCCGTGCCCCGCGTGTCCCTCATGGCCGTCCCCGCTCGCCGCCGCCGCGCCGGGCAGCGCGGTGTCAAGTTCCGGCGCATGGCCCCTGGCCGCGTCCAGAGCCTGGCCGAACCGGTCACCCGCGTAGTGCGACCAGGTCAGACCGGTCGCGCTGAGGAAGAGCAGACCGACCGCGAGCCACACACCCGTGACGGCGTGCAGGCTCCGGGTCCGCCGCACGCCCCGGGCGGAGCGGTCGGGCAGCAGGACACCCCGGGCCGACGGTGCGCGCTGCCCGCGGGCGCGTCCGAGCCAGAGCACCAGTCCGCCCGCGACGATCACCCACAGCCAGCTCGCGGCGACCTCCGAGTAGAGCCGGCCGGTCTCGCCCAGGTGCAGATTGCGGTGCAGGTCGTCCAGCCACGTGGTCAGTGGCGTCGAGCCGTACCACGTGGTCAGCTCGCCGCGCACCTCGGCGGTGTAGGGGTCGACGAACACCGTCCGCTGCCTGTCGCCCAACTCCGGGACGGACAGCACCACCCGCGTGGTGGCCTCCGGTCCGGACGGGGTGACCACCGAGGCCAGCGTCCCCTCCGGGTGGACGGCCCGGGCCGCCGCGATCTGCTGAACGAGTGGACGCGGCTCACCACCCGGCTGCTCGACGCGCAACCGGTCGCCGTAGACCAGCTGGTCGAGCTGGGGCGTGAAGGTGTAGGCCAGCCCCGTCAGCGCCGCCACCAGCAGGAAAGGAGCGACGAACACCCCCGCATAGAAATGCAGACGGACAAGCAGCCCCCGAACCCCCCGCCATGAACGACCCGACTCCGTGGTGCCGGCCCCGGGTATCGGCACGGCTGGCGGCGAGGTGCGGTCGGCGGCCTCTGATACGGCCACCGCGGCCCCATCGAGGCCGTTCTGCGGTGTTTGCTCTTGTGTCGAAGACACGTGGGTCCCATCAATCGGCACCCACGCTCGAGCAATGAGTGCGAACAAAGCCAGTGAGTCGGTCGCCGGAGCGGCGGAACTGTGTGACACGGCGGCGGGCGCAGCACCGGGCCAGGTGGATTTCAGGTCGGACAATCCTCGTTCGTCGGCGGCGTCGTCCGGTTCCGCCCGTGCGGCGTGCGGCCGTCAGGCTTCTCCGACCTCGGGGCGGCGGACAGGTGCTTCGGCTCGTGTCGGCGCGGAGCCCCGGTGACTCGGACCCACACTCGTGGATCCGAGCCACGGGGCCCGGCCCGGAGACGGACTTCCCGTCCAGCCTCAGACAGTCGCCAGGCACTGTGTCATCCCGGGGTCATCTCGGTACCGTGCCGCGAGGCCGACTTTCCGAATCCCCCACTCGGCCGGTTCACCCGCCACCGGGCACGATCGACGATCAGCGCGCAGCCTTCACGAGCGGGGAGTCCGTGACCGGGTTACATCGCGTGGCGCTCACCGCGGTTCATCCCCATCAGGCCGCTGTGGATCTCGTGCACGGCCGGCGGCATGACCACGAAGGGCCGCATCATGCCCTCGTCCTCGTGGTCGAAGAGGTGGCAGTGGTACATGACCCGGCCGGTCTGCTCGGCGAGCTTGCCGCCGATCGTGACCATGGTGTTCGCGTTGACGGTGATGGTGTCCTTCCAGCCGGACTCCTCAGGGGCAACGGGCACCCGGTCGCCGAGGGTTATGGGAGACGTCGTGGTGCCG
Source organism: Streptomyces sp. NPDC059718 (assembly GCF_042733315.1). NCBI lineage: Bacteria > Bacillati > Actinomycetota > Actinomycetes > Kitasatosporales > Streptomycetaceae > Streptomyces > Streptomyces sp. NPDC059718. Next base: position 127,513 of record NZ_JBHWGA010000007.1, read on the forward strand.
TTGGCGAAGTCGAATCCGCTGACGTCGACCGTACGCCGGTCCACCACCTGGAAGTCCATCAGGTGAATGTGGAGCGGATGGTAGATCGGCAGGTTGGGCGGTGCGATGCTGATGATGTTCCACTTCTCCCACGTGCTGCTCGACGCGAAGAAGTTGGTGGAGTCCTCGAAGATCGAGGCCATACGACGGAGGGTCTTCGTCTCACCAGACACGGTGACCTTCACGACGCCCTCGCCGGATGCGTCGTCGGAGACCTCCTTCATCTCCCAGATCACCGGCATGCCGGCCTTGCTGAGGGTGAGCACGACGAACCGCTCCACACCCCCGGAGACATCGTCGAGGGTGACCTTCTTGAAGCGGGGAGACAGAGCCGCCGGAACGGTGTATGCCTTGTTCCCCTCCCGCCCGACGTGGAACTGCATGATCTGGGGGTAGGGCAAGAGGGCGTCAGGCACGGCGGTGCCGGCGTCCACACCGGGAATGGTGTTGACGAGCTTGAGCTTCTTGCCCGGGAAGGCGGCGAAGTCGATGACGACGTCGGCGCGCTCCGCCGGGGAGAGCGACAGCGTCTCGTCGACGGTCTGGGGAGCGCCGAGCAGGCCCAGGTCGGTGGCGACGACCTTCATGGCTCCCTTCACCACCTTGCCGGTCGACTCGTCGATCACGGCCATCCGGTAGACGCGGGCCGGCGACATGTTCAGCAGACGGAACCGGTAGGCACGGGCCTCCACGTTCAGGTGAGGCCACACCACACCGTTCACCATGGTGAACGGGCTGAGGGTCGCGATGGACGGCGGGATCATCCCCGGCATCGGCATCGCGAGATAGACCTTCTTGCTGAGAACCTGCCCGGTCAGCCGCCCCTGGTCGTCGGTGTCGAAGTTGACGTCCTGGATCGTCAGCGGGATTTCGTACGCGCCGCTGGGCAGACCGAGCTTGTCCTCCACGTCGTCGCGGATGATGTAGTTGCCCATCAGTCCGGACTGCACGTTCAGCGCAGTGATCGCCATGGCGTGGTCATGGTAGAAGAGGCGCGTCGCGGCCTGGTCGTTGCCGTATTCGGCCAACTGCGCGCTGCCGGGCGTGACCGCGAGGTCCGCCCCGCCGTCGTTCAGGGCGTGGCTGTGGCCGCCGTGCAGGTGGACCGTGGTCCAGGCAGTCAGCTTGTCGACCTCGGAGCGCGCGATCGCACCGGCGGATCCCGGCTTGTTGTAGGGCAGCAGGCCGGGCCCGGGGCCGTCCGGAGCCACGAAGACGGCCTTGATGGGGATGGTGCCCTTCAGGTTGTTCTGCCACGCGATGCGGGCCCGCTGCCCCCTCCGCACCTCGATGGTCGGACCGGGGAAGTGACCCATGTAGGTCCACAGGCGGGTGGCCGGCATCTGGGAGTGCAGACGGATCCGGGACTCCACCAGGTCGACCTTCGTGATCGCCTCGTCGCCGGGGCGCAGCGTCGGAGGGATGCGCAGCGGGTCCCTGAACGGAGTCAGTTCGGTGAACTCCGGGGAGCTCACGCCGTCAAGCGGCGCGCTGCCGCCGGCGAGCGTCTGGCTGGCTTGTGCGCTTCCCTGGAACAGGCCGGTAGCGCTGTAGACGGCCGTGCCGGCCACGGCGGCAGCGACCGCGGTGCCGCCGGCCATGCCGAGGAAAGTCCGTCGATTGTGCTTCATTTTGGTTGGCTTCCTGTATTAAAGGTTGTGTTCCGGGTGCCCTTCTTGGGCACCGATTGAAGGGAGCTGCAGTCCGATGGCCCGGTGACTTCGGCGATGTGACAGGGCGTTCGGCCGTGTGAGGTCGCCGTGTACTTGAGATCGCTGTCAGCACTGAGTTGCGGTGCAACACGGGATCAGGCGGTTGTCCGCCTCAGCAGGAATTTCCCGGACCCGCCTGAAGGAGGCGGTCCCAGCCGCCTTGCGGTATGACCCGTGCAAAAACGGGACTTGGTCCCTGTACAGGAACCCCCAGCTTCACTCGCATCGGTTCTCACCGTGCCGCCGGCTCCCGCCCGGGGAGCCGCATGAGGTCGTCGGCGCGTTACTCCCGACCGCTCTCGATGTCGAACCCGTGGTTCAAGCCGCACCCGCCGGCGCAGAACGGCTCCTCGTCCGGCAGCGCCTCAACCCTGCTGCGTATTGGGTGAGTCGGCAACGTAAGTCGGCCCGCGCAGCGAAAGCAGGGTCGCCCTGCACGACTACCGCCTTGCGAACCGGTGGCGCCGACGACCGCGGCGATCCCCTCGTCTGAGTTTTCCCCTCCCGCCGAAGACTTCTTGAGTCGCACGCAATCTCGACGTTCCGCAGGACCGTTTCGTCAGAGAGGGCGACGAGCCCGTACGTGACCTCGAAGCGGGTTTCGCGTCGAGCGTGCAACAGGGCGGCGACGATCTTCCGGAAGGGTTCCCGGAGGGCCGACGTGCTGAGAATCGTATGCAGCGCAACGACGGCAGCCAGAGCGCTACTGTCGCCAAAAACATACTTATATCAGTACATTCCGCCCAACAGGTGCCTTACCGCGCTGTGGGTACCCACGCTGTGGGAACCCATAATGCGAAGAAAAAGGCGTCATCGACCTTCAGTCAGCGCCCCGCCGACGAGTCGGAACTTCACCGCCATGGGAAACGCCCTCCAGGGTCGCCACACGCATGTCCGTCCGCTCCGGACCCCGGACTCGGTGCTCCAGGCTGCTGAATAGCGCGAACGCGGATTCAAGGGCTCGACGCCGCCCGAGGGCCCTCGTACGTCGTGTGTGTACCGTCACGGGGCCGTCGGGCTGTGTTCGAAGGGCGCCGAGGTGCCCTCGGGGGGCTTCCGTGGGGTCCTTCCGTCCTCGCCGGGCTTGGGGGGCGGGAACTCCGGCTCGGGGACGCTCTTGCCGTCGGACAGTTAGGAGCATAAGCTCCTAATGTGAGCAGAATGCGGAACGCGGAACTCGGAGACTTTCTCCGCGCCCGACGGGCGGAGCTCTCGCCCGCGGACGCCGGGATCGCCACACATGGTTCGCCGCGCCGAGTACCGGGTCTGCGGCGTGAAGAGGTCGCGCGGCTCGCCGGGGTGAGCGTGAACTACTACACCCGCGTCGAGCAGGGGGAGGGTCACCACTTGTCCGGTTCGGTGATGGAGGCGATCGCGGGCGCGCTGCACCTGAACGAGATCGATCGGCTCCACCTGTTGCGCCTGGCATGGCCTCCACCGGTCGTGAGTCATCGGGTCGGGCCTGAAAGGGTGCGGGGCTCGGTGATCGCACTAGCCGAGAGCGTCACCCAGCAGGGGGTGTGCATCATGGGCAGGCGCACGGACGTGCTCGGCGGCAACCGACTGGGATTCGCGCTGTTCGGTCTGAACGCGGACCAGCGGCCGAACCTGGCAAGGCAAACTTTCCTCGAGCCGGCGATGCGCGACCTGATTGTCGACTGGGATAACTGGGCGCGCAATATGGCCGGCTTTCTGCGGATGACCTCGACGGAATACCCCAGTGATCTGATCATAAGCGAGCTGATCAACGAACTGAGGCTCAAAAGCCCGGAGTTCGTGGAGTTGTGGGACACCCATCCGGTGGCTGAGTGCGCGCACGCAGTCCGGGAGTTCAATCACCCACTCGTCGGACACCTCACTCTCAGCAAGGAGGTCGTGCGCTTTTCCGGTTCCTCCGGCCAGCGCATCATCTTCTACGGCGCCGCCCCCGGCTCCGAAACCGCCGAGCGGCTCAGGCGGCTGGACTCGCTGCTCTCCTGAAACCGTGTGGTATTCGTCTTGGCCGGGGGCGCCCAACGGAATGATCTTGGAATCTCGGTCATGACGCGCGAACCGCACATGGGAGGGTCATCGGCCGGCATTGCGCCTAGCCCTCCAGCGCCATCCGCACGCCGAGCGCCACGAGCACTGCGCCGGAGACCATCTCCAGGCGGCGGCGCACCCATGCACGGCTGAACACGGACTTCAGGCGGTCGACGAACCATACGTACGCCCCGTAGTAGCCGACCTCGTAGACCGCCCACAGCGCCGCGAGCCCGACCATCGCGGGGAGTTGGGGCGCGCCGGAGGGCACGAACTGCGGCAGGAACGACATCGCGAAGACCGCCGCCTTGGGATTGGCCAGGTTCATGCCGAGCCCGGCGCGGTAGGCCGCCCACGGGGTCACCGTCGCGTCCTCACTCGCCGCGGCCCGCTCGGGGTCCGGGCCGCGGCGGGCGGCACGCAACGCCTGGACGCCGAACCAGATCAGGACGGCGGCGCCGACGATCCGCACGACGTCGTAGGCGAGCTGTGAGGCCGCGAGGAGCGCGGTGAGACCGAAGGCGGCGCACAGCCCCCAGACGAACACACCGGTCTCGTTGCCGAGGACGGTCGCGAAGCCGGCCCGGCGGCTGCGCAGGGAGTGCCTGATGATCAGCACCGTGCTCGGCCCGGGGGCCGCGGCGATCAGGGTGCAGGCACCGAGGAAGGGCAGCAGGACGCTCAGCATCCCGTCATGGTGCTGCAGCGGGCCCCTCGCGCACCAGCCGGTTTCCGTGCGCCGTGGCGTCCTGCCGGCCCTGCCCCGCGCCGTCGCCGCCGGCGGGGCCACCGCCGCCGGACAGCCGCATCGCGACGCAGGCCCCGGCGTACAGCACGGCCACCAGGATCAGCAGCGCGCGGTAGCCGGTGAGCAGCGCCAGGTACTCCAGGGTGCCGCCGGTCAGCGCGCCCAGGAGGTTGGCGCCGAAGGCGGCGGTCGGGTCCGGTGCCTGGGCGAGGCGGTCGGAGAAGATCAGGTTGGCGCAGAAGATCGGCGCGAAGGCGAGCGCGACGGCCGCCGCCAGCCGTGCCGCGAAGGGCAGCGACAGCACGGCCTGCGCCGGGACCAGCCAGCCGACGGCGAGCGTGACGAAGAGCAGGATCTGCAGTGTCGTCTGGTTGAGCCGGCGCATGCGGCGCCGCACCTCGACGGCGGCCAGCACCGCCAGCAGCACCCCGATGAAGACCAGCGCGTTCACCAGCCAGGTGGTGCCGAAGTACAGGGCGAAGCCGATGACGTTCTTCGTCTCCAGCAGCAGGAAGGCCGCGCCCATCAGGAACATGTCGGCGTAGCGGAGCGTCCCGCGCAGCCGCACCCCGGCCAGCCGCACCGAGATCACGGTGACCAGCAGGATCAGGCCGAGCGCGCCGAGGTAGAGGCTCGGCACCGTGCGGTGCAGGAGGTAGGGGAACGGGTGGTCGTCGTCCGCGGGCGGCGGCACCGCCCCGCCGGCCCGCCAGACCGTCCCGCAGGTCTGGTCGGCCGGCGTCAGCCCGGCCACGAGGACCGCGGCGCGCTTGCTGTACTCCGTCATGCACGGGGCGTGCCCGAAGACCTGGTCCAGGCTGCCCGCGAAGCGGTCGATCAGCCAGTTCTGCCGGTAGTAGTTGTACATCGCGAACGCGCCGCCGGGCGCGAGGTGGTCACGGGCCGACTCGAAGGCCTGCCTGGTGAAGAGGTAGCTCTCCAGCCGCAGGTTGCTCGCCCCCGACACCAGCGTCAGCGAGTCGGGCAGAGCCAGCACGACGAGGTCGTACTTCGTCTTCGTGCGCTCCAGGAAGGCCCGCCCGTCGTTGATGTGGACGTGCACCCGCGGATTCTGGTACGGCCGCGCGGGGTGCAGCTGCGCCCCGATCTCCTGCAGCCGCGGGTCGATCTCGACGGCGTCCACGTACTGCGCGCCGTTGGCCAGCGCGACGGCGACGTCGTTGCCGTTGCCCGCGCCGATCACCAGCACCTTGCGGTGCGGATTGCCCGGGGTCTCCCGGTAGGCCTGCTCGTACGGGGAGTTGGGCTGCTGCAGCACCTTCAGCGGCGCGATGCTCTGGTGCGGCACGCCGTTGGCGGCGATCTTGTACGTCCGCGAACTGGTGCCCGGCTCCGGGCGGGTCAGCTCGATCTTGTAGTACGGCGACCAGGACACCCCCGGCGCCAGCGACTCGAAGAGCAGCGCCAGCACCATCGCCGCCAGCGGCAGCGCGTACCGCAGCGTGTTCCGCCGGCCGCCGAGGACCAGCAGCGCCGCAGCGGCGATCAGCCCCCACACCAGGGAGGGCGCGCGCAGCCAGGACACCCCCGCGAAGGCCACCGAACCGGTCAGCGAACCGAGCAGGTCCCACCGGTACGCCTCCAGCGACGGCAGCTGCCGGAACAGATCGGCGGTGATCTTGCCGATCGCCATCATCGCGAACGCCACCAGCAGGAAGAGCACCGGCAGCGTCACCCACTGCGGCAGCCCGGTGGTCTTCACCGCCGTGAAGTAGATGATGTCGCCGCTGCTCTGCCGCACCTGGACCGGGAACTCCCGCACCAGCACCACGAGCACGGCCAGCGGCAGCGGCGCCCACCGCTTGAGCCACTGGCCGCGTTCCGCCGCGATCAGGAAGCCCAGCCCGATCCCCAGGAACGAGCCGAGCAGGATGAAGTTGGAGAAGTAGCTCAGATGGACGACGTTCGCGCCCGCCCACCGGATCAGCGCCAGTTCGACGAAGAGCATGGTGGCGCTGGCCAGCAGCAACCTGGCCCGTACGTGGTGTTCCATGCCGGGCCACGTTGCCACCCGGTGGGCGGGGAGTCGACGGACGCGCCCCGCGTGGCGCGTCGGCCCCACGCGAGGGGCCTAGCCGTCGGATTTCGTGATCAGTCCTCCACGGGGGCCAGCCGCAGCGAGATCGAGTTGATGCAGTACCGCTGGTCCGTCGGGGTGTCGTAGCCCTCGCCCTCGAAGACGTGGCCCAGGTGCGAGCCGCAGCGGGTGCAGCGGACCTCGGTGCGGACCATGCCCATCGAGCGGTCCTCGATCAGCTCGACGGCCTTGCTGTCCTTCGGGTCGTAGAAGGACGGCCAGCCGCAGTGCGACTCGAACTTGGTGTCCGAGGTGAACAGTTCGGCGCCGCAGGCGCGGCACGAGTAGACGCCGCGGGTCTTGGTGTCGGTGTACTCACCCACGAAGGGACGCTCCGTGCCCGCCTGGCGCAGGACCGCGTACTCCTGCGGCGTCAGCTCCTGACGCCACTGCTCCTCGGACTTGTCGACTTCGTACGCCATGGTCCTCCCTCTCCTCAGTTCTCCAGGCGCGCGAGGATGCGCGGACCGAGATCGGTCACGTCGCCCGCGCCCATGGTGAGAACAAGGTCACCGGGCTTGGCCATTCCGGCGACGACCTCGGGGACCGCGTCCTTGTCGTGTTCCGCGGTGACGTCGGCGCCCGCAGCGACGGCCGCGTCGATGATCAGGTCGCTGGTGATGCCGGGGATCGGGTCCTCGCGGGCCGGGTAGATGTCCAGCACCACGGAGGCGTCGGCGAGCGCGAGGGCCTGGCCCATCTCGCGGCCCAGCTCCTGGGTGCGGCTGAACAGGTGCGGCTGGAAGACCACGACGATGCGCCGGTCGTCCGCCGCCTCGCGCAGGGCCTGCAGGTCCGCGGTCATCTCGGTCGGGTGGTGCGCGTAGGAGTCGATGACCTGGACGCCCGCGGCGGTGCCCTTCAGCTGCAGCCGGCGCTTCACCCCGGTGTAGGTGCCGAGCGCCTTGGCCAGGTCCTCCGCCGGGACGCCCAGCGCGACGCCCGCGGCGAGGGCGGCGACCGCGTTGTGGGCGTAGTGCCGGCCGGGCACGGAGACGGTGAAGGTGTGCTCCTCGCCGCCCAGGCGGACGGTGACCTCGCTGGACATCCCGTGCGGGGTGACCCGCAGGATCCGCACGTCGGCCTGCTCGTCCTCGCCGACGCGCACGACGGTCAGCCCCTCGCGGCCCGCCACCCGGGCGGCCAGCTCCCGCGCGCCGGAGTGCTCGCCGACGACCAGGGTGCCACCGGGGACGATCTTGCCGACGAAGACCTCGAACGACTCGTGGATCTCGTCCATCGACGCGTAGTTCGCGTGGTGGTCGAGCTCCACGTTGAGCACGATCGCCACCTCGGGGTCGTACTTCTGGAAGCTGCGGTCGCTCTCGTCCGCCTCCGCCACGAAGATCTCGCCGGTGCCGTGGTGGGCGTTGGAGCCCGGGGCGTCCAGGTCGCCACCGATGGCGTACGACGGGTCCAGGCCCAGCGCGGACAGGCTCACCGCGAGCATGGAGGTGGTGGTCGTCTTGCCGTGCGTGCCGGCCACCGCGATCGGGCGCGAGCCCCCCATCAGCGCCGCCAGCGCGTCCGAGCGGTGCACCACCGGGATGCCGCGCTCGCGGGCCGCCACCAGCTCCGGGTTGTCCTCACGGATGGCGCTGGAGACGACCACGCAGGTCGCGTCCTGCGCGAGGTGCGCGGCCGAGTGACCGATGTGGACGGTCGCGCCCAGCTCGCGCAGCGCAACGGCCGTGTCGGAGTCCTTCGCGTCGCTGCCCGCGACGGCGGCGCCGCGCTGGGTCAGGATCTTCGCGATGCCCGACATCCCGGCCCCGCCGATCCCGATGAAGTGCGGTCGGTCCATACCGGGGGGAAGGGTGGGGCTCATGCGAGGTGCTCCCTGGAACTCACGAGGTCGGTCGTCGGCCGTCCCCGATTCTTCCACCAGTCGGGGACACGGCGTCCGCTCAGTCCTCAGCGTTGTGGGCGAACAGCTTCAGCACCGGCACGCCGACCTTGTGCCGGGCCCGGGAGGTCCAGTCCCGGTGGAAGAACTCCTCCACCAGGTGCGGGGCGGTCAGCACGATCACCTCGTCGGCGTGGGTCTGCTCGACCACCGACCTCATCAGCTCGATGGGGTGCCGCTCGACCACCTCGCCCACCGCCTCGCAGCCCGCCTCGCGCAGGGCGGTCAGGCTGTGGCTCAGCGCGCGCTCGGCGGGCATCAGGGCCTTGTCGCCCTCCGGGCGTTCGCGCTCGTGGACGGCCTTGTCGAGTTCGCCGAGGGCGACGTCGTCGATGGCCCGCAGCAGCCGGTCCTGGTCGCCCCGTGGCTGCATCAGGACGACGAAGGAGACGGGCTCGTCACCGTGGAGCGTGGTGACCAGTTCCACATCGGCGGGGACGAGCGGCTGCTCGATCATGAGTACGGTCGTGAACACGGACGCGTCCTTCTCTCTCGCGGGCCGTCGGGCCTGCCACGGAAACCATCCTGCCCCGTCCGGGCGCGGGGCACGCGGGGACATCCGTTCCCGGGCCGTGGCACGCGGACAAGTGCGGGGCGGGCAATCGGCGCCATCCGGGTGAGGCCGGTGGCGCGGGCGGCCGGTGGCCGGTCCCGGTCGCACCGGGGGGCCGGTCAGCCGCGTACGTAGCGGGTGAACAGGAAGCCGTCCTCCTCCAGGATCGACACCAGGGTGTAACGGACGGGGTCGGTGATGCCGGGCCCGTTCATGATGCGCATGGCGTCACCGGCGGTCAGCAGCGGGGCGATCGTCAGGCACAGCTCGTCGACCACCCCGGCCGCGGCGAACTGGGCGAGCAGCCGCGGCCCGCCCTCGGTCAGCATCCTGCGCAGCCCCAGCGCGGCCAGTTCGCGCACCACGCGCGCCGGCTCCACGCCCGTGCCGGAGCCTGCCCGGACGACCCGCGCCCCCGCCTTCTCGGCCGCCGCGACCCGGTCGGCCGGGGCGTCCTCGCCGGTCAGCAGGAGGGTCGGCACCAGCGGCTCGGTGAACAGGGGCAGCGAGAAGTCCAGGTCGAGCCGGGCGCTCACCACGGCGATCGCGGCGGCCGGCCCCTGTCCCGCCGCGGCCCTGCGGTCCGCGAAGGCCTCCCGGGCGCGGGCCGGGCGGTAGCCCTCCTGCCGCACCGTCTCCGCGCCGACGACCACCACGTCGGCCAGGGCCCGCAGCACCCCGAACACCCGCATGTCGGCGTCCGAGGACAGCGGCTGGGAGCGACCGTCGTGCCGGGCCGCGCCGTCCAGCGACGACACCATGTTCGCGCGCAGCCAGGGCGCCCCGCCCGCGGTTTCCGGGTACGCGTAGGCGTCGGCCAGCGCCTCCGGCGTGTCCAGGGTCTCGGCGGGTGCCGGTGCGGCAGTGGTCGCGGGGGCGGGGAAGAGGCGGCGCATGGCTGCAGTCTTCCACGCCCCCACGCAGTGGGGTCGGCCACACGGCGGCGAGGGGACCACCGGCGAGGCACTAGGCTGGAGTGCTGTGTCCTCGTCCTTCGCCGCCGCGCAAGAAACCAGCCCGATACCCGGCGGGACGCCGCCCGTCTCGCTGAGCGGACGCGAGCCGCACGTCCCGGCGGACCGGCTGGTGGCCGAGATGGTGCCGCCGCCGCGCTTCGACTCCGTACGGTTCGACACCTACCTCCCGGACCCGAAGCAGCCGAGCCAGGCCGAGGCCGTCGGCACGCTGCGGGCCTTCGCGGAAGGGCTGGGCGCCCCCGCCGACGGCGGGCGCAAGCGCTGGTTCCGGCGTCAGGCCGTCCCCGCCGCCCCGGCCGGCCCCGGCGGGGTCTACCTCGACGGGGGCTACGGCGTGGGCAAGACCCACCTGCTCGCCTCGCTGTGGCACGCCACGCCCGCGCCGCGCGAGCAGAAGGCCTTCGGCACCTTCGTGGAGCTGACCAACCTCGTCGGCGCCCTCGGCTTCCAGCAGGCCGTGCAGGCGCTCAGCGGGCACCGGGTGGTCTGCATCGACGAGTTCGAACTCGACGACCCCGGCGACACCGTGCTCGTCTCGACCCTGCTGGGCAAGCTGGCCGACGCCGGGGTGAAGCTGGCCGCGACCTCCAACACCCTGCCCGGCAAGCTCGGCGAGGGCCGGTTCGCGGCCGCCGACTTCATGCGCGAGATCCAGGGGCTGTCCGCCCGCTTCCGGTCGCTGCGCATCGACGGCGAGGACTACCGCCACCGGGGCCTCCCGCAGGCCCCCGCGCCGTACACCGACGAGCAGGTCACCGCCGCCGCGGACCGCACCCCGGGCGCCTCCCTGGACGACTTCGCCGCCCTCCTCGCCCATCTCGCCCGGGTCCACCCCAGCCGCTACGGCGCGCTCTGCGACGGCGTCGAGGCGGTCTTCCTGCGCGGCGTCCGCCCCGTGGAGGACCAGGCCACCGCGCTGCGCCTGGTCGTCCTGGCCGACCGGCTCTACGACCGCGAGGTCCCCGTCATGGCCTCCGGGCGGCCCTTCGACGGCATCTTCAGCGAGGAGATGCTCGCCGGCGGCTACCGCAAGAAGTACTTCCGGGCCATCTCCCGCCTCACCGCCCTCGCCCGCGACGCCAAGCGCCTCGCCACCCCGGACGCCTGAGCCCCCTGCGGGGCGCGCGGCGCCCGGGCCGTGACACCCGTGGCCCCCGGCCGCGTTGGCGGCGCCGGGGGATCCGGCGCACCATCGGATCACCGGACCGGAGCCCGTGGGGAGCGGGGAGGGTCCCCCGGAGGGAGGCGCGGTGACGAAGAGGAGCCCGGACACCGCATCCGGAACCAGGCCCGGGCTGCGCGCGAAGCTGCGGGTCCCGTCGGGCGGCGGCCCCGTGCGGCTGCGGTCGTACGACCCGCGCGCCACGCCGGGCGGTCCGGCGGGCAAGGCCGAGGCGCTGGCGTGCGTGCCGTACGCACGGGACCGGATCACGGCGCTGCAGGAGCGGCTCTTCGCGCAGAGCACGGCGGGTGACCCGCGTTCGGTCCTCGTCGTCCTCCAGGGCATGGACACCTCGGGCAAGGGCGGCTCGGTGCGGCACCTCGCGAGCCTGCTCGACCCCGCGGGGTGCCGCATCACCGCCTTCAAGGCCCCGACGGCGGAGGAACAGGCCCACCACTTCCTGTGGCGCGTCGAGCGGGCCCTGCCCGGTCGCGGGCGGATAGGGGTCTTCGACCGCTCCCACTACGAGGACGTCCTCGTGCCGCGGGTCAGGGGCCGGGCACCGCGCTCGCTGTGGGAGGAGCGCTGCGAGACCATCAACTCCTTCGAGGCCTCGCTCGCCGACGACGGCGTCAGCGTCGTCAAGGTCTTCCTGCACATCAGCCGCGACGAGCAGCGCACCCGCCTGCTGGACCGGCTGGACAACCCCTGCAAGCACTGGAAGTTCCGCCCCGGCGACCTGGAGGACCGGGCGATGTGGCCCTCGTACCAGGAGGCGTACGAGGACGTGCTCGGCCGCTGCTCCACGGAGGCCGCGCCCTGGTACGTCGTCCCCGCCGACCGCAAGTGGTACCGGAACTGGGCCGTCGGGCGGCTGCTGATGGAGCACCTCGACCTGATAGACCCGGTGTGCCCGCCCGCGTCCTTCGACGTCGAGGTCGCCCGCAAGCTGCTGCTGGAGGACTGACCCCACCGGGCCGCGCGGCTCAGCCGCTGCAGGCCGTGCGCTGGGCCTCGTGCCAGGCGCAGACCGGGCAGAGGGTCGGGCCCGGCTGAGAGTCGGGGTACTCGGTCGGGTCGCCGCAGTGGACGCAGATCGCGCGGGGCTCGTCGTCGGTCGTCACCCGATCAGGGTAATCAGCGCTCACGGAGCACGGCGACCGAGTGGCCGGGCAGGTGGAGGCAACCGGTGTCGGCGGGCGGTGGTCCGGGACGCCAGGCGGCGACCGGGACGTAGCCCGGCGGGTCGGCGCGGCCGGGGTGGTGGAGGGGGACCAGCGCCTCCTCGGGGGAGAAGTTGACGGCGATCCGGAAGCGTCCGCGGTCCAGTCGCAGGGTGTGCTCGCCCACGGTGACGTGGACGGCGTCCAGGGCCGGGTCGGTCAGCTCGGGCTCGGCGTGGCGCAGCGCGATGAGCCGCCGGTACCAGGCCAGCAGTTCCGCGTGCGGCTCCCGGGCGGGTTCGGACCAGTCCAGGCAGGAGCGCAGCCGGGTCGCCGGGTCCTGGGGGTCGGGGATGTCCTCGGCCTTCCAGCCGTGCTCCGCGAACTCGCGGCGGCGGCCCCGGGTGATGGCGGCGGCGAGCTCGGGGTCGTCGTGGTCGGTGAAGAACTGCCAGGGCGTGCGGGCGCCCCACTCCTCGCCCATGAAGAGCATCGGCGTGTACGGGGAGGTGAGGACGAGCGCGGCGGCCGCGGCGAGCAGCCCCGCGGGGACGCTCGCGCCGAGGCGGTCACCGGTGGCGCGGTTGCCGATCTGGTCGTGGGTCTGGGTGTAGGCGAGGAAGCGGTGGCCCGGGGTGGTCGTCAGGTCGACGGGGCGGCCGTGGGCGCGGCCGCGGAAGTTCGAATGGGTGCCGTCGTGGAAGAAGACCCGGCGCAGTGCCTTGGCCACGGCGGTCACCGGGGAGACGGCGAAGTCCGCGTAGTACGCCTGGGCCTCGCCGGTGACGGCGGTGTGCAGGGCGTGGTGGAAGTCGTCGTTCCACTGGGCGTGCACACCCAGGCCGCCGGCCTCGCGCGGGTCGGTGGTGCGCGGGTCGTTGCGGTCGGACTCGGCGATCAGGAAGAGCGGGCGGCCGACCGCGGCCGACAGGGCGTCGACGGCGGTGGAGAGCTCCTCGAGCAGGTGCACCGCGCGGGTGTCGACGAGGGCGTGGACGGCGTCGAGCCGCAGTCCGTCGAGGCGGTAGTCGCGCAGCCAGGACAGGGCGCTGCCGACCAGGAAGTCGCGCACCTCGTCGGAGCCGGGGGCGTCGAGGTTGACGGCGTCGCCCCACGGGGTGTGGTGGCGGTCGGTGAAGTACGGGCCGAAGGCGGGCAGGTGGTTGCCCGAGGGGCCGAGGTGGTTGTGGACGACGTCCAGCACCACCCCGAGCCCGTGGCCGTGCGCGGCGTCCACGAAGCGCTTGAGCCCCTCGGGGCCGCCGTAGGGCTCGTGCACGGCCCACAGCGACACGCCCTCGTACCCCCAGCCGTGCGTGCCGGGGAACGGGCAGAGCGGCATCAGCTCGATGTGGGTGATCCCCAACCCGGCCAGGTACGGCAGGTGTTCGACCGCCGCGTCGAAGGTGCCGTCGGTGGTGAAGGTGCCGACGTGCAGCTCGTAGAGGACCGCGCCGGGCAGCGGGCGGCCCGCCCACTCGTGGGCCCAGGCGAAGCGGTCGTGGTGGACGACCGCGCTCGGGCCCTCCGGCCCGTCCGGCTGCCGCCGGGAGCGGGGGTCGGGCCGCGGCGGGCCCCCGTCCAGCGCGAAGGCGTAGCGCGCACCGTGCCCGGCGGGCACGTCCGCGTACCACCAGCCCTGGCGTTCGGGGTCGCGCTCCATGTCGTGAGCCCGGCCGTCGACCCGTACCTCCACCTCACCGGCGTCCGGTGCCCACACGTCGAAGCGCATGGGCACCATGCTGCCCGCCGTCCGGGGGTCACACCAGGTTGACGCGCTCCCCGGCGACCGGATAACCCGCCTTGGCGAAGTGCGCCGCCATCGGCGCGTTGCCCTGGTCGGTGGCGGCGGCGATCCGCTCGGCGCCGTGTCCGGCCAGGTCGTGCGTGCACTCGACCAGCAGGTCGTAGGCGTAGCCGTGGCCGCGCTGCTCCGGCAGGACACCGATGAAGCCGACGCAGAACCCACCCGGGTTGCGCCCCGGCACCTGGATGCCGGCGAGCTCGCCCTCCGGGGTGTACGCAAGGCGCCACCACTCGCGGGGCGACTGCAGCCAGTTGAGGAACTCCAGCTCCTCGCGGGCGGCCGCGTCCGGGCCGTGCAGCCGCACCATGCGGCGGGTGTGCGCGTCGAGGCTGCCGACCCCGATGCGCCTCAGTACGTCCAGGATCACGGCGTCGTCCGGCTCCGGCCGGTACTCGAGCCGTCCGGTGCGCTCGGGCAGCCCGCACTCGGGGGTCCAGACGTAGCGGTAGCGTTCGACGAGCAGCTCCATGCCGGAGACGATCGCCGCGTCGATGCGGGACTGGGCGGCCTCGCGGACCTCGCGCCGCTCCCGCCAGCCGGGCGGCAGCACCAGCTCGTACTCGGCCTTGAGCGGCGCCGTCCGCAGCAGCCGCACGGCCGCGTCGGCGTCGGTGAAGTCGAACCAGTCGAGCGCTATCGGCTTGTCGTCGGCCGGAGCGGCCCACCAGGCCGCGCGGGCGACCACGACGCCGTCGCGCAGGGCCACCCACGTCCAGTCGGGGCGGTACTCGCCGCCCTCGTCGGTCATGGCGTAGGAGTGACCCATCAGGGACCGGCCGACCAGGCCGTGGTCCTCGGGGGTCAGGGAGTGGAAGAGATGCGATTCACCCGCGACGAGCGGGCGGAAGACCAGATCGGTCATGAAGGGGAAGTCCTCACGGAAGAGCGGTGCGCTCCCGGTCAGACGGAGTACGCCCTGCGGACAACGGGGCGGGAGCGCGGAACGGTGAACAGGCACATGGCTTCCGCCTCCTTCCTCGGTCAAGGGCGTGCGCCCACCGTAGCCGTCCGGCCTCCGCGGCGTCCACGCAATTAACGGCGGCGCCGCACGGGCCGCACCTTCTGGACACCCCGGCCTCCGCGGCCCGACAATCACGCAGGTGAGCTATGAGTTCCCGACGCACCCGGCGCGTCCCACGGACGCCGAACGCGAGCGCGCCATCGAGGTACTCCGCGAGGGGGCCGTCGAAGGGCGGCTGTCGCACGACACCTTCGTGCGCCGCATGGGACTCGCGCTCAAGGCCCGCCACTCCGACGAGTTGGCCGCCCTCGTCGCCGACCTGCCGCCCGCGCAGGGACGTTGGGCCCGGCTGACCGGTTCGATCGTCCGCGCCGTCACCAAGACGTCGGCCTTCCGCGCCCGCATGCGGCAGGCCTGGGCCGTCCAGCAGCTGCCGCCCCTGCTGCTGCCCGCCCCCGGCCCCTTCCCGGTGCGGATCGGCCGGGACCTTTCGTGCACCTTCCGGCTCAGCCACTCCTCGACGTCCCGTTTCCACGCCGAGCTCAGCCACGAGGGCGGGCTGTGGGTCCTGCGCGACCTCGGTTCGATGAACGGCACCTGGGTCAACGGCCACCGCGTCATGGGTGCCGCCGCCGTCCGCCCGGGCGACCAGGTCACCTTCGGCGCGATGAGCTTCCGCCTCACCACCGCCTGAGGCCGCGCACGCCGGGCCTTTGGGCCTCAGGGCCGGAACAGCGGCTCGTACGGCTCGTGACCGTCGTCGTCCACATACGGCAGGAAGTCCGGCGCCGTGCGCGCAGCCGTCGCCCGCAGCCGGGCGACGACCTCCTCGACCGGAGGGAGCGTCAGCCCGAGGGCCGCGGCCACCTCTTCGCGCTGCCGGTCCAGGTCCGGGTGGTCCTCGCGCACCTCGGCCTCCAGCTCCTCCAGGGGGAGTCCCGAGTCCGCGTCCCGCCACCACATCGGGCAGGACACGATCACCTCGACCGCCTCCGCCAGGTCCGCGCCGATCAGCGCCGCCTGCCCCTCGGAGTCCGCGTACACCACGGGCCGCTCGGCGTCGCCGGGCTCACCGCAGAGGAAGAACGTGCCGCCGGCGCCGTCGCCGGCTATGGGGCGCATCACCAGGCCCGAGGGCAGGCGCACGTCCTCGACCGGGTCGCGGCGGGTGATGTCGAAGTCACCGGGCCAGGCGAGGTGCTGTGCCGCGACCGGGTCGTTCTCGATGAGGGTGAGCAGGGCTTCCGAGGCGTCCATGGCAGGACGTTAACAGCGGGGTCCGACAGTCCGGCCCGCGTCGCTCAGGCGGTGCGGGACCGGAGCACCGGCTCGCGGCCGCCCGCGAGGCGCAGGACCTGCCCGCGGCACGGCGGCGGCCCCTCGTCGGCGGTCGCGAAGCGCAACTCGTGGCCGTCCGGGTCGCGCAGCTGCGCGAGGAGCCAGCCGCGGGCGGTGCGGACGACGGCGCCGCGCGGTTCGCCGAGCGCGTCCAGACGGGCGGCCAGCGCCTCCAGCGCGGGGAGGTCGGGGACGCCCAGCGAGAACCACGCGAAGCCCGCGGAGGCGGCGGCGAGGGCGGGGTCGTGGCGCAGGCACAGCACGGGTCCGCCGCCGGGGTGGGCCATGGCGATGCCGGCGAAGGCGCCGCCCTCGGTGAACTCCGCGATCCGGTGGTGGCCCAGCACCCGCTCGTACCACGCCTCCGACCGGGCCGGATCGCCGACGGGCAGCGTGACGTGGTGCACCCCGGCGAGACGCGGGATGAAGGGAATATCGGTATACATGCCGCATACCGTACAGTGCGCCCGGTCGCGCGCCGCGGGGGCAGCAACGGCGTGCCGCACGGTGGTTGACGGTCCGTCAGTGGCTAGCCGGCCGTGCCGCCGGGATCGACGACGACGTCGTAGGCCGGCGTGGTCAGCGAGTGCAGGGGCGAGTCGAGCTTCTCCGTGCGCAGGATGTAGGTGCCCGGCGCCAGGTCGGCGATCGGCTGGTACCGGCCGGTGAACCAGGGCTCCGTCCCCGTCCAGTAGCCGGACCCCAGGCTGTGCTTGAGGACCCACCCGCCGGGCAGGACGACGGCCGGGTACACCGGCCCCAGCGCGTCCCGGGTGAGGGTGAACGACGGTCCGGCGTGCGCGTCCGCGCCGGGCGCGGTGGGCAGGGTGAACGAGAAGTACCGGACGTTGAAGGGCGAGCCCGGGGTCAGCGGCGCGCAGCCATCCGCGACCACGGGACCGTCGACGACGCCGAGCTGCAGCGGGTCGGTGAAGGTGCCGCTGCCGGGCAGGGCGCCGCAGCTCGTCGTCCGGGGGCCGCCCGCCGGCGCCCCGTCCGGTTCGCCGGACGGACCGGCGCCGTCGGAGGGGGCGCCGGCCGGCGTGCCGTCCTCGGTGACCACCGCCTCGGACGGCTCCACGGCGGACGGCGACGGCGCGGTGCTCTCCGGGACGGGCGAGGTGCTGTCCGGAGCGGTCACGGAGGATCCCGTCGACGGTGATTCCGCGGCAGCCGTGCGGGCGGGGGCGGACCCGCCGCCGCAGCCACTGGCAAGCATTACGGCGGCGAGTGCCGGCACCCACTTCCGGAGCATGGACGTCCCTCCCCCCGCGCCGCCCGGGGGGTGCCAGGGCGGCGCTCAACGGGCGGGACATTACCGGCTTTCGTGCCCTGTATCCGTCCGTACCGGATTTCTCCCGCCCACCGGGACCTCACTCGTCCACGTCGCGCACCAGCAGGCCCACGGGCAGCAGGTCCAGCAGCTGCGCCAGCGGCACCACGGCCTGGAACGGACGGCCCGTCAGCACCTCGGTCCAGACCCCCTCCGGCAGCACCAGCTCCGTGCCGCGCCAGCCCCCGGCGTCCGCGAGGCGCCGGGACAGCCGGGTGACGACCGTGAGCGCCCGCCCGCCGCGGACGAAGGCCACGCAGTGCTCCCCGGACGGGCCGCGCGCGTACAGCGGCTCGTACGAGGCCTCCGGGCCGGTGAACCACTGCGGGCGGGCCCGGCGCAGGCGCAGCGCGAACTCGGTCACCCGCCGCTTCTCGCTCGGGTCGCCCTCCGCGGTGCCCGGGTCGTACGGGCGGCGGTTGGCGGGGTCGACGAGCAGCAACTGCCGTTCCTCGTCGCCCTGGTAGACGTCGGGCACGCCCGGCATCGTCAGGTGCGCCAGGTGCGCGCCGAGGACGTTGACGCGTTCGGGCCCGCGCAGGGCGCGGTCGATGCGCCCGGTGGCGAAGGCGGCCGGCCCGCCGACCAGTTCACGGACGAAGCCGGTCAGCTCCTGCTCGTACTCCGGACGCTGGTCGGTCCACGAGGTGCGCAGGCCCGCCTCGCGCTCCGACTTGAGCATGGTGGCGGTCACCGGCTCCGCGGCACCGGGGTCGCAGAAGACCGCCGCGTACTGCCAGGCCTGGTACTCCGCATGACGCGCCGGGAGCGGGACCCCGCGGTGCTCCAGGTACTCCCGCAGGTCCGCCGAGACCTCGCCCAGCCAGCCGGCCCACTCGCCGGGCAACTCGCTCAGCGCGGCGAGCCGGGCGCGGACGTCGGCGCTGCGTTTGGTGTCGTGGGTGGAGCGCACCGTCCCCGTCAGCGGCCAGTCGCGCCGCAGCCGCTCGCAGAAGGCGTGGAAGTCCTCGGGCGAGGTGGCGGGACGGTCCGGCTCGCGGCCGACCTCGTTGAGGCTGAGCAGGGGGTGGTAGCGGTAGAAGGCCGTGTCCTCGGCGGACTTGGCGCGCAGCGCCGAGGAGACCTGGGCGAAGCGCACCACGAAGTCCGCGGCGGCCTCGCCGCCGCCCGGGTGCCGGCCCAGGGCCAGGTCGCACACCGTCCCGGCCGCCGGGTGCCCGGCGGCACCGGCCGCGGCCTCCAGCAGGGCGGTGTCCTCCGCGTCCGCCGGCTCGCCGGGGACGACGTACGGGCGGTAGCGCGGCAGCCGGACGAGCGTCGCCTCGATCGCCTCGCGCAGTGCGGCGGACTCCAGCCCGGTGGCGCGGACCGCGGAGCGGGTCAGCCGGTCCACCTCCGCGGCCAGGTCGTGCGTGACGATGCGTTCGGCGGCGGCCTGCACGGTCGGTTGCCACTCGCCGCCCGCGTCGGCGGGGGCGGCGGTGAACCCGCGGTAGAAGCGGGTGATCTCCTCGACGCCCGCCGGGTCGGTGAACAGCCCGTCGAGGCGGTCCAGGGCGTCGTAGCCGGTCGTGCCGGAGCAGGCCCAGCCGGCCGGCAGCCGTTCGTCGCCGGTGAGGATCTTCTCCACGACCGTCCAGCGGCCGCCGGAGGCGTCCGCGAGCCGCCGCAGGTAGCCGGCGGGGTCGGCGAGGCCGTCCGGGTGGTCGATGCGCAGGCCGTCGGCGACACCCTCGTCCAGCAGGCGCAGCAAGGTGGCGTGGGTGGCGGCGAAGACCTCGTCGTCCTCGACGCGGACCGCGATGAGCTCGGAGATGGTGAAGAAGCGCCGGTAGTTCAGCTCGGTGCGGGCCTGCCGCCACCAGGCGAGCCGGTACCACTGGGCGTCGACCAGCGCGCGCAGTGGCAGTTCCTCGGTGCCGGGGCGCAGCGGGAAGGCGTGGTCGTGGTAGCGCAGCACCCGCTCCCCGGCGGCGCGGTCGCGCTCGACGCGCAGGTCGGGCAGCACCTCCTCCAGCGGGCCGCCCAGCACCGGCAGCAGCAGCCGGTCGCCCTGCGCCGCCCAGTCGACGTCGAACCAGCGCGCGTACGGGGACCGCGGACCGTCCCGCAGCACCTCCCACAGCGGCCGGGCCAGATGCTCGGGCGCCGGCACGGCCATGTGGTTGGGCACCACGTCCAGGACGAGCCCGAGACCGTGCGCCCGGGCGGTGCGCGCCAGCGCGCGCAGCCCCTTCTCGCCGCCGAGCTCCTCGCGCACCCGGGTGTGGTCGACGACGTCGTAGCCGTGCGTGGAGCCGGGCACGGCCTGCAGCACGGGCGAGAGGTGCAGGTGGGAGACGCCGAGCGCCGCCAGATGGGGGACGACGGCCTCGGCCGCGGCGAACGGGAAGTCGGGCTGGAGCTGGAGCCGGTAGGTGGCGCTCGGCACGGAGGGGACGACAGCGGTCGGCGGGATCGCGGCGCTTTCTGTCATGGAGGACTGACTACCCCGCCGACCGGTACGCCCATCACATCGGGCGGCACGGTTACGCCGGGCGCTGCAGGACCACCATGCTGCGGTCGGCCAGCCGCAGCCGGTCCCCCTGGGTCACCTTGCGCCCCGAGCCGGGGGCCACGCCCTCCGGCCGCTGGGTGTCCACGACCACCTGCCACTCCTTGCCGTGGTTCACCGGGACCACGAAGTCCAGCGGCTCGTACCAGGCGTTGAACATCAGCAGGAACGAGTCGTCGCAGATCCGCTCCCCGCGGTCGCCGGGCTCGGAGATCGCGCTGCCGTTGAGGAAGACCACCAGGGCGTTGGCCTGGGCCTCCTGCCAGTCGTCCTGGGCCATCTCCTCACCCTCAGGGGTGAACCAGGCGATGTCCGAGAGTTCGTCGTGCGTGCCCTCGACCGGCCGGCCGTGGAAGAAGCGGCGGCGGCGGAAGACGGGGTGGTCGCGGCGGAGCCACACCATCTGGCGGGTGAAGTCGTGCAGCCGCTCGGTGTCCGACTCGCCCTCCTTGGGCCACGGCACCCAGGCCAGCTCGTTGTCCTGGCAGTAGGCGTTGTTGTTGCCCTGCTGGGTGCGGCCGAACTCGTCGCCGTGGGCGAGCATCGGCACGCCCTGGGAGAGCAGCAGGGTGGCGATGAAGTTGCGCATCTGGCGCTCGCGCAGGGCGAGCACGTCCTCGTCCTCGGTCTCGCCCTCGGCGCCGCAGTTCCACGAGCGGTTGTGGCTCTCGCCGTCCCGGTTGTTCTCGCCGTTGGCCTCGTTGTGCTTGTCGTTGTACGACACCAGGTCGCGCAGGGTGAAGCCGTCGTGGCAGGTCACGAAGTTGATGGAGGCGAGCGGCCGGCGGCCGTCGTCCTGGTAGAGGTCGGAGGAACCGGTCAGCCGGGAGCCGAACTCGGCCAGCGTGGCCGGTTCGCCGCGCCACAGGTCGCGCACCGTGTCGCGGAACTTGCCGTTCCACTCCGTCCACAGCGGCGGGAAGTTGCCCACCTGGTAGCCGCCCTCACCGACGTCCCAGGGCTCGGCGATCAGCTTCACCTGGCTGACCACCGGGTCCTGCTGCACGAGGTCGAAGAACGAGGACAGCCGGTCCACCTCGTGGAACTGCCGGGCCAGGGTCGCCGCGAGGTCGAAGCGGAAGCCGTCGACGTGCATCTCGGTGACCCAGTAGCGCAGCGAATCCATGATCATCTGCAGGACGTGGGGGCTGCGCATCAGCAGCGAGTTCCCGGTGCCGGTGGTGTCCGTGTAGTAACGCGGGTCGTCGGCCAGCCGGTAGTACGAGGCGTTGTCGATGCCCCGGAAGCACAGCGTCGGCCCCAGGTGGCTGCCCTCGGCGGTGTGGTTGTAGACCACGTCGAGGATCACCTCGATGCCCGCCCGGTGCAGCTCGCGCACCGCCGTCTTGAACTCCAGCACCTGCTGGCCGCGGTCGCCCATCGAGGCGTAGGCGTTGTGCGGGGCGAAGAAGCCGATCGTGTTGTAGCCCCAGTAGTTGCGCATCCCCGCGTCCACCAGCCGGTGGTCGTGGACGAACTGGTGGACCGGCATCAGCTCCAGCGTCGTGACGCCCAGCTCCGTCAGGTGCGAGATCACCGCGGGGTGGGCGAGCGCGGCGTAGGTGCCGCGGATCTCCTCCGGGAGCTCCGGGTGGAGCATCGTCAGGCCCCTGGCGTGCGCCTCGTAGATGACCGTGCGGTGGTAGTCGATGCGGGGGCTGCGGTCCTCCGCCCAGTCGAAGTACGGGTTCACCACCACCGAGGTCATGGTGTGGGGCGCCGAGTCCAGGTCGTTGCGGGACTCGGGCTCCCCGAAGCGGTAGCCGTACACCGCCTCGTCCCAGTCGATCGTCCCGCTTATCGCCTTCGCGTACGGGTCCAGAAGCAGCTTCGCGGAGTTGCAGCGGTGGCCCCGGGTCGGTTCGTGGGGGCCGTGGACCCGGAAGCCGTAGCGCTGACCGGGCATGATGCCCGGGAGGTACGCGTGGCGGACGAAGGCGTCCGCCTCCCGCAGCTCGACGGCGGTCTCCGAGCCGTCGTCGTGCAGCAGACACAGCTCGATCCGTTCCGCGGTCTCCGAGAAGACCGCGAAGTTGGTGCCGGCGCCGTCGTACGTGGCGCCGAGGGGATATGCCTGACCCGGCCAGACCTGCATGTCGTCGACTCTTCCACTTGTCCGCCGGGCGCCGGTAGGCCGCACCCCGGCCACTTCGGTGCCGAAAGGGCATCGTCACGCAATTGGGTCCCTCCGGGCATGGAATCGCCAAGATCTTCCCCGTTACGGGTGTCCCAATTCCCCTGCCTGCCGCAAGAATCCACCGTCCCGGGGCAACCTGTGCCGTCGAGGTCCCGTCAGAACAAGTGACAGTACGACACAGGGGAGACTTAAGTGACAGATCAGGGGGAAAGCCGCTCCTTACCGCGAAGGGGAGGGGTCGGGCGCGGTCTCAGGCGCGCCCTGTGGGGTGGCGGCGTCGCCGTCGCCGCCACCACGGTGATGATCGCCGTCACCCTGCCGCGTGACGCCGCCGGCGACGACCACTCCACGACGGGCGGCCCCGCCGCCGCGTCGGGAGCGCCGGGGCAGCAGGACGCGGGCAGCGGTGGCGTGATCGAGGACGACGCGCCCCAGGGCGGACAGCAGACCGGTCGCGGGCCTCTGACCAAGGCCGAGGTCGACCGGGCGAAGTCCATAGCCCTGCGGCGCGACGCGCTGCGCAGCGCGGAGGACGTGGACGGGGAGCGCGGACCGGAGTACCTCGACACCGACCTCGCCGAACCGGCCGACGCCACGGAGGCGTCCGCGGACGAGGCCCGCCGGGTCGAGGTGCTCTTCTACGACTACGGGCACGACCGGCTCGTGAAGAAGACCGTCAACCTCACCGCCAGCACCGTCGAGCACACCGACACCGCCACCGGCATGCAGCCGCCGCCCTCGAACGACGAGACCCGGGAGGCCGCGGAACTGCTCATCAGGGACGCCCTCGGCAAGGGCCTCCGCGCCGACTTCACGGCCGCCACCAAGGGCCGGGAGCTCACCTCGCCCGACCAGCTGCGGCTGCGCGGCATCTCGTTCAACACCGCCGAGCAGTCCGCCCCGGCCGGTTTGGCCAAGTGCGGTCAACACCGGTGCGTACGGCTGTTCACGCAGGTGAAGGACGGGCCGTGGATCGATACGACCCATCTGGTCGTCGACCTCAGCGATCGCACCGTCGGCCGAATCCACTAAGAGCGGAGACCCAGCAACCATGCGCACCACCAACGTGCGCCGGGCCGTCGGTACGGCCTCGGCGCTCCTGCTCCTGCCCGCGCTCTTCGCGGGCTCCACGGCCGGCGAGGCCGGCGCGGCCCCCCGGGCCGGCACCGCGGCCGCGGTGGACTGCGGCACCGCCACCGCCATCACCAAGACCCTGCCGAACGGCACCGGCTGGAGCATGTGCTGGCGCATCAGCGGAACCAAGGGCCTGGTCCTGGAGAAGATCGCGTACAAGCCGAAGAAGGAACCGCAGCCGCTCAAGGTGCTGACCTCGGCCACGCTCGCACAGGTCAACGTCCCGTACGACTCGGGGCTGACCGAGTACAACGACCTGTCCGACATCGGCTTCGGCAACACCGCGGTCGACATCGGCCCCGAGGAGTGCCCCGGCGGGACGATCAGCTCCGCCTACGTCCCGCAGCAGCAGCGGAACGTCAAGGCGCTGTGCACCACCACCGCCCCGCACGGCTACGCCTACCGCAGCGACGTGTACGACGACCAGGGCAACTCCAAGAAGTACACCAAGCAGGGCAGCGACCTGGTGGTCTTCTCCGTCTCCCAGCTCGGCTGGTACGAGTACGTCACCCAGTGGAACTTCTCCGACGACGGCACCATCACCGCCAAGATGGGCGCCACCGGCGACCTGTCGCCCGGCGACTACAGCGGAGAGGGCACCGGCTGGCCCATCGGCCGGGGCGACCACGACCACTCCACCAGCCACTACCACTCGGTCTTCTGGCGGCTGAACTTCGGCCTGGACGGCTCCACGCAGGCCAAGGTCGAGCAGTTCGACACCAAGAAGGCCGGCCGGGGCTCCGGCTCCGCCGTCCTGAAGACCACCAGGACCCCGGTCACCAAGGAGCTGGCCGCCTCCTCCGCGCTGCGCCGCTGGTGGCGCGTGGTCTCCACGGCCGGCAAGAACGCCGACCAGCACCCGCGTTCCTGGGAGCTGGTCCAGCAGCACTCCGACCACTACGACGCCCACGCCTACACCTCGAAGGACGTGTACTTCACCCAGTACCGCGCCTGCGAGCAGCTGGCCAGCGGGAACAGCGACCCGGCCTGCAACGGGCGGGGGACCTCGGTGGACAAGTGGGCGGACGGGGAGGCCCTCAAGCACCCGGTCGTGTGGGTCAACGTCGGGTTCCACCACATCCCGCGCGACGAGGACCAGAGCCCCATGCCGATCCACTGGCAGGGGTTCCAGCTCGCGCCGCGCGACGTGACGGCCATGAGCCCGCTCACACCGGACGAGCTCTCGGGCCACAACGGGCAGGGGCACTGAGCGTCCCGCCGCGCGCCGGACCCGGTAAGCATGTGGTGAAGTAGCGTCGTTACGGCTGCACCGCCTCCCGCCCCGCAGTACCCTTCCTTGATCGTGGACGGGGGCGGGAAGGCGGGTGCAGTCGTGATGTCGGGAGGTCTGGTGCTCCCCGGTGGTGGTGATCAGGGGGACCCGGGCGGCGGCATCGGCGAGGGAACCACCGGCACCGCCTCCCTCGCACTGCCGTTGGAGATCGGAGCGGAACTGGACTGGGGCGCCGACGAGTGGTCCGAGGTGCGTACCCGCGCCCGGCGCGCCGGACGGGCGTACGTGTGGCTCAACCTCGTCGAACAGCGCCTGCGCGCCGTCGTCAACGCCGTGCTGCGCCCGATCTACGAACCCGTGCACGGCGACGAGTGGGTGGTCGCGGCCGCCGGCCCGGCCGGCCACGAGTGGGTGCAGCGGGCCGCCGCGGTACGCGAGGTCAGCCGCCGCAAGGGGTTCCTGCTCGACCCGGCCGACGACAACATCCTCAGCTTCCTGACGCTGCCTCAGCTGCGCGAACTCGTCGTCCAGCACTGGCCGTGCTTCGAGCCGTACCTGGACGACCGCCGGGAACTCGAACTCGCCCTGGACGAGCTGGAGGTGGCCCGGCACGTCGTCTCCCGCAACCGTGCCCTGTCCCGCACCGTGCTGGACCAGGCCGAGCGGGCCGCCGCCCGGCTGCTGGACATGCTCGGCTCCGGACCCGGCTACCCCTCCGCCGAGCGGCTGCCCGTGGACGCCGTCGAAGAGCTCGTCGCCGACCGCTACGCCGACGTCGTCGGCGTCTACCCCGACCGGGTGCGGCTGCAGCGCCAGCTGCCCGCCGAGGACCTGTTCGGGGGCGCGCGACGCCTCGACGCCGTGGGCATCGGCCTCAACCTGCTCGTGCAGAACTACTCGGGCAAGCGGCTGGTGCGGCTGGCGGAGTCCGGCTGCCGGGTGCGGCTGCTGTTCCTCAACCCGGCGAGCAGCGCCGTCCGCCGCCGTGAGCGCGAACTCGGCCTCGGCCGCGGCGAGCTCAGCCGCTCCGTGGAGATGAACATCATGCACATGCGGCGGGTGCGGGCCCGGCTGCGGGACACCGCCGCGTTCGAGATCCGGGTCTTCGACGAGACCCCGCGCTTCACCGCCTACCTCGTGGACGGCGACACCTCGGACGGCATCGCGGTCGTCCAGCCCTACCTGCGCAAGGCCCGCGGCATGGAGGCGCCGGTCCTCATCCTGCGCGGCGGGCCGCGGGAACTCGTGCAGATCAGGGCCGGCGAGGCCCCCGAGGCCGAGCACGGGCTGTTCGAGATCTACCGCGAGGAGTTCGAGGGCGTCTGGGCCGACTCCCGTCCGGTCTCCTGAGGGCCCGGCGGACCGCCGCGGCCGGACCTCCCCCGCAGCCCGGCCGCAGGAGTGTCAGTGGCGCGCGGGATGATGGAGCGGCACACGGGGGAACTGCGGGAAGGACGTACGCCACATGGGCATGGGACGACGCCGGGCATGGCGGGCCGGCTCCGGACGGGGGAGGACCGCGGGCGACCGCCCGCGCGGCGCGGTGAGCGCCGTGGTCACGGGGGGCGCGCGATGAGCTGGATCAGCGACGCGCTGGTCGCGTTCGACCTGGAGACCACCGGCACCGACGTCGAGACCGACCACATCGTCACCGCCGCCGTCGTACGGCTGGAGGCCGACGGGGCCGTCTCGCGGGAGTGGACCTGGCTGCTCGACCCGGGTGTGGCCATACCCGAGCAGGCCTCCGCGATCCACGGCATCTCGACCGCCCACGCCCGCGCGCACGGCGCCCCGGCCGGTGCGGCGGTGGAGGAGATCGCCCGCACCGTGGCCGAGGTGCTGCGCTCGGGCACACCGCTGGTGGTGATGAACGCGCGCTACGACCTGTCCTTGCTGGACCGCGAGTGCCGGCGGCACGGCGTCGCGTCGGTGAGTGAACGGCTGGGCAGCGTGCCCTCGCCGGTCATCGACCCGCTGGTCATCGACAAGCACGTCGACAAGTACCGCAAGGGCAGGCGGGCGCTGCAGGCGCTGTGCGCCCACTACGGCGTGCAACTGGAGGGGGCCCACGACGCGCGGGCCGACGCGGTGGCCGCGGCCCGCGTGGTGCGCCGCATGGGGGAGCGGCACGAGCCCGTCGGCCTGATGCCGCTGGCGGACCTGCACGCCCTTCAGGTCCGGGCGGCGGCCGAGCAGTCGGCCTCCCTCCAGGCGTACCTGCGGCGCACCGCCGACCCGGCGGCCGTCGTCGAGCAGGCCTGGCCGGTCATCCCCCGGCCGAGGTGACCTCGGGGCCCGGCGCGGCCGGGGCGCAGTCGAGGATCCGCCCGTCCAGGGTGCCGACCAGGAACCTGCCGGCACCGGCCGCCGCGAGGGACAGGGGCACGACCACCTGACCGTCGACGCGCAGCCGGTGCCGCCGGCGCGGGATGCCGGTGCGCGCGTCGAGCGCCACGACCTCCCCGGACCGGTGCGCGGCGTAGACGGTGTCCTCGTCGGCGTCCAGGGCCGTGACCGGCTCGTCGGCGGCGAACACCCACTCCGGCGCGCCGTCCGGGAGCCGGCGCCGCACCACGAAGGCGTTCCGTGCCGGGGCCGCCCCTGCGTCGCGGACCACGGTGGTCTGGACCAGCGCGTCGCCGTCCAGCCGGACGGCCGGTCCGAGGAAGAGGTGGGAGCCGCGCCGGGGTTCCCAGTCGAGGGGGAAGAGCCTGCGCAGCTCCGGCTCGCCGTCCGCTGCCCCGCCGTCGAGCGCGCCGACCCACGCCCGGCCCCGCGGCACACCGTGGAGGTCCCGCACGAAGAGCAGTTCGGCGCCGCGCCGCAGACGGAAGTCGCTCGCCGTCAGCGTGAAGCGCGCCGCCTCGGTGCCGTCGGGGGCGAGGAGCCGGGTCTCGCCGCCCCCCTGATCCGGCCCTCCCTGCCGGACGGCGAGCCGGCCGTCACGGCTGCCGGTGAACGTCACGGCGTGACCGGGCTCGAAGGCCTCCAGCAACCGCCCGTCCGCCAGGGACACCCGCTGCACCAGCGTGCCGGACCGCTGCCACCCCTGCCCCGACGGGCGCAGGGTGTGCCGGACGTTGACCCAGGCCGACCGCTGGTCGGCGGTCACGTGGATCTGCTGCCCGCCGTCCGGGTCGGGCACCGACCACTGGAGTTCCCCCGACGGCAGCCGGCACTCCAGCAGCGCGCCCTCGGCCGTCGCCAGCACCCGGCCGTCGGCGAGCACCTCGACGGCCCGCACCTGACGGCGCGGCTCCCACGCCGTCCCCAGGGCGGTGCCGCGCTCCGTCAGCAGGTCGCGGGCGTCGCCGCCCGCGGGGTACGCGTACGGCACCCGAGGGCCCATCACCTCGCGGTACCCGACGGAGCGGGCGGGCACCGCCCGCCAGTCCTCGCGTTCCAGGACGGACTCGAAGCCGTGGCTGAAGGCGTACTCGTGGTCCTTGTCCTCGGGGGTGACGACCAGCCGCAGCCGCCGCCCGTCCAGCCACCGGACGGAGGTCACCTCGCGGCCGCCGTCCAGGACCGGCCGCACGTCGCCCGATTCCAGGTCCATCAGCAGCAGCTGGCCCTCGAAGTCCCAGCTGCCGTCGTAGCGGCCCACGCCCACGGCCACCAGCGGCAGGAGCGGATGGAAGGCGACGGAGTTCACCGGCCACGGGCAGTCGTGCACGTGCCGGCAGCGCAGGTCCCGCGCGTCGTAGACGCCGACGCGGTACCGGGGCCAGCGGTCGATCCCCGCCCGCCCCGACTGCGGCCAGGCGATCCACCCCATGTCGCCGCCCACGACCAGGCGCCCCAGCCGCTCGTCCGCGACCGCGACCCGCGGTTCACCGACCTCCGCGAAGGGACGGTCGGCGAGGACACGACGGACGATCGAGGAATCTGACATGGACACCGCCCAGGCCGGAGGGGTGCCCATCCTCGCAGCCCGAGCCGGACGGTGAGGCGGGAAGGGTCAGAAGGGGTACCAGCGCACGGCCGGATCGCCGTCCCGCAACGAGGCCACCCGCCGGCGGAACTCGGCGAGCGCCGCCGGGTTGCCCGGCGCGTGCTGCGCCACCCAGGCACAGCTCGCCGTCTCCCGCGCCCCGCGCAGCACCGCGCAGCCGTCCCACTCGCGCACGTCCCAGCCGTAGGCGGCCGTGAAGGCGTCGTAGGAGTCCGTACCGAGGCCGTAGCGGTCCCGGCTGAGCGCCATGACGACCAGGTCGTGCTCGCGCAGATCGGCGGAGAAGGTCTCCAGGTCCACCAGGACCGGACCGTCCGGGCCGACGTGCACGTTGCGCGGCAGCGCGTCGCCGTGGATCGGCCCCGGGGGCAGGTGCGGGGTCAGCGCGGCCGCCGCGGCGGCGAAACCGTCCCGGCGCTCGCGCAGGTACGCCGCGTCCGCGGGGTCGACCGCCGGCCCGGCCAGCCGCAGCCACCGCTCCACCCCGTCCAGCAGGTCACGGCGCGGCAGGGCGAAGTCCGGCTCGGGCAGGGCGTGCACGAGCCGCAGCAGCGCGGCGAGGTCGGCGGGTCCCGCGGGCCGTACGGTGTCCGGCAGCCGCTCCCAGTACGTGACCGGGTGCCCCTCGACCAGCCGGGCCTCCGGCGCCGCCGCCCGTACCGCGGGAACGCCGTGCGCGGCCAGCCAGGACGCCGTGCGCACCTCGCGGGCGGCCCGGTCCAGCAGTTCGGGACCGCGGCCGACCTTCGCGACGGTCACGCCGTCGGCGAGTTCGAACACCGCGTTCTCGCCGAGCGCGATCAGCTTCGCGCCGTCCTGCCCGTCCGCCGCGAGCACGGCCCGGGCGAGCTCTTCGGTGAACGCCATACGGCGATGATCGCAGATCAGTAGGCTGGGCCGGTGACCGAGGACGACGTCATGGCCTTCTGCGAGATGCTGCCGCGGCTGCGGCGCGCCGCCAGTGGCGACCCGGCCGACGCGGCCGAGCTCGAGGCCGTCGCCGAGACCGTACGGCAGGGCGCCGGCGACATGGAGGTGGTCACCGACCTCGGGCACCGGCTCGGCGTACGGGTCTTCGACTCCCGCAAAGTCGCGGGCGGTTACGCCCAGGTGCCCGGCATGACCGGCGGGGGCGGCGGGCTCCTGCGCCACCGCTGCCCGCGCGGCGTCTGCGCCCGAAGCGAGGACCCGACGGCGTCCGTCACCGCCCCGCGCTGCGCGATGTTCGACGCCGAACTGCGGCCCGTCTGGTACTAGGCCGTGTCGTCAAATGCCCTCCCCCAGCCTTCGGCCGGGGGTGCCCCCACCCCGCGCCGCTCCACCAGCTGGCGCTGGGAGGTGCCCCCAGGCACGGCACTTCCCCAGCCTTCGGTCCGGGGAAGTTGTCGAATCGTCCGAGTAGCCCACTACGAGGACGACTCTCCGCCTTGCGATGCACCGCACCTGGGGGCACCTCCCAGCGGAGCTGGGGGAGCTACTTTGACGACACGGCCTAGCCTGTTGTCCCGGTCCCTGCGGGTGAAGGAGGAACGTCCGGTGCGCGCAGCCCCACGGTGGAGGAAGCGTCCGGCACGGGTGGCCGGTCCGTGCGGGCGACGCGGCGGATGCGCCCACCGGACGGCGCGGGGCCGCGGCGGCCCGGAAGGCGGGTAGTAGCGCGGTGGCGGGTCTGCTGGACGAGATCGGCGGGAAGCTCGCCGAGCGCTGGGTGTCCCTGCTCGCGCTGCCCGGATCGCTCTTCCTGGGCACCGCCTGGGCCGCCCATGTGCTGGGCGGACGAGGGCCGTTCGACGCGGGCAGCCTGCTGCGCGAGGTCGAGCGCTACGCGGACTGGACCGACGCCCACGGTGGCGCCGCGCTCTTCCTGGCCCTGGTGGCCGTGCTGCTGCTCGCCGTCGTACCGGGCCTGGCGGTGCAACTCCTGGCCCGCGCCGTCCAGGTGCTCTGGCTCGGGCCCTGGCCGGGAGGAACGGGTGAATGGCTCGTGCGCCGGCGCCGCGCCCGCCGAGAACGCGCCGACGCGGACGTCGCGGCCCACCTGCGGAACCACGAACGCGACGGCGACGAGGCCGAACTGGCCGCCGCCCGCGCGGCCGAGGCACGCCGCGACCGGATCGCGCCCCTGCCCCCGGCCCGGCCCACCCGCATGGGCGACCGGATGCACGCCCTGGAGCACCGCGTCGGCGCGTATTACGCGGTGCCCTTCACGGCGGTCTGGCCGCGCCTGTGGCTGGCGGCCACGGAGGCCGACCGCGGGGAGATCCGCACGGCGGCCGGTGCCTTCGAGGCGTCCACCCGGCTGTGCGGGTGGGGCCTGCTGTACGCGGCGCTGGCCTGCGTCACCGCGTGGTGGCCCGCGCTCGTCGTCGGCGCCGTGCTCGTGTCCGCCGCCTGGTGGCTCGGCCGCGAACGGCTCTTCGCCCTGGCGGACCTCGCCGACGCCGTCGTGGACCTGCGCCTGCGCTCCGTCGCCCGCGCGGTGGGGATCCCCGTCCCGCCGGGGCCCGTAGCCCCGGCGACCTGGCGGGAGCTCGACCTGGTGCTGCGCCGCCGCAGGTGACCCCGCGGGAGCGGCCGCTGCCATGATGTGGCGGGCCGCCCCGGCCCGCCACGAGATCGGACGGGCATGCTGCACCTGCTGTTCCTGACGTACACCGGATCGGAAGCGGACGCCGGGCCTTTCGTCGCCGCCCACGTCGCGTTCCTGGAACACCACCACCGCGCCGGCACGTTCCTGCTCTCCGGGCAGACGGTGCCCTCGTCCGAGGGCGGCGTGATCGTCGCCCGGGGGACGGACCGCCGGACGATCGAGCGGATCGCGGCGGAGGACCCCCTGGTGACCTCGGGGGTCGCCGCGTACACCGTCACCACCGTCGACCCGGCCCGCGTGCACCCGGACCTGGCCGGACTGCTCGGCGGCGCCTGACGTCCCGTCGCGGGGGCTCAGCGGCCGATGTGGACGAAGGGCGCCCAGGCCGCCGGGGAGCGGGCGTAGCGGGTGCGCAGGGCGCGGATGACGTGGTTGAGGGCGCGGCCCGCGTCCGCGGGGGCGACGGCGCCGGGCGCCGGGCCGCGGAGGGCGGCGTACAGGCGGGCGGCCAGGAGCGCGCAGACCGCGTCGTCGGCCTCCCAGAGGGCGCCGACGACCTGGGGGTAGCCGGCGGTCTGGAAGGCGGAGGCGAGGTGGACGGCCTCGTCCGGCAGCTGCCCGGTGTGCGCGGTGTGGCAGGCGAGCAGCACCGCCAGCTCGGCGTAGAGCAGTTCCTGCCGGGAGACGTCCGCGGCGCTGAGCGGCCCGCCGTGCAGGAGCAGGTGACTGGCGGACGGGTCCTGCGGGTCGCTGACGCCGTGGCAGGCGAAGTGCACCCAGCGGGCCGTGCGCAGGGCCGACAGGACCCGTTCCGGCGTGGCCGCCTCGCCCTCGACGGCGCGTACGCCGCCCAGCGCGTCCGCGATCGCGGCGACCTCACGGGCCGAGGCGCCCGCCGAGCCCGCCGCGCCGGTGGGCCGGCCGACGGCGAGCAGCCGTCCGCCGGTGCGGCCGGAGGAGACCTGCCGGGCGTGCCGCAGGGCGCGCAGGGTGGGGGTGTAGGAGGAGGCCACCCGGTCCAGGACGGTTCGTCCGTCCCGCAGTTGGTGCGCCCGCTGCAGTCCGGCTGCGTGCAGCGGCAGGTACGCCAGCGGCCCCGAGGCCGACCACCACAGCCGGGGCGCGGCCGACGCGGGGGCGTCCGCGGGGAGCGGCCGGGTGAGGCCGAGGGCGGTGAGCACCGGCTCGGCCACCGTGCGCCAGAGCCAGGCGAGGGTGTCCAGGACGAATTCGCGGGCGCGGTCGTGCTCCTCGTCGGGCGCGGTCCGCGGCAGGCTCACCACACCGAGGAACTCCTGTACCCGCAGGGCCAGCTGCCCTTCCGTCAGTTCGCGCAGCGGCACGGAGAAGACGCGCTCCTGCGTGACGACGAGCGCGTCGCACCGGAGCCGGTCCACGTTGACCGCGACGACCGGTCCCTGCGCCGCCACGGCGCGCATCTCCGATTCCGTGGGCGGCATCAGGAACCGCTCGAATCCCGGCTTGCCCCGGACGCGCATCAGCAGGGCCTCCCACTCGGCGGCCGCGACGTGCCGCTCCATGAAGTCCTCGCCCGCCTCGGCCCGCCGCAGGCGTCCCCCGAGCGTGGAGAACTCCCGGGCCAGCAAGGGGTGCGCCGCGGACAGGGCGGTCAGATCGGCGCGGGCCTCCAGGTCCTGGCCCATCAGGACCGCCCGGCCCTGCTCCAGCAGCGCCAGCGCCTGCGCGGGGCGCCCGGCGGCGAGCGCCGCGGCGCAGCCGGTGCGGCCGAGGCTCGTACCGGTCAGGGGATCGGGCCGGCCCGCCCCCGACGGGTCGGCGCCGTCCACCCCCAGGTGCGCCATGGGGTAGCGGCGGCCGAGCAGCGCCCCGCCGACGAAGGCCCGGCGGTCCTCCCGCGCCAGGGCCCGCGAAGCCAACGACGGCAGGGTCTCCAGGGCCCGTGCCGCCGCGTCGGCCGCGGCCGCCCAGTCGTGGTGCTCCAGGGCGTCGGCCATCGCGATGCGCGCCACCTCGAACCGCAGAGCCGGCATCTCGCCCGCGGGCTCCGCCACGAACGCGACCTCGGCCGCCCGCGCCGCCCGCTGGTCCCCGCGGACCGTGGCGTCGGTGTAGTCCGCCCAGTGGCCGTACGAGGTCACCATCCCGCCCAGCAGGTCCGTCAGGCCCGGGGTCCGTTCCACGCGCCGTGAGGCGTCGGCGATCCTGCGGCGCGCCTCGGCGGCCAGGACGGGGTCCTGGGTGAGCCCGGCGAGGTTGGTGAGCGCGTTGGCGTACTCGACCTCCCCGGCGGCGCGTTCGGGCGCGTCCCCGGGCAGCAGGTCGAGCGCCGCGCGCAGCTCCCGGCAGCAGGCGCGCAGGGCGCCGGTGTCCATGGCGAGCACCGCCCGCATGTGCTGCCACGGCGCCGAGGCGAGGACCAGGCGGGCGTGCTCCCCGGAGCCGTGGGGGAGTTCGGCCAGGACGCGGTCGCCGAGCGCGGCCGCCTCCTCGATCACGGCGGCGTCCTGGTCTGCCATGTAGCGCATCCCGATGACCGCCATCAACAGGCTCGCCGTCCGCGCGCGTTCGGTGCTGCCGGCCTCCGTCCGCTCCAGCGCCTCGCGCAACCGCCGCTCGGAGTCGGCGACGAAGGCGGGATCCATGCCCTGGGGAGTGCCGGGGCCCTTGGCCAGGGCGTCCAGCAGGGGCCGCATGTCGGGCGGGACGGGGAAGGCGGAGGTGAAGCGCGCGTACAGGTCGTCGGCTGCGCCCTCGCCCTCGCCGACCCCGTCACACCCGCCCCCACCCACGCCCGGCTCCGGTCCGGGCTCCGGGGCGGGGGCGGGTGTGACGGGGTCGGTGCGGAAGCCGTCCGGCGGCAGGGCCGACCGCAGCTGCACCGGCGGCAGCGCGGGCGCGAACCGCACCATCATCGGCAGGAACCGGGTCGCCACCGAGCCGAGGGCCCGCGGTACGAGCCGCATCCTGCCGCGGAGTTCGCCCACCGCGGCGGCCTTCTCGGCGACGTGCGGCAGCAGCGGATGGCCCGGTGGCAGCCGCTCCACGAGCGCGCGCAGCATCCGCTCGGCCTCGGCGGCGTCCGCGGCCTCCCAGTCGACGACCGCGCGGGCGGCCAGCAGCGAGGCCAGGTTCACCTCGTAGGTCCCGTTGTCGTCCGGCAGGCCCTCGGCCCGGTACGCCTCCAGGTGGCCCATCGCCTCGTCGATCGTCGCGCGGGCCGGCGCCCAGGGCAGGGTGCACATCAGCGCCGCCGCCAGCGCGAAGTGGACGCTGCGCATCTCGTGCCGGTCCCGGAGCCCGCCCATGGTGCGCCCGCTCGCCGCGGCCAGCGCCAGCCGCCCGCCCCGCACGGCGACGTCCACCGCCTCCCGGTCCCGCGGGTGGGCCCGGACCCAGGCGATCCCGGCGAGCACCGCCACCCGGCCCGCGTCCGGGGCGTCGACGTGCCCGGGGGTGACCGCGGCGAAGGCCTCCCGGGCACGCGCCCACAGCGCCGGCAACTCGTCCGTGGCCCCGCACTCGTAGCGGATCAGCGCGGAGTGCGCGAGCCGGGCGAGCAGCCCGGGGCGGCACAGGTCGTCCGGAGGCAGCGTGGCCAGCAGCGCGGCCGCCCCGCCCTCCATGGGGTCCGCGGGCCGGAACGGCTGCTGGGCGGGGCCGGACGGGTAGCGGGCGGCGACGGCCACGAGGTCGCCCTGCGAGCGGTGCTGGGTCTGCGCCCCCAGGTGGTGGCGGACCTCGGGCGCGGTGCGGAAGTCGCCGTGCAGGTGCGCCAGGGTGCGGTCGGCCAGTTGCAGGTGCAGGACGAGCCGGGCGCGCAGCGGATGGTCGCGGGGCGCCGTGTCCAGGCCCAGCACGATCAGCGCGAGGGCGGCGGCGGCCGGGGCCCGCCCGTCCTCGTCCCGCCAGGACTCCCGCAACAGGTCCGCAGCCGCCCGCAGCAGGCTTCCGGGCGTCGATCCGGCGCCGTCGACGAGGCGGCCGGTGCCCGGCGGCTCCGCCAGCGCGAAGCGCCTCAGCATGCGGTCCACGGCCGCGCGCGCGTCCGTCATCAGCCGCCCCCGATCCCCGTTGCCGGCGTCGCGGCAGGATAGCGCGCCACCCGTGACCGACCGCTCACTCCGCGATGCGGCGCCGCCGGCCGCGGGGCGGCTATGGCGGCGCTTGTAAGGGTGACGGCCGGTCCGGCCGCATCAACACCACGGCCACCCGCAGCGGCGGTCGCAGCCCTGCCGAGCCGGTCCCCGGCACGAGGTACCCGGCGGTCGAGCGGCACTGCCCGGTCGCCCGGACCCGGGATGGCCGGC
This sequence comes from Streptomyces sp. NPDC059718, assembly GCF_042733315.1. Lineage (NCBI taxonomy): Bacteria > Bacillati > Actinomycetota > Actinomycetes > Kitasatosporales > Streptomycetaceae > Streptomyces > Streptomyces sp. NPDC059718. Next base: position 163,186 of record NZ_JBHWGA010000007.1, read on the forward strand.
GCGGCTGATACCCGCTCGTCGCGCACGGCTGTTTCCCCGGGCGGCTGCCGCCGGGGCGGGTGACGCCGCGCTGCGCGGTTCCGCGGTGTGACGGCGACGGCGGCCCGTCCGGCGCGATCATGCCGCGGTACGGGGGGACGCGGCCTCCGCAGGAGCACGAGTTGGAGGTGCCCGACGCCCGTGCCGGACTTCGTGGGAACCCTGAGGCGCCCTCGCAGCCCGGAGCGCCAGGAGTCGCCCTCCAGGCCCGGGAGCCCGGAGGCCCGGTACCGCGAGTCGGGGCTCGTCGACGGGGCTGTGGGGGACGGGCTCGCGCCGCCGTCCGCCGTGCCGCAGCTCACCGGGGACGGGAGCAGGGCCGAGGCGCCGCCGCAGCAGGCCGCGGTGCACGCGGATCCGCCTCGACGCGAGGGCCGCGCCGCGCCCCCGTCACGCCGCGGTGCGGCGCACCGCGTCCCGCAGGACCGCGGCGGGGCCGCCGCGCGCGTACACCTGGCGCTGCCGGCGGGCGCCGGAGCCCTGGGTGGTCAGGCGGTCCACGCCGGCCCGGACGGTGTACAAGTCGCCCGCGTCCTTCAGCGCGCCCTCGACGTGGGCGACCAGGGACTCGACGACGTCGTGCGCGCTCGCCGGACGGAAGGTGCGCGGATCGAGCAGGGCGCCGTCCAGCCCGGAGCGGCTGGCCCGCCATGAGGCGAGCCGGAGCAGGGACACGTCGTCGCCGGGCGCGGGGCACCCGTCGGCCCACTCGCGCGCGGCGGTCTCGACCAGGCCGCGCACCAGTGCGGCCAGCACCACCGCGTCCTGGTACTCCGGGCACACGTCGCAGACGCGCACCTCCACCGTGGGGAACTTCGCCGACAGCCGGGCGTCGAAGTAGAGCATGCCCTGGTCGATCAGGATCCCCGTGGCCAGCAGGCGCGACACCGCGGCGCGGTACCCCTCGGCGGAGCCGAAGCCGCGGGTCGGCCCGGCGGTGGGCCAGCGGCCGAAGACCTGGTAGCGGTAGCTCGCGTACCCCGTGTCGGCGCCCTGCCAGAGCGGCGAATTGGAGCTGAGCGCCAGCAAAGGCGGCAGCCAGGGGCGGATGCGGTCGACGACGGCCACGCCCTCCTCGTCCGACTCCACCCCCACGTGGACGTGGCAGCCGCAGGTCAGGGTCTCCTGCGCGGTGAGGCCGAAGGACTGGGCCATCCTGCGGTAGCGGCCCCTGGGGGTGAGCCGGGGCGGCACCGCCATCGGGGAGGTCCCCAGCGCCGCCACCGCGACGCCCTCCGAGCGGGCGAGCCCGGCCGCCCGGCAGCGCCAGGCGCGCAGCTCCTCCCGCAGCTGGTCCAGGGTGACGCAGGGGGAGCTGTTCAGTTCGAGCTGCTGTTGCTGCAGCTCGGCCACCAGTTCCCGGGGCCAGGGGCCGCCGTCCAGCACCGCGTCGGCCACCGCGCGCGGTTCCCCGGACCGCGCGTCCACCAGGAGAAGCTCTTCTTCCACTCCCACGGTGCGTGCCACGTCCTTCCGATACCCGCTGAGCCCGCCGCTATCCGTCAGCGGGCCTCACTCGGCGGACAGGAGGTGCTCCATGGCGCGCCGGCACAGGTCGGCGGCCTCCTCGCCCGCCGTGGACGTCACGCTGAGGAACAGCCGCCCGCCCAGCCCCACCACGATCACCAGCGGCGCCCCGGACAGGCTGGTGTGCGCGGCCCCGTGGACGGCGGCCAGCCGCAGCGGCCCGTACGTCCCGGGAAGGTCGAGGCGCGTGTTGCTCACCGACACGTCGAACCGGGGGCCGCGGGTCTCGCCGCGCCGCAGGAGGGCGCCGACGGCGCGGTGCGGCAGGAACGAGGTCAGCCGGAAGACGCGCACGAGCGGCCGCAGCTCCTCCGGGGTGAGCCGGGCGTGGATCCCGGCCCGCGCGTCGCGCGCGGCCGCCCACAGGTCGTCGGTGCCGCCGTCCACGGGGACGACGAAGCTCGCCGCGTACAGGCCCATGGCCTCCCCGGGCGACGGTTCGAGCACCCGGCGCAGGTCCGCCGCCACCGCGATGCGCGCCGGGCGGCCGGGCGCGGCGGCCCGGGCGAAGGCCGCGCACAGGGCGGCCTGCAGCGTCGCGCCCTGCGCCCGGCACCGCTTGAGCAGCAGCTCCGTCTCCTCGCGTTCCAGTGACCACGCGCGGTAGGCGAGCCGCCCGTCCGGGGGGTACGGCGGCCGGACGGGCCCGCCCACGGCGCGGGCGGTCCTCAGCAGGTCCCCGGGGTGGGCGCGGGGGCCGGGGATCAGCTCGTCCGCGGGTGCCGCCAGCACCGGCACCGGCACCGGGCCCGGCACCGGGCCCGCGCCCGACGCGTCCGCTGCGTCCGCTGCGGCCCCCCGGTGTGTGCCGGGCGGCCGCGCCGGGCCGGGCAGGGGAGTGCCCGCCGGATCCGGCCCCCCGAGGTGGGTCAGCAGGTCGCGCATGACGACGCCCGCGGAGACGGCGTCGGCCACCAGGTGGTGGTAGACGGTGACGAGGTCGAAGGCCTCGCCCGCGTCGAGGAGCACGAAGCGGGCGAGGGGACCCGTACGGGTGTCGAAGGGCCGCTGGAGCTCCTCCTCCACCACGCGGGACCAGGCGCCCGCACCGGCGTCCGGGACCACCCGCACCCCCGGGTCCGGTACCCCGGCCGTGGTGAGGCGCCCCTGCCACGGCCCCGGGTCGGCGATGCGGACGCCGAGCAGGGGGTGGCGGCGGCGCACGGACTCCACGGCCGCGCGCACGCGCCCGGGCGTGGTGCGGCCCTCGACCCGGGCCACGGCGGCGATGTTGACGGGGAGCCGCTCGCCCGCGGCCCAGATGACGCGTTCGTACGGGGACAGTCGGCGGCGCATGGGGGTGCTCCCCCTTCCTGACGGGGTTACCGGCGGGGTTCCTGTCGGGGCGGTCAGCGCTTCAGGGCGCCGCGCAGCCCCTCGGGCAGCGTGACGGCGGGCCGGTACGGGAGGCGGCCGCCGGGGGCGCAGGTCCACGCGGGATGCAGCGCCTCGGCGACCTTGTCCGGGTTGAGCGCCGACGAGCTGCCGAACAGCCGGGCCGCGGCCATCGCCAGCGGCCCGGGGATGTGCACCACCCGCGGCGCCCGGCGTCCGAGCGCGGCCGCCACGGCGGCGCCGATGTCCTCCCAGCGGTGCTCGGTGCCGTCGCAGACGTGGTAGGTGCCCACGTCCGTCGTGCCGGGGTCGGCGGCGGTGATCAGCGCCCTGCACAGGTCGTCGACGTGGATCAGCGAGTAGTGCCGCGGCCCGGGCCGGCCGACCGCGGGCAGCAGGCCCGTACGCACCGCCGCCACCAGCCGCGGCAGGAACTCGGGGTCGCCGGGGCCGTAGACGATCGGCGGCCGGACCACGACGGCCGGCAGCCGGTCCGCCGCGTCCCGCACCGCCCACTCGCCGCCGAGCTTGCTGCGCCCGTACGCGGAGACCGGCTCCGGCGGCGCGTCCTCGTGACGCCGCCGCCCGGGGCCGGAGGCGGCCAGCGACGAGCAGTACACCAGGCGCGGCGGCACGGCGGCCGCCGCGGCGGCCTCGCACAGCCGCCGTGTGCCGGCGGCGTTGACGGCGGCGTAGGCGCGGGGGTCCCCGGCCTTGGTGACCCCTGCCAGGTGGACGACCCGGTCCACGCCCCGCAGCGCGACGGCCAGCCCCTCCCCGGTGGCCAGGTCACCGGGCACGCTGCGGGCGCCGGGCACGTCGCGGCCGCCGCGCACCAGCGCGGTCACCTCGTGGCCGCGGGCGGTGAGGTGGCGTACGAGGTGGCCGCCGATGAAGCCGGTGGCGCCGGTCACGAGGTACCTCACCGCAGGCCCCCGCCGTCGCGCTCGTACAGCCGGTGCGTCCTGAAGTGCACCCCGCCCATGGCCTGCGCGTGCCGGTTGGAGCCGCGGTTGTCCTCCAGGATCCAGGACAGGTCGGTCTCGGTGTAGCCGAGCCGGAACGCGGCGCGCTGCGCGTCGGCGAGCAGCACCGCCACCAGCCCGCGGCTGCGGTGCTCCTTCCGCACGCCCGAGGTGCCGCCCCTGACACGGGTGATGCGCCCCATGGCCCGGCTGATCCGCAGCATGCCGACAGGAAGCCCCCAGGTGGTGAGCCTGCCCCGCGCGGTGCGCAGCGCCTGGTTCACGTCCGGCACCCACAGCGTGAAGGCGGCCGGCTCGCCGTCCACCTCGGCGATCCGCACCAGCTCCGGGTGGACGACCGACTTCAACTGCGCGGCCATGTGCAGGAACTCGCCGTCGGTCAGCGGCACGGAGGCGTAGTTCTCGGCCCAGGCGTCGTTGTAGATGTCCTTGATGACGGCCATGTCGGCCTCGTAGCGGTCCCGGTCGAGCGGCCGCACCCGCACGGCCGGGTCGGCCAGGGTGCGCGCGGCGACCCGGGCGATCGCGGCGGGCGGCTCGCCGTCCGGGGGCATCGGCACCAGCCAGGACAGCAGGTCCTTGGCCTTGCCGAAGCCGCAGCCGGTCAGCAGGTCCGCGTAGTAGGGCGGGTTGTACGGGATGCCCACGCTCGGCGGCCCGTCGAAGCCGTCCACGAGCAGCCCGCACTCGTCGTTGACGGAGAAGCTGAGCGGGCCCAGCATCCGGGTCAGCCCGCGCCCGGCCAGCCAGTCGGCCGCCGCGTCGAAGAGGGCCCCGGCGGCCTCCAGGTCGTCGGCGCACTCGAAGAGCCCGAAGTGACCGCACTTGTAGTCGTGCCGCTCGTGGAAGCGCGGGTCGGTGACGGCCGCGATCCGGCCGACGGTGCGGCGCCCCCGGCGGGCGAGGAAGAGCCGCGCCTCGGCCGTCTCGAAGAAGGGGTTGCGGCGCGGGTCGAGGAAGGCGCGCACCTCGCGCTCCAGCGGCGCGACCCAGTGCGGTTCGTCGCGGTAGAGCGCGTACGGCAGCCTGATGAAGGCCGTCGTGGCGGCGCGGTCCTCGACGGGGGTGACGGTGACGGCGTTCACCGGCCCACCGCCTGGGCGGGCAGGTCCGGGAGCACGCCGACCCGGCGGCCGGCGGCCGCGAAGGCGCCCAGGATCCGCTCCAGGTGGGCGTCGGAGTGCGTGGCCTGCACGGTCACCCGGATCACGCAGCGGCCCTCGGGGACGGCGGGGGCACCGACCGCGTTGGTGAACACGCCCTCGTCGAGCAGGGCCTGCCACATCCGGGCGCACACGGTCGCGTCCCCGATGAGGACGGGCACGACCGGGGTGACCGAGTCACCGGTGTCGTAGCCGAGGGCGCGCAGCCCCGCCCGCAGCGCCTCCGCGAGGGCGAGCACGCGCCGGCGCCGCCAGGGCTCGGCCGCGGCGATGCCGAGCGCGGCGATCCCGGCGGCGAGGGCGGCCGGCGGCATCGAGGCGGAGAAGAGGATGGAGCGCGCGCTGTAGCGCAGGTAGTCGATGACGTGCGCGGGACCGGCGAGGAACCCCCCGGTGGAGCCGAAGCACTTGGACAGGGTCCCGGTGAACAGGTCGACCCGGTCCATGAGGCCGAAGTGGTCCGCGACACCGCGTCCGGCCGGGCCGAGCAGCCCGATGTCGTGGGCGCCGTCCACGACGAGGCGGGCGCCGTGCCGGGCGGCGAGCTCCGTCAGCGCGGGGAGCCGGCACAGGTCGCCGTCCATGGAGAACATCCCGTCGGTGAGGACGACCTTGCCCGCGGCCGGTTCCGCGGCCGTGGCCTGCTCCAGGAGCGTGTCCAGCCGCACGGTGTCCGCGTGCGGGTACAGGACGCGGCGGGCCGCGCCGAGCCGGATGCCGTCGACCAGCGAGGCGTGGTTGGACATGTCGCTGAAGGCGATGTCGCCGCGGCCGAGCAGGGCGGCCACGGCGAGGTTCGCCTGGAAGCCGGTGGTGACCACGGCGGCCGCCTCGGTGCCCAGGAAGTCCGCGATCCGCTCCTCCAGTTCGCCGTGGAGGGGGAGGGTGCCGTTGAGGGTGCGCGCACCGGAGCAGGAGGCGCCGTAGCGGGTCAGCGCCTCGGCCGCGGCCGCCGTCACCCGGGGGTCGGTGGACAGGCCCAGGTAGTCGTTGCAGCCCGCCATGACGACGTCCCGCCCCTCGACGGCGGCCTCCCCGTCGCCCGTCATGTGCAGGGAGCGGTAGAAGGGCCGGACGCCCGTCTCCACCATGGCCCGCACGAAGGTCGACGACGACAGGTCCTTGCGGAACGCGTCGGTGGCGTCCTGGATTTCGGTCACTTGCCTTCGGTCTCCCTTAGGTGAGGGGCGAGTGGATGGTGAGCCGGGCGATGTCGGCCATGCTCGGCCCGGCGTGCCGCACCGGCGGGGCGGCGGCCCGGGCGCCGGGCAGCTCGCGGGCGAAGGCCCGGGCGAACGCGAGTGCCTGCACGCGGGCCAGATGGGACCCGAGGCAGTAGTGCAGGCCGCCGCCGAAGGCGAGCAGCCGCTGCGCCGGCCGGTCCGGGTCGAAGACGTGCGGGGCGGGGAAGCGCGCCGGGTCGCGGTGCGCCGCGCCGATCAGCGCGTGGACGACCCGTCCGGCGGGCACCGGGCGGCCGCCCAGTTCGGTGTCCGCGTCCGCCACGCGGGTCACCACGCGTCCCGGCGGGTCCCAGCGCAGCAGCTCGTCCGTGAGCGGCCCCGTGAACCCCGGCTCCTGGCGGATCCTTTCGGCAGACGCGGGGTCGGTGACCAGCGTCAGCGCCGTGCCGGCCAGCAGGGCGGCCGTGGTGGGCACCCCTGCGGAGAACAGCGTCAGCAGCAGATAGCGGGCCCCCGCCGGGTCCTCGGCGGCCCACCGGGACAGCAGGTCCCCCGTGGGGTGCCGGCGGCGTTCGGCCAGCGCGCGGTCGTACGCGTCGAGCAGGGACAGGGCGGCGGCGTCCGCCCGCCGTACGACGCTGGGCGGCGCGGCGAGCTCCTCCACGCGCACCATGGCGGCGCTCTCGGCGGCGAGCCACCCGCGGTCGATCCACTCCGGCAGCCCGGCCATCTCCGCCAGGACCGCGGTGGGCAGCGGCCGGCAGACCCGGGAGACGACGTCGGCGGCGCCGTCACGGCGCACGACCGCGGCGAACTCCCGCACATGGCGGTCGGTGAGCGGCTCCACGAGCCGCTCCGCCGCCTCCCGCACGACCCGCGGGGCCAGCACCGCGTTGAGCGGACGCCGGCGCGCGGTGTGCTCCGGCGGATCCTGCTGCAGGGGCGTCTCGCACAGCCCGACCGTGCTCGCGCTCTGCCGCCATCCGGGGCGGTGGGCGTCGCGCCACCGGGCCCCGAGGGTGAGCCATTCCCGCCCGGTCAGCACCTGCCGGCACTCCTCGTACCCCGTGACCAGGAGCGCGCCCCACGGCGTCGGCACGAGCGGCCCTGCCGCGGCGAGTGCGTCGTACGCCGCGGCGAGCGCCTGCGGCTCCACGGCTCTGCGCCACTGCCGGACGAGGCCCGCCGTGGAACGCGCGTCAAGGGCGGTGGGCTTCGGGGACAGCATCACGTGGCTCATGTGTCAGGAAACGGACTTCGGCTCGGAGGCAGGAGGGGGGAGCGTCGCAGGGCGCACGAGGCGGCGTACGCCGGGCTGGCGCCCCTGAGAGTGCTCTGCCGAAGGTGTTCCGATCCAGTCACATGGGCACTTTTCACCCACTCGTGAACGTAATTCGCCTTTCCCCTTCACGGTCCGCTACGGTCGGCCGTCCGTGTCCCAACCGCCCCGCGCCCCCCGCAGGTGCCATGGGCCCATGGGCCCATGGACGCGTGGTGCGTGTACGGAGCGCCTGTCGCCGGGGTCGTCGGCGGTGCCCTCGCCCGCGGCGAGCCGGCCGGAGCCGGGTCCGCGGACCGCCTGCACGGTGGCCGCTGATGTGTGCGCGGGGGCCTCGCGGTGGGTGCCTGTCCTGGGGCGAAGCGGCCCGGCCCCGTGGTTCGTGAACCCTGCCTTCCGTCAGCGCCGTCTATGGCGCCCCCGTGGGAGGAATAGCCCGGTGGGGCATCTCGTTGATGGGGGTGGTTGAATAATCAACAACATATGCGAGACGACCGAGGAGGGTGAAGCCGGTGCAGTTCGGGATCTTCACTGTGGGTGACGTGACCATGGACCCCACGACCGGCAGGGCGCCGACCGAGCACGAGCGGATCAAGGCCATGACGGCGATCGCGCTCAAGGCCGAGGAGGTGGGGCTCGACGTCTTCGCGACCGGTGAGCACCACAACCCGCCGTTCGTGCCCTCGTCCCCGACGACCATGCTCGGCTGGATAGCCGCCCGCACGGAGAGGCTGATCCTCTCCACCTCGACCACGCTGATCACCACGAACGACCCGGTGAAGATCGCCGAGGACTTCGCGATGCTGCAGCACCTGGCCGACGGCCGCGTCGACCTGATGATGGGCCGCGGCAACACCGGACCGGTCTACCCCTGGTTCGGGCAGGACATCCGGCAGGGCATCCCGCTGGCGGTCGAGAACTACGCCCTGCTGCACAAGCTGTGGCGGGAGGACGTCGTCGACTGGGCCGGCCGCTTCCGCAGCCCCCTGCAGGGCTTCACCTCGACGCCCCGCCCGCTGGACGACGTGGCCCCCTTCGTCTGGCACGGTTCCATCCGCTCGCCGGAGATCGCCGAGCAGGCCGCGTACTACGGCGACGGCTTCTTCCACAACAACATCTTCTGGCCGGCCGACCACACCAAGCGGATGGTCGAGCTGTACCGCGCGCGCTACGCGCACTACGGCCACGGCACCCCCGAGCAGGCCATCGTCGGCCTCGGCGGCCAGGTGTTCATGCGGAGGAACTCGCAGGACGCCGTCCGCGAGTTCCGGCCGTACTTCGACAACGCGCCGGTGTACGGGCACGGCCCGTCGCTGGAGGACTTCACCGAGCAGACCCCGCTGACCGTCGGTTCGCCGCAGCAGGTCATCGAGCGGACGCTGGGCTTCCGCGAGTACGCGGGCGACTACCAGCGCCAGCTGTTCCTGATGGACCACGCGGGACTGCCGCTGAAGACCGTGCTGGAGCAGCTCGACATGCTCGGCGAGGAGGTCGTGCCGGTGCTGCGGGAGGAGTTCGCCAAGGGCCGTCCCGCGGACGTGCCGGAGGCCCCGACGCACGCGTCGCTGGTCGCCCGCCGTGACGCGCGGGCCGTGGAGGAGAAGGAGAAGGAGGCCGCGAAGTGACCGTCGCACCCCTCAAGCTCGTGGTCGTCTCGGCGGGCCTGAGCACGCCGTCGTCCACGCGGCTGCTCGGCGACCGGCTCGCCGAGGCCGTACGGCGGGCCGTCGCGGACGGCGGCCGCACGGTCGACGTGCGGGTGGTCGAACTGCGCGACCTGGCCGTGGACATCGCCCACAACATGGTCACCGGTTTCCCCGGTCGCACCCTGGCGGACGCCGTCGCCGCCGTCACGGAGGCGGACGGCCTGATCGCGGTGACGCCGGTCTTCTCCGCCTCGTACAGCGGGCTGTTCAAGTCGTTCTTCGACGTGATCGACAACGACGCGCTGGCCGGCAAGCCCGTGCTGATCGCCGCCACCGGCGGTACGGCCCGGCACTCGCTGGCGCTGGAGCACGCCCTGCGGCCGCTCTTCGCCTACCTGCGGGCCGTGGTCGTCCCGACCGCCGTGTACGCGGCGTCGGAGGACTGGGGCGGCAGCGGCGACGCGCTCACCGACACCCTGCCGACCCGTATCGTCCGCGCCGCGGGCGAGTTGGCGGCGCTGCTGGTGACGCGGCCCCCGGCTCCTGTGACCGCGGCCGATACGGTCGTTCCGTTCGCACAGCAACTGGCCGCCCTGCGGCCCGAGTAGGAGAGACGATGGCACTGCGCGTCGCCGACAACCCCGGCAAGTCCCGTTTCGAGGTCTTCGACGCGGCGGAGGAGGGCGGTGCCGAGGAGGTGGCCGGCTTCGCCGAGTACCACCTGTACCGGGACCAGATCGCGTTCATCCACACCGAGGTGGACCCCCGTTTCGGCGGTCGCGGGCTCGGCGGCGCCCTCGCCCGGGCCGCGCTGGACGCGGCCCGGGAGCGGGAGCTCGCGGTGCTGCCCTTCTGCCCGTTCATCCGCGCGTGGATCGGCAAGCACCCCGAGTACGTGGACCTGGTGCCGGAGGGCGAGCGCCCGCGCTTCGGCTTCTGAGGCCGGCCGGGGCCCGGGACCTCCGCGGCGGACGGAGGGCCGGAATGGATTCGGTTGGTTGAATGTTAAACCGACCGTGCGGAGCCCGGACCGGGCCCGCCGGGACTGCCGAGGAGGGCGTCATGCCTGCCGTGACCGTGGAGAACACCCTGCTGCTGCCCCGTGTCACCGAGCCCGACCCGCTGACCGCGGAGCATCGCCCGGTGCGCAGGGTGACCGCCGCCCCGCAGGGCTTCGAGGGTGAGGGCTTCCCGGTGTACCGCGCCTTCGCGGGCGTGCCGACGCGGGAGCTCGACCCCTTCATCCACATGGACCAGATGGGTGAGGTCGAGTACGCGCCGGGCGAGCCCAAGGGCACGTCGTGGCACCCCCACCGCGGCTTCGAGACCGTCACGTACATGATCGACGGCCGCATGGAGCACCAGGACTCGCACGGCGGCGGAGGCACGATCACCGACGGCGCCACGCAGTGGATGACGGCCGGCAGCGGCATCCTCCACATCGAGGCGCCGCCGGAGGAACTGGTCGTCTCCGGCGGGCTGTTCCACGGCGTCCAGCTGTGGGTGAACCTGCCGCGGGCGAACAAGTGGAACGCGCCCCGCTACCAGAGCATCGAGGGCCCGGAGGCGGCGCTGCTGTCCTCGCCCGACGGAGGCGCGCTGGTCCGCGTCATCGCCGGCGAGGTCGCGGGCCACGCGGGACCGGGGAGCACCTTCACCCCGATCACGCTGGCCCACGCCACCGTCAGTCCCGGCGCGCGCCTGGTCCTGCCCTGGCGGCCGGACTTCAACGCCCTGGCCTACGTGCTGTCCGGGCGCGGTACCGCCGGAGCCGAACGGCGCCCGCTGGACGCGCACCAGCTGGCCGTGTTCGGCAGCGGCGACACCCTGACCCTGGAGGCCACCGACCACCCCGACAGCCGCACCCCCGCCCTGGACGTCCTGATCCTGGGCGGCCGCCCGATCCGCGAACCGGTCGCGCACTTCGGCCCGTTCGTCATGAACACCAAGGCCGAGGTCATGCAGGCCGTCGAGGACTTCGAGCGGGGCCGGTTCGGACGGGAGCCGGCCGGCCGCATGCCGCACACCGCACCCGGAGAGGAGCTCGCGTGAACACCACCACCAACCAAGGGTCCTACGCCGCCTACGAGGAGACCACGGCGGAGCGCTGGGCGCGCGCCGGGCTCTACTTCGAGGCCAAGGAGTACACCGAGGCGGCCCGGCTGCTCACGGCCGTCGTCGACGAGGTGCCCGAGCAGGTCGCCCCGCGCCTCCTGCTCGCCCGCTCCTACTACCACTCCGCCCAGCTCGGCCGTGCCGAGGAGCAGCTGCGCGTGGTCGTCGAGCGCGACCCGGTCGAGCACTACGCGCACCTGATGCTGGGCCGGACCCTCCAGCGGCAGGGGCGCGAGGCCGAGGCCGCGCCCTGGCTGCGGCTCGCCGCGGCCTTCGCCGGGGAACTGCCCCCGGAGGACTGAACCGGTGCCGGGCCCCGCTCCGGGGCCCGGTGGCACATGCGGCGCCGCCGTCCTAAAGCCTGGGCAAAGAGCCCGGCCGGGGCGGCGGCGCCGGGCGTATGTTCCCCTGCGGCTTCGGCAACTACTACGGGGGGAAAGCCGTGTCCGCACGTTCCGGCACGTCGTCCGCGCTCGGCTGGGCGCTCACCATCACCTTCAACATCGTCCTGCCCATCCTCACCTACGGGCGGCTCACCGACGCCGGCTGGAGCGAGTTCTCCGCCCTGCTCGTCTCCGGTGTGTGGCCGGTGCTCGACACCGCCATCACGCTCGCCTGGCGCCGCAAGGTGGACGAGTTCGCCGTCATCACCCTCGTGTTCCTGGTGATCACCGTGGTCGTCACCGTGGTGGGCCCGCACTCCACGCGCCTGCTGCTGGTCAAGGACTCCGCGGTCACCGGCCTGTTCGGGGTGGTCTGCCTGGCCAGCCTGCTCGCGCCGCGGCCGCTGATGTTCTACTTCGGGCGCAAGTTCGGCACCAACGGCACCAAGGAGGACGCCGAGCGGTTCGACGGCCTGTGGCAGTACGAGGGCTTCCGCCACGTCATCCGCACCATGACCGTCGCGTGGGGGGTCGGCTACATCCTCGAGGCACTCGCCAGGATCGGCCTTTCGTACAAGCTGTCGACCGCCACCATGGTGACGGTCAACTCGGTGATGGCGTACGCCGTCACCGGTGTCCTCATCGCGTGGACGATCCTCTACGGCCGGCGCGCCGCCGCCCGCGGCAAGGAGCGGGAACGGCAGGCTGCGGAGGCAGAGGCGGCGGCCGCCCGGGCCGGGGCCGGCGAGGTGGCAGGGACGCCCGGGGTCTGACGGGAACCGCCGCGCATCGCGCGCATCGCGCGCGCCCGGCGGTCCGGGCGGCATCGGGGGTATTCGCCGCCGCGTCGGCCGGGCAGGTCGTGGCCGCCGGCCGGTCGTTGCCGGTAGACCGGCTGCCATGGACAGTGAGACCGAAGGACAGCGGCGGCCTGTGGTGGCCACGGAGCGGGGCTCCGTGCGCGGGGTGACCGGGGAGCGGGGCGTGGCGGCCTTCCGCGGGATCCCCTACGCGGCGTCGCCGGTGGACGCGTTGAGGTTCGCCCCGCCCGCACCGCACTCCGGCTGGTCCGGCGTGCGCGACGCGGCCCACGCCGGCCCCGAGGTGCCGCAGGCGCCGTCCCGGCTGGCGGTCGTCATGGGTCCGCGCGAGCCGCACGGGGACGAGGACGGCTGCCTCACCCTCAACGTGTGGGCGCCCGAGGGGGCGCTCGAGGCCGGTGCCGGTCCCCGGGCGGTGCTGGTGTGGTTCCACGGCGGCGGCTTCACCACCGGCTCGGGCGGCTGGGACTGGTACGACGGCACGCGGCTCGCCGCCCTCGGCGGCATCGTCGTCGTCACCGCCAACTACCGTGTCGGCCCGCTGGGCTGGCTGTACCTGCCGGAACTCGGCGCGGACAACCTCGGCAGCCGGGACCAGGCCGCGGTGCTGCGCTGGGTGCGCGACAACATCGCGTCCTTCGGCGGTGACCCCGCGCTGGTCACGGTGGGAGGGCAGTCGGCCGGCGCGTACTGCGCGCTCTGCCTCGCCGTCGACCCGGGCACGCACGGACTCGGCCGGCGGGTGCTCGCCGAGAGCGGGCCGTGGGGGCTCGCACCTCGGGAGCCCGCCGAGGCGGCCGAGGTCACCGCCGCCTATCTGCGGGTCCTGGGCGTCACGCACCCGCCGGAACTGCGGGAACTGCCCGCGGAGCGGCTCGTGTCGGCGTACGGGCGGCTGTCGGCCGAGCGCGCCCGGCCCGGCGACGTCGCCCCGCCGATGTACCCGGTCCTCGGCGGGGCGGGCCTGCCCCGCGCCCCGATGGCGGCGGTGGCCGCGGGCGGCCTGGACGGTACGGACGTCCTGCTGGGCAGCACGCAGGACGAGATGACCGCCTTCCGTGCCGCCGCGCCCGCCGACTTCCCCGACGCGGCCGGGACCGAGCGGGTCTTCGGGGCCGGGGTCACCGCGATCGCGGCCCGCTGCGCCGAGAAGGGCCGGCCCGCGTACGCCTACCGCTTCACGCGGCGCCCGCCCGGCGACGACGGCACCCTGGGCGCCACGCACTGCGCCGAACTCCCCTTCCTCTTCGGCGATTTCGCCGCGTACGCGGACGCCCCGATGCTGGGACCGGTGGACGACGCCGACCGCGCCCTCGCCCGGGCCTTCGGCGGGGCGCTCGCCGCGTTCGTGGCCACCGGCCGCCCGGACGGCGCGGAGGACGGGGGTGGGGACGGGGACGGCGGGGAGGGGCGAGGGCCGTGGCGGCCGTACGAGCCGGTGAGGGCCGCCTCGGTGCGGCGGTTCGGGCCGCCGGAGCGTTAACTCTTCCGGGGGATCGCACAAATATTCGAACACGGGATACGCTGCGGGCATGTCGACTTCAGGTGATGAGCGAGACCTCTTCTCGGATCCCGACCGGACCGCGCCCCTCACGGCGCGCGGTCCGGCACCCGCCCTCGACCCGTTCCGTACCCCTGGCTCCGCGGGCGCGTCCACGGCCCCGGCCGCGCGCGCGGTGGACGGCCCGGGGCGCGGGGCCATAACCCCGCGCCCCGGCGCCGAGAGCTAGGCCGGGACCCCGCCGGGCGGGCTTGCGCGGGCTTGCGGTGGGGGAGTGGCCGCCCGGTCACGCCGCCTGCGACGGGACGGTGAGGAACCTGGGCGAGGCACCGGCCGCCGGCCCGGCGCCGCGGCGCGCGGTGCGGGACGAGGTGTTCGGCTCGCTGACCATCACCCTGCCGGGCGATGACGTGGCCCTGGCCCGGGTGGAGGGCCCGGGGCTGCCGACCGCGACGATCGTCCGTGGAGGGGAGGCGCGGGACCGCGCCCAGCCCCCGGTGGGCACCCGCGAGGCGGGCCGGCTGACCATGACGGTCGGCGGCGACGCGGCCGGGCTGCACCTCGGCCGGGGCGGCTGACCCGCTCCTCGTTCGGCATCCGTGCCGAGCTTCCAGGCCGGGCCTACCGTTTCGAACCCGTCAGTTCCCACAGCAGTGTGCTGTGGCGCGACGGGCAGCAGGTGGCCGCGTTCGTGAGCGGCGAGGACGAACTGTCGGCGGCCTGGCGGCCCGAGGAGAGCTCCCCGTCGCCGCAGGACGCCGCCGTGGGCTACCTGCCGGCGACCGCCTTCGGCACGGCTGCCGCGAGCACGCTCATCGTCGAGGCCCTCATGGGGATGTTCGGCGCCGGCGGGCCCTGAGCCGGGTGGCGGTACGCCGGGGCCCGGCCCCCGTGGCGACGGGGGCCGGGCCGGAGCGTCCGCGTGGCGTCCGCCGGTTCAGCGGCCCACACCCGAGGGTTCGACCGGTGCCGGGGCGGTGACCGGCCGCACCGGGGCGGGCTCGACGCCGGCCTCGTCGTGGGTCATGTCCGGCAGCCAGCCGAGCCACTTGGGCAGGTACCAGTTGCGCTCGCCCAGCAGGGCCATCACCGCAGGGAGCAGCACACCGCGGATGACGGTGGCGTCGATGAGCACCGCCGCGGCCAGGCCCACGCCCATCTGCTTCATGCTCTGCATGGACAGCGTGCCGAAGATCGCGAAGACCGCCACCATGATGACCGCGGCGCTGGTCACCACACCGGCCGTCGTCGTGATGCCGTGCCGGATCGCGCCCTGCGTGGTCAGCCCCCGCATCCGCGCTTCCCGGATCCGGGAGACCACGAAGACGTGGTAGTCCATGCTCAGCCCGAAGAGGATCACGAACAGGAACAGCGGCAGCCATGCCACGATCGCGCCCACGCCCTCGGCGCCCACCAGACCGGCGCCCCAGCCGTGCTGGAAGACGATGGTGAGGATGCCGTAGGCGGCGCCCACCGACAGCAGGTTGAGCACGATCGAGGTGACCGCGATGGTCAGCGACCGGAAGGAGAGCAGCATCAGCAGGAAGGCGAAGGCCACGACGAAGGCGAAGACCGGGGGAACCGCGTCGCCGATCTTGTCGGTGAAGTCCATCGAGGCAGCGGTCGAGCCGCCGATCGGCGCCGTGAGGCCGGCCACCTCGCCCAGGGTGTCCGGGCGCACCTCGTCGCGCAGGACCTTAAGTGAGGCCTCGGCCCTCTCCTCGTCCGTGCCGCCCGTCAGCGGCACCTTGAGGACGGCGACGCCCGCCTTCTCGTGGAGCTCCGTCTCCACCGGCCCGGGGGAGGCGCCCTTGGCCACGGCCTCCCGGGAGAAGGCGTCGATGGCCCGACGGACCTCGGGCGAGGTGATGTCCGCGGCCTTGACGACCACCTGGGCCGGCTCCGGGCCGCCCGGGAACGCCTTGTTGATGTCCTCGTACGCCCGCACGACCGGCAGGCCGTCGCCAAGTTCCTGGCTCAGCGTCAGGTTCGCGGTGTTCAGGCCGACCGCCGGGACGGCCAGCGCGACCAGTGCCCCGCCGGCGACCGCCGCCGCCACCACCGGGCGGCGCAGCACGCCCGCGAGGACCGCCCGCCAGATGCGGGACTCCCCGCTCGCCCCCTTGCCCCGGCGGCGCAGGAAGGGGATCCGGCCCTTCTCGACCCGCTCGCCCAGCAGGGACAGCAGCGCGGGCAGCACCGTCACCGAGCCGAACATCGCCACGGCCACCACCATCATCGTGGCCAGGCCCATCGCCTTGAAGTCGCCGATGCCGGTGAAGAGCATGCCCGCCATCGCCACGATCACCGTCACGCCGGAGACCAGCACCGCCCGGCCGCTGGTGGCCGCCGCGATCCGCAGCGCGGTCTGCGCGTCGTGTCCCGCCTCCCGCTCCTCGCGCTCACGCCGCAGGTAGAACAGGCAGTAGTCGACGCCGACCGCCAGCCCGACCAGCAGCATCACGGAGTTGGCGGTGTCGCTCATGTGCACCCCGTGGCTGACGACGGCCACCAGGCCGGTCGTCGCGAGGAAGGCCGTCATCGCCAGCGCCACCGGCAGCAGTGCCGCCACCAGCGCGCCGAAGGCGATCAGCAGGATGCCGAGCGCGACCGGCAGCGCCGAGTACTCGGCGCGCTGGAAGTCGCTGCCGAAGGCGTCGTTGAAGACCTTCTCCGAGCTGGCCTCGCCGAACTGCTCGACCTTCAGATCGCGGTGCCGGTCCTGGACGCCCTGTACGGCGTCGACGACCGGCTCGACCCGGTCGGGCGCAGTCTGCGGGTCGCCGCGCAGGTCGAACCTCACCAGTGCGGACCGGCCGTCCTCGGAGACCGCTCCGACGTCGTACGGCGACTGGACGGAGGCGACCTCGCCGGTGCCCTTCACCGCGGCGACGACCTCCCCGACCACGGCCCGGAACGCCGGGTCGGTGGCCTTCAGGGAGCCCCCGGCCGCCTGGACCAGCACCATCTCACCGGCCGGTCCGTCGTTCAGCCCGGCGTCGTCCAGGATGGCCACCGCCTGCCCGAACTCCCCGGGCACCTCCTCCCGGTCCGTCAGGTCGACCCGCCCGGCCATCGAGCCGATGACCAGCGCGAGTACGACGAAGAGCAGCCAGCTCCCGACCGCCGTCCAGCGGTGCCGGGCGCTCCAGCCGCCCATGGCGGCGGCGATGCCCTGCCCGCGTACCGTCCCCGCGGTACGTGCCCTGCCGTGTGCGCTTGCCACGGTTGCGAACCCCCTCGAAGCCGGGCGGTGGAACCTCACCACCGCCTCGCCCTCGACGCTATGGGTCCGCGGGACACCGCCCCATCCGGCTGACAGGTGAACCGGCGGAGGGTTTCTCCTCCCCAGGGAGTGGGGAAAACCCCCGCCCACGGGAGTGTTGCCCCCTACAACGACCGCCGTCGCGGTGCCCGGCCGCACGAAAACGGGATGCGCCGGCCCGGTGCCTCCTCGCTAGGGTGAGCGGCGCGCGGGGGCTCCGCGGGGCGCTTCCTTCTCTCCGCTCCTCTGCAAAAGGAATCCCAGCGCACCCACTTCCCGCCCCCGCTTCCCTTCCGGGACGTTTCCCCCGGCCCCGGGCTACTGCCGGTAGCCCGCGAGGAAGCGGCCGATGCGGCTGATGGCGGCGTCCAGGTCGTCGGCGCGGGGGAGGGTCAGGATGCGGAAGTGGTCCGGGCGCGGCCAGTTGAAGCCGGTGCCCTGGACGACCTGGATCTTCTCGCGGAGCAGCAGGTCGAGCACGAACTTCTCGTCGTCGTGGATCCGGTGCACCTTCGGGTCCAGCCGTGGGAAGGCGTAGAGCGCGCCCTTGGGCTTGACGCAGCTGACGCCGGGGATCTCGTTCAGCTTCTCCCAGGCCTTGTCGCGCTGCTCGTGCAGCCGTCCGCCGGGCAGGATCAGGTCCTTGATGCTCTGCCGGCCGCCGAGCGCGGCCTGGATCGCCTGCTGGGCCGGGACGTTGGGGCACAGCCGCATCGAGGCCAGCATCGTCAGGCCCTCCAGGTAGCTCCTGGCGTGCTGCCGGGGCCCGGTGACGACCAGCCAGCCGGAGCGGAAGCCCGCCACGCGGTAGGCCTTGGACAGCCCGCTGAAGGTCAGGCACAGCACGTCGGGGGCGAGCTGCGCCGCCGAGTGGTGGACGGAGTCGTCGTAGAGGATCTTGTCGTAGACCTCGTCGGCGAAGACGACCAGGTGGTGCCGCCGTGCCAGGTCGAGCATGCCCTCGAGCAGTTCGCGCGGGTAGACCGCGCCCGTGGGGTTGTTGGGGTTGATGATGACCAGCGCCCGCGTACGGCTGGTGATCTTGGAGGCGATGTCGTCGAGGTCGGGGAACCAGTCCGCCTGCTCGTCGCAGAGGTAGTGCACCGCCTTGCCGCCCGCCAGGTTCGTCACGGCCGTCCACAGCGGGAAGTCGGGGGCCGGGATCAGCACCTCGTCGCCGTCGTCGACGAGGGCCTGGACGGCCATCTGCACCAGCTCGGACACCCCGTTGCCGAGGAAGACGTCGTCCACGCCGACGTCGGCGAGCCCGCGCTCCTGGTAGTGCTGGGCCACCGCCCGGCGGGCCGACAGGATGCCGCGCGAGTCGCTGTAGCCGTGCGACGCGGGGAGCGTGCGGATGATGTCCTGCAGGATCTCCTCGGGCGCCTCGAACCCGAACAGCGCAGGATTGCCCGTGTTGAGGCGCAGGACGCTGTGCCCGGCCTCCTCCAGCGCGTTGGCGTGCTCGATCACCGGCCCGCGGATCTCGTAGCAGACGTCCGCCAGCTTGCCCGACTGCTTGTACTCCATGCGACGGCCTCCCGACCCGGTCCCGCGATCCTGCTCGGTACGCTGCTCTGCTTGGTTTTACCAAGTGCGCGCTTGGAAAGTCCAACCACTTGTCTACACTGGGGATCATGCCGCGCCGAAGTTACGACCAGTACTGCGCCGTCGCCCGCGCCCTGGACACCGTCGGGGAGCGCTGGACGCTCCTGATCGTCCGGGAGCTGCTGGCGGGTCCCCGCCGGTACACCGACCTCCACGCCGACCTGCCCGGCGTCAGCACCGACGTCCTCGCCTCCCGGCTCAAGGAGATGGAGCGCGACGGCCTGGTCACCCGCCGCCGCCTCGCGCCGCCCGGTGCCGCGTACGTCTACGAACTCACCCGGCGCGGAGGTGAACTGCTCCCCGTGCTCGGCGCCCTCGCCGAATGGGGCGCGCCGGAACTGCAGGACCCCCGGCCCACCGACGCCGTCCGCGCGCACTGGGCGGCCGTACCCCTCATGCGGCACCTCGCCGCGCTCCCCGGGGTCCCCGCGGGAGTGGTCGAGGTCCGCCTCGACGAGGGCGCCTTCCACATCGAACTCGGCGGTGAGACCCCCTCGTACGCCGACGGCCCCGCCAAGCGCCCCGACGCGGTGCTCGCCGTGCCCGCGGGCGCCGTCCGCGGCATCGCGGAGTCCCTGCGCGACGGCGCCGCCGAGGTCACCGGCGACGGCCCCCTCGCCGACGCCCTGCGCGGCGCCTGACCGCTGTACGGTGCGGGCATGGAACGTCGGCGCGTCGAACTCGGCCCGGTGCAGGAGACCCTGCTCATACCGCTGCACGCGAGGGCGGCCGAGACGCGACGCAGGCGGCCGCTGACCCGCGACCCGCGGTCGGTCGAACTGGCCGGCGCCCTCGACTACGACGTCTCGCGCATCGGCGGCGGGCTGAGGCTGCTCGGCCCGGTCTTCCGGGGCGTCGTCCTCGACGGCTGGGTGCGCGAGTTCCTGGACGAGCACCCGTCCGGCACCGTCGTCGAGATCGGCGCCGGCCTGAACACCCGTTACGAGCGGGTCGACAACGGCACCGCCACCTGGGTCGAGGTCGACCTGCCGGACGTCATCGCGCTGCGCCGCGAGCTCTTCACCGAGCACGCGCGCCGCCGCATGGTCGCCGGTTCGGCCGCGGAAGCGGACTGGGCGGCCGCCGTCGCGGCGGCGCCCGGCCCCTACCTCTTCGTCTCCGAGGCCGTGCTCATCTACCTCACCGAGGCCGGGGCCCGTTCCGCGGTGGACGTCATCCGCGACCGGTTCCCCGGATCGGTCCTCCTGATGGACACCGTCGGCTCCGCCGAGGCGCGCCGCCCGCGCGCCGTCAACGTCGGCTGGAGCTGCGACGACCCCCGTGAACTGGCCGCGTGGGGCCTGCGGTTGCGGGACTCCCGCACGCTGTGGGACCTCCCGCCGCAGGCCCGCGCCCGGCTCACCCCGGGCCGCCGCGTCCTGAGCGCACTGCTCGACCGCGCCTCGCGCGCCGGGGGCTCCCGGCTGAACCGCTTCGACGTCGAGGTCTAGGACACCGGCGGAGCGCTGCCCCAGACCGGCGGTGCGGCCGGGCGCCGTTCGCGGAGCCGGGCGACCCGGGCGGTGATCCCCAGGACGAGGCCCGTGATCGCCAGCGTGAGGCCGAGCAGCGCCGCCAGGGCCGGCAGCAGCGCGCGGCCGCGGTCATCCAGAACCCGGGCCCGCACCCCTGCGGCGGGGAGGGTGCCCGACTGCTCGCGGAGGAACCAGCGGGAGTCCCTGGAGTCCGCGCGATGGTCGCCGAGCAGGAAGAGCCGCCCCTCGGGCACCGTGACGTCGAACGCGGGCGCGCCGCCCGACGGATCCCCGCCCTTCACGTACGGCTCGGACAGCTCCTTGCCGTTCACCGTCACCGGCCCGCCGCTCCGCTCGGCGACGCGGTCGCCGCCCGTGCCGATCACGCGCTCCAGCACCAGCCCGCCGTACCGGTTCTGCCCGTCGATCAGCACCACGTCGCCGCGCCGTACCTCGTCCCCGCCCACCCGCTCGAACAGGAGCCGTTCACCGGGGGAGTAGGTCGGCTCCATGGCCGCGCTCGAGACGGTGCCCGTCGTGTAGCCGGTCCGGGCCGTCACCACCGCACCGACCGCGAGCAGCAGCCCCACCGGTCCGAGCACCCACGCCGCGATGCGCCGTCGTCTTCCTGCCGCCTCTGCCATGACCCCTCCCGAATCCGTGCACGGCACACTAGACGACCGCCGTCCGGCCGGAACCGTGGCCCCCCGGGCACCGCCCCGGTACCGTCGTCCGGGAGCACCGGGGGGTGGGGGATGTCCGCTACGCACGTCCGCGCGCAGGTGGCGTCCTTCGCCGCGGTGCCCGTCCTGGCGGTCGCGGCCGCGGTCGCCGCCGTGCTGACCGCGCTGTCCGGCCGTTACGGCTTCCACCGTGACGAGTTGTACTTCCTCGTCGCCGGCGACCACCTCGCCTGGGGTTACGTCGACCAGCCCCCGCTGACCCCGCTCGCCGCCCGCCTGTCCACCGCGGTCTTCGGCGAGACGCCCGCCGGGCTGCGGGTGGTGGCCACGCTCGCCTGCGCCGCGACGGTCGTGATCGTCGCCCTCGTCGCCAGGGAACTGGGCGGCGGGCGTCCGGCGCAGGTGCTCGCGGCGGTGTGCACGGCGGTCTCCGGCTTCGTCCTCGCCGTCGGCCACCTGGTCTCCACCGCCACCTTCGACGTGCTCGCGTGGGTGGTCGTCTGCTGGATCCTGCTGAGGCTGCTGCGCACCGGGGACGGCCGGCTGTGGCTCGCGGTGGGCGCGGCCCTGGGCGTCGGCCTGGAGAACAAGTACCTGGTCGCCCTGCTGGCCGTCGCCCTCCTCGCGGCGCTGCTCGCCACCGGCCCCCAGGACGTGCTGCGCGGTTGGTGGCCGGTCGCCGGAGCCGCCGTCGCGCTCGCGGTGGCCCTGCCCGGCCTGTGGTGGCAGGCGGCGCACGGCTGGCCCCAGCTGACCGTCGCGGGCGGCATCAGCGCGGACGACGGCGCCGAGAACCGCGTCCTGTTCGTGCCCCAGCAGATCCTCTTCCTCTCACCGGTGTTCGTCCCGGTGTGGATCGCGGGCGGGCTGCGGCTGTGGCGCGATCCCGCGCTGCGGTGGGCCCGTGCCTTCGCCCCGGCCTACGTCCTGCTCGCCGTCCTGGTCGTCGCTTCCGGCGGGAAGCCGTACTACTGCCTGCCGTTGCTGCTCGTCCTGCTCGCCGCGGGCTGCGTCACGTCCGTCTCCCGGCCGCGCGCCATGTGGCCGGCCGTCGCGGTGACGGCGGTCATCAGCGCCCTGATCTCGCTGCCGGTGCTCCCGCCGCGCGGCGTGGCCGTCGTGAACGCCGTCAACAAGGAGCAGGGCGAGCAGATCGGCTGGCCGCAACTCGCCGACGCCGTCGCCGGCGTCTGGTCGGACGTGCCCGCCGAGGACCGCTCCCGCGCCGTCGTCCTGGCGCAGAACTACGGCGAGGCGGGTGCCCTCGCCCATTACGGCCCCGCCCGGGGCCTGCCCGCCCCCTACTCCGCCCACATGAGCTTCGCCGACTGGGGCCCGCCACCGGACTCCGCCACCGGCCCGGTGCTGCTGGTGCGTCAGGAGGACGCCGACGGCGTCGAACGCCACTTCACCGGGTGCCGCCAGGTCGGCCGCGTCGACAACGGGCAGCACGTCGACAACGAGGAGCAGCACGCCGCGATCGTCCTGTGCACCGGCCCGGACGAACCGTGGTCACGGCTGTGGCCGTCGCTGCGCCACTACTACTAGGGCCTGTCGTCAAAGTAGCTCCCCCAGCTACCGCTGGGAGGTGCCCCCACCGCCCGGAGGGCGGGCCCAGCGGCTCCCCCAGCTCCGCTGGGGGAGCGGCGCGGGGTGGGGGCACACCCGGCCGAAGGCTGGGGGAGGGACTTTGGCGACAGGCCCTCGGCCGGTCCGACACGGGAGAAATGAAGAAGCGGGGCGGGGGGCGCCGGGTTACGGTGGCAGCACTCGACGCACACGCTCCCTGAAGGACGCCGCAGAACGGGAGCGGCCCGCACGGTCGGCCGTGCGGTCACGGAGGGGCGGCACCACTTGTCCCTGCCCTTCCGGAGGAGTTCCCCATGAAGATCGGTCTCGGCCTTCCCGTCGACGACCCCGCCGTGCTGACGACCTGGGCCCGCCGCGCCGACGACGGTCCGTTCAGCACCCTCGGCCTGCTCGACCGCCTCGTGTACGACAACCCCGAACCGCTGGTCACCCTCGCCGTGCTCGCCGGGGCGACCCGCCGGATCCGGCTGCAGACCGAGGTCCTCATCACCCCGTTCCGTGACGGCGCCGTCCTGGCCAAGCAGGCCGCGACGCTGGACCGGCTGTCGGCAGGCCGCTTCACCCTCGGCATCGGCGTGGGCGCCCGCGAGGACGACTTCCGCGCGGCGGGAGCCGACTTCCGCCGGCGCGGCCGCCTGCTCGACGAGCAGATGACCGTGCTGCGCCGCCTGTGGGCGGGTGACCCGTACGGCGACGGGGCCGGGCCGATCGGCCCCGCCCCCGCGACCCCGGGCGGGCCCGAGGTGCTCTTCGGCGGCTTCGCCCCGGCGGCGGTCGACCGGGTCGGCCGCCACGGCGACGGCTTCCTCGGCGCCGGACTGCCGCCCAAGGCGATGGACCGGCTCTTCCGGGAGGCGGAACGGAGCTGGGAACGGCACGCACGGCCCGGCTGGCCCCGCCTGGTCGCCCAGGCCAACGTCGCGCTCGGTCCGGACGCGGTGGTCACCGCCGCCCGCGGCAACATCCGCGCCTACTACGCCTTCACCGACTTCGCCGACCGTGTGGCGGAGGGCCTCCTGGCCACTCCGGAGCAGATCCGCGACGCGGTCGCCGGGTACGCCGGCATCGGTGCCGACGAAGTGATGCTCTACTGCTGGTCGTCGGACCCCGCCCAGGTCGAACGCCTTGCGGACGCCGTGTCCTGACGACACGCCGCCCGCGGCGCGCCGCGCCTCAGGCCAGCGCCAGCGCGACCCTGGGTCGCAGCGCCTCGTCGAAGCGGCGCAGCAGCAGCCGGGCGACCTCCGGGGCGTCGCCGAGGACGTCGGCGAGGACGTCCGCCCCGGAGGCCAGGGCGCCACGGGCGATGCGGTCGGGCAGGAAGCCCGGCGCGATGACGTACGGCGCGACGGCGACGTGCCGTACGCCCTCGGCGCGCAGTGCGCGCACCGCCTCGTCCGTGGTGGGAAGGGATGCGGAGGCGAACGCAGGCCGCACGGCGCACCAACCGGTACGCCGCCACTCCCGCGCGATTTCTGCGATCACTGCGATCGCCTCCGGGTCCGAGGAGCCCGCCGACGCCAGGACGATCCCGGTCGAGGGGCGGTCGCCGGGGCCGAGCCCGGCATCGCGCAGCCGCCGCTCCAGCGCGGCCAGAAGCAGTGGTGAGGGGCCGAGCACGTCGGCCCGGTGCACGCGCATCCGGGCGTGCCGTGCCGCGGACTCGCGCAGCACCGCCGGGATGTCGGCCTTGGCGTGGAAGGCCCGGGTGAGCAGCAGCGGCAGCGCCACCACCTCGCGCACGCCCTCCGCGGCCAGCCGGTCCAGGACCCGCGGCACGTTCGGCGCGCAGTGGTCGAGGAAGGCCGTCTCCACGCGCAGCCCGGGACGGGCCGCCCGGACCCGCTCGGTCAGCGCGTGGACGGTCGCGGCGTGCCGCGGGTCGCGGCTGCCGTGGGCGATGACGAGGAGGACGGGATGCGCGGTCATGGTCAGCCCCGTGCGAACAGGCCGCGGCTGCGCAGCACCGAACGCTCCAGCGGCGCGAACACCAGCAGTTCGATGCCGATGCCGACGATCAGGATCAGCAGGATCGCCGCCAGCACGCTCGGCATGTCGGACAGTTCGCGCCCCTGCTCCAGCAGCTGGCCCAGGCCCACGCCGAGGTCGGGAGAGGTGGCGATGAGCTCGGCGGCCATCAGGGAGCGCCAGGAGAAGGCCCAGCCCTGCTTGAGGCCGGCGAGGTAACCCGGCAGGGCGGCCGGCAGCAGCACGTGCCGCACCGCGTGGATGCCGGTGGCGCCGATGGTGCGGCCGGCCCGCAGGAACAGCGGCGGGATCTGGTCGACGCCCGCGACCAGGCCGTTGGCGATCGAGGGCACCGCGCCCAGCAGCACCACGCAGTAGATCGTGGCGTCCGAGAGCCCGAACCAGATGATCGACGCGGGCACCCACGCCACCGACGGCAGGGACTGCAGGCCCGACAGGATCGGCCCGATCGCGGCCCGCACCACCCGGACCCGCGCCACGAGCAGGCCGAGCGGCGTGCCGATCGCGACGGAGGCCACGAAGCCCAGCGCGCCGCGCGACAGGCTCGTCCAGACGTAGCCGAGCAGGGTGCCGTCGAGCCACTTGTCCTGCAGGGCGCGCCCGACCTCCGCCGGACTGGGCAGCTGGTAGTGCGGCTTGAGCTCGAAGTGGTACGCGAGCTGCCACACCACCAGCACCAGCGCGATGGCGACGAGCGGGGGAACGGCCTTCTGCAGCAGTACGCGGGCCAGCGGCACGCGGGTGGCGGACCGGGTCTCCAGGGCGTCGAGCCCGGCCTCCAGCCCCGCGAGGTCGCCGCCCGGCCTGACGTCCGCCTTCGTCTCAGTGCTGGCCATGGCGCCGGATCTCCCCCCGGAGGTGTTCGGTGATCTCCACGGAGAGCTCGGCGACCGCCGAGTCCTCGATGCGGCGCGGCTGCGGGATGCCGACCGTCCACTCCCGGGCGATCCGTCCCGGCCGCGAGGAGAGCAGCACGACCCGCTGCGCGAGCCGCACCGCCTCGCGGACGTTGTGGGTCACGAAGAGCACCGACAGGCGGGTCTCGGCCCAGATGCGGGTGATCTCCTCGTGCAGGACGTCACGGGTGATGGCGTCGAGTGCCGCGAACGGCTCGTCCATCAGCAGCAACTGGCTGTCCTGCGCCAGCGCCCGGGCCAGCGCGACGCGCTGCCGCATGCCGCCGGACAGTTCGTGCACCCGCTTGCCGTACGCGCCCTTCAGACGGACGAGCTCCAGCAGCCGCTCGGCCTCCGGGCGCCGCTCGGCGCGCGGCACGCCGCGCATGCGCAGGGCGAGTTCGATGTTCCTGCCCGCGGTGAGCCACGGGAACAGGGCGTGGTCCTGGAACATCAGGGCCGGGCGGCCGCCGGGGGTCTCGATGCCCCCGGCGGACGGCCGGTCGAGTCCCGCGACCAGGTTGAGCAGTGTGGACTTGCCGCAGCCCGAGGCCCCCAGGAGGCAGACGAACTCGCCCGGGGCGACATCGATGCTGATGTCGTCCAGCACGTGCGTCTCCGCGCCGGGACGGCCGAAGGACTTCGAGACGTGCTCGAGCCGTGCGGCGTACGGGGCCGCGTCGACCGTCACGGCGGGCTGCTTGGTGAGTGCGGTGGCCATGGCGTCACCTCCTGAGGGCTGGGGCTGCGGTCTTCATCGGTGCTGCCGGGCCTCAGCCGCCGAGACCGGCGTCGTCGATCCCGGCCTTGCCCTCGCCCTTGAGGATCTTGTTGAGGATCGTCAGGTCGTAGATGCCCTTGAGCGAGGGCTTCTCCAGCAGGCCGGCGGTGACGGCGTGGTCGGCCTCGGTCTGCAGGGTGGACGCCAGCGGGTCGTCGATGACCTGGATGCTCTCCCACGCCGGGTCGATGACATCGGCGGGCAGCGGCTTGCCGGAGAGCTTCTCCAACTGCGCGTTGGCGTCGGCCTTGGCCTTGTCGGGGTTGGCGCTGATCCAGGCGTTGGTCTTCACCGAGCCGCGCAGGACGGCCTCGACGACGTCCGGGTGGTCCTTGAGGAACGCCTGGGAGACGATCACGTTCGTGATGACGAACTTCTTGTCCGGCCACAGGTCACGCTCGTCCAGGAGCACCTTCGCGCCCTCGGCGACCAGCTTGGACGCGGTGGGCTCGGGCACCCATGCGCCGTCGATGGAGCCGGTCTTGTAGGCGTCGGGGGTGACCTTGTTGTCCGTGCGGACCACGGAGACGTCGCCCTTGCCGCTGGTCGCGTCGACCTTCCAGCCCTGCTCGGCGATCCAGTTGAGGAACGCCACGTCCTGGGTGTTGCCGAGCTGCGGGGTGGCGATCTTCTTGCCCTTGACGTCCTTCAGGGTCTTGATCTTGTCCGGGTTGACGACCAGCTTGACGCCGCCGGAGGCCGAACCGGAGATGATCTTCAGGCTCTTGCCGCCGGACTTCGTCCAGCCGTTGACCGCGGGGGAGGGGCCGATCCAGCCGATGTCGATGGAACCGGCGTTGAGGGCCTCGATCTCGGCGGGCCCGGCGTTGAACACCGACTCCTTGATCGTGGTGCCCGAGCCCAGCTCGTCGGCGAAGAAGCCCTCCCTCAGGCCCACCAGCGGGGTGGCGTGGGTGAGGTTCGCGAAGTAGCCGATCTTCACCGTCGAGGCGGACAGCTTCTTGCTGGTGCCGCTGCTCGCGGCCGCGTTGGTGGTGTCGTCCTTCTTGTCGGAGCCGTAGCCGCAGGCGGCCAGGGCCAGCAGCGGCAGAAGGGCGGCGCCGGCTATGAGGCGGCGACGGGCGGACGTTCTCGGGGCGGTGGTGCGATCGGCAGTCACGGGAGGCGGTCCTCTCGATGGCCCCGGCTCGCGCTCTCTACGGCGCGCCGGGGTGGTGGCTGTCTGGTGGTCGGTGGTGCGGTGCCGCGTGCGCGGCGCGGGTGCGGTGCTCGGACGGGGTCAGCGCGCACATCGCGTGACACCGCCCGTGCCGCTGCCCAGACAGCCGCTGCCGACGCGACCGCCCTCCTTGGCGAATCCGGCGAAGGCGTCGTCGAACGCCATCAGAAATCCCACCCCTCGTCGTCACCGGCCGCGTCGCCCGCGGCCGTGGCGGTGCGGGCGGCGAAGGCCTCTCCCGCCATGCCGGCGGTCAGCGTGGTGCCGTCCGCCGGGTCGATCAGCAGGAAGGAGCCGGTGAGCCGGGAGTCGGCGTACGCGTCCAGCGGCAGCGGCTCCGAGGTGCGCAGCACCACCGTGCCGATGTCGTTGACGCGCAGCTCGCCCGGCTCGTCCTCGTGCTCCAGCCCCCGGGTCAGGTCGATCCGGTACGGCAGCCGCTTCACGACCGCCTTGACCGTGCGCGTGCTGTGCTTCAGCAGCACGCGTGCGCCCACCTTCAGCGGCCGCTCGTGCAGGTGGCACACGGTCGCCTCGACGTCCTGGGTGGTCGCCGGGGCGGCGTCGGACGGCGCGATCAGGTCGCCGCGCGAGATGTCCAGGTCGTCGCCGAGCAGCAGCGTCACCGACTGCGGCGCCCACGCCACGTCGACCGGGGTGCCGAGCACGTCGATACCGCTGATCGTGCTGGTCAGCCCGGACGGCAGGACCGTCACCGGGTCGCCGACGCGCAGCACGCCCGAGGCGATCTGCCCCGCGTAGCCGCGGTAGTCGGGGTGCTCCGCGGTCTGCGGGCGGATGACGTACTGCACGGGGAAGCGCGCCGGGTGCCCGCCGGGGTCGCTGCCGACGGCAACGGTCTCCAGGTGCTCCAGGATCGTCGGGCCGCCGTACCAGTCCATGTTCGCCGACGGGGACACGACGTTGTCGCCGGCCAGGGCCGAGATGGGGATCGTGGTGATCTCCGGGACGCCGATGGAGGCCGCGTAGGCGGTGAACTCCTCGGCGATGGCCGCGAAGACCGGCTCCGACCAGTCGGCCAGGTCCATCTTGTTGACCGCGAGCACCACGTGCGGCACCCGCAGCAGCGCCGCCAGCGCCGCGTGCCGGCGGGTCTGCTCCACGACGCCGTTGCGGGCGTCCACCAGGATCACGGTCAGCTCGGCGGTCGAGGCGCCGGTCACCATGTTCCGCGTGTACTGCACGTGCCCCGGCGTGTCCGCCAGGATGAACCGCCGCCGCGGCGTGGCGAAGTAGCGGTACGCCACGTCGATGGTGATGCCCTGCTCGCGTTCGGCGCGCAGGCCGTCGGTGAGCAGCGCCAGGTCCGGCGCCTCCTGCCCGCGGCGGGCGGAGGCCAGCTCGACGGCCTCCAGCTGGTCGGCGAGCACCGACTTGGAGTCGTGCAGCAGCCGGCCGACCAGCGTGGACTTGCCGTCGTCGACGGAACCCGCGGTGGCGAAGCGCAGCAGGGAGGTGGCCGAGAGCTGCTCGGCGGTGGTGCCGGTGGTCATGGCTAGAAGTACCCCTCGCGCTTGCGGTCTTCCATCGCGGCCTCGGAGAGCTTGTCGTCGGCCCGGGTGGCGCCCCGCTCGGTGAGCCGGGACGCGGCGATCTCGGCGATGACCGCGTCGATGGTGGCGGCGTCGGAGTCCACCGCGCCGGTGCAGGACATGTCGCCCACCGTGCGGTAGCGGATCAGCCGGGTCTCCACCGACTCGCCGTCCTTCGGCCCGCCCCAGTCGCCCGCGGTCAGCCACATGCCGCCGCGCCGGAACACCTCGCGCTCGTGGGCGTAGTAGATCTCCGGCAGCTCGATGCCCTCGCGGGCGATGTACTGCCACACGTCCAGCTCGGTCCAGTTGGACAGCGGGAAGACGCGCACGTGCTCGCCGGGGGCGTGCCGGCCGTTGTAGAGCTGCCACAGCTCGGGGCGCTGGCGGCGCGGGTCCCACTGGGAGAACTCGTCGCGCAGCGAGAACACCCGCTCCTTGGCGCGGGCCTTCTCCTCGTCACGGCGGCCGCCGCCGAAGACCGCGTCGAAGCGCAGCTCCTGGATGGCCTCGGTCAGCGGCACGGTCTGCAGCGGGTTGCGGGTGCCGTCGGGGCGCTCGCGCAGCCGGCCGTCGTCGATGTAGTCCTGCACCGAGGCGACGTGCAGCCGCAGGGAGTGCTCCGCCACGGTGCGGTCCCGGTACTCCAGCACCTCGGGGAAGTTGTGACCCGTGTCGACGTGCAGCAGCGAGAAGGGGACCGCCGCGGGGGCGAAGGCCTTCAGCGCCAGGTGGAGCATGACGATGGAGTCCTTGCCGCCGGAGAAGAGGATCACCGGCCGCTCCAACTCCCCCGCCACCTCACGGAAGATGTGCACCGCCTCGGACTCCAGAACGTCCAGGTGCGACAGCGCGAAAGGATTGCCGGTGCTCTCGTCGACCGCGACTACGGTGGTCACGCCAGTCCCCTCTCCACCAGCAACGCCGTGAGCAGCGCCGCCGAGTCCTCGACGGTGTGGTCCTGGGTCTCGATCCGCAGATCGGGGGTCTCGGGTGCCTCGTACGGGTCGTCGACGCCGGTCAGCCCGGATATCTCGCCCGCGGCCTGCTTGGCGTACAGGCCCTTCACGTCACGCACGGTGCAGACCTCCACCGGGGTGGCGACGTGCACCTCCAGGTACGTCGTGCCCCGCGCCTCGTGGCGCTTGCGGACGGCCTCCCGGCTGTCGGCGTACGGCGCGATGACCGGGACCAGCACCTTGACCCCGTTGGCGGCGAGGAGTTCGGCGACGAAACCGATCCGCTGCACATTGGTGTGCCGGTCCTCGCGGCCGAAGCCGAGGCCCGCGGAGAGGAACTCGCGGATCTCGTCGCCGTCCAGGACCTCCACCCGGTGCCCGTCGCCGCGCAGCCGCCCGGCCAGCGCCCGGGCGATCGTGGTCTTGCCCGCGCTCGGCAGACCCGTGAGCCACACCGTGGCCCCTGTGCCCGTCACGCCCATCCGCCCCTCCCGGGAGATCCGTTCCGTCGTCATCAGCCGTGCAGCCCGCACTCGGTCTTGGCCCGTCCCGCCCAGCGGCCGGCCCGGGCGTCCTCGCCCTCCAGCACCCGGCGGGTGCAGGGGGCGCAGCCGACCGAGGCGTAACCGTCCGTGAGCAGCGGATTGGTGAGCACCCCGTGCTCCGTGACGTAGGAGTCCACGTCGTCCTGCGTCCAGCGGGCGATGGGGGAGACCTTGACCTTCCCGCGCCGCGCGTCCCAGCCCACGACCGGGGTGTTCGCGCGGGTGGGGGACTCGTCGCGGCGCAGGCCGGTCGCCCAGGCGTCGTAGCCGGTCAGGCCCTCCTCCAGCGGCGTGACCTTGCGCAGCGCGCAGCACAGGTCGGGGTCGCGGTCGTGCAGCCTCGGCCCGTACTCGGCGTCCTGCTCGGCCACGCTCTGACGCGGGGTCAGCGTGATGACCTCCACGTCCATGACGGCGGCGACCGCGTCACGGGTGCCGATGGTCTCCGGGAAGTGGTAGCCGGTGTCGAGGAAGACGACGTCGACGCCCGGGGCGACGCGCGAGGCCAGGTGCGCCACGACCGCGTCCTCCATCGAGGAGGTGACGCAGAACCGGGACCCGAAGGTGCCGGTGGCCCAGCGCAGGATGTCGAGCGCGGGGGCGTCCTCCAGGTCGCGGCCCGCCTGCTCGGCCAGCGCCCGCAGTTCGTCCGCGGTGTGCTGCTGCGCGGTGGTCACGAAGGGCCTCCCTCACCGGTCTCGGTACGCAGCCCCCGGGCCAGCAGGCCCAGGAACTTCAGCTGGAACGCGCGGTTGCACGACCGGCACTCCCAGGCGCCGTGCCCCTGCTCCGCGGGGTGCAGGTCCTCGTCCCCGCAGTAGGGGCAGTAGAACGGTGCGGCGCGTTCGCTCACGACAGGGCCTCCTCGCTCGCCCGCGTCACCCACTGCGCGAAGCGCTCGCCGTCCGTACGCTCGGCCTGGAAGCGCTTCAGGACGCGCTCGACGTAGTCGGGCAGCTCGTCCGCGGTGACCTTCAGCCCGCGGACCTTGCGGCCGAAACCGGCCTCCAGGCCCAGCGCGCCGCCCAGGTGCACCTGGTAGCCCTCCACCTGGTTGCCCTCGTCGTCCAGCACGAGCTGGCCCTTGAGGCCGATGTCGGCGACCTGGATCCGGGCGCAGGCGTTCGGGCAGCCGTTGATGTTGATCGTGATCGGCTCCTCGAACTCCGGGAGCCGGCGCTCGAGTTCGTCGATCAGTGAGGAGCCGCGCGCCTTGGTCTCGACGATGGCCAGCTTGCAGAACTCGATGCCGGTGCAGGCCATCGTGCCGCGCCGGAACGGGGAGGGCCTCACCTGCAGGTCCAGCGCCTCCAGACCCGAGACGAGGGAGTCGACCCGGTCCTGCTCGACGTCCAGCACGATCATCTTCTGCTCGACGGTGGTCCGCAGCCGGCCGGAGCCGTGCGCCTCCGCCAGCTCGGCGATCTTGCTGAGCGTGGTGCCGTCCACCCGGCCGACGCGCGGCGCGAAGCCGACGTAGTAGCGGCCGTCCTTCTGGCGGTGCACGCCCACGTGGTCCCGCCACTGCTGGACCGGCTGGTCGGGGGCGGGGCCGTCGGCCAGCTCGCGCCCCAGGTACTCGTCCTCCAGCACCTGGCGGAACTTCTCCGCGCCCCAGTCGGCGACCAGGAACTTCAGCCGGGCGCGGGTGCGCAGCCGCCGGTAGCCGTAGTCGCGGAAGATCGAGATGACGCCCTCGAAGACGTCCGGGACCTCCTCCAGCGGGACCCACGCGCCCAGCCGGACGCCGATCTTGGGGTTGGTGGACAGACCGCCGCCGACCCACACGTCGAAGCCCGGCCCGTGCTCGGGGTGGCGGACGCCGACGAAGGCGACGTCGTTGATCTCGTGGGCCACGTCCAGCAGCGGGGAGCCGGAGATCGCCGACTTGAACTTGCGGGGGAGGTTGGAGAACTCCTTGTTGCCGACGATGCGGCGGTGGGCCTCGTCCACGGCCCAGGTGCCGTCGAGGATCTCGTCCTCGGCGATCCCGGCGACGGGGGAGCCGAGGATGACGCGCGGGGTGTCGCCGCACGCCTCGGTGGTGGACAGGCCCACGGCCTCCAGGCGCTGCCAGATCTCGGCGACGTCCTCGATGCGGATCCAGTGCAGCTGGATGTTCTGCCGGTCGGTGATGTCGGCGGTGCCGCGGGCGAACTCCTGGGAGACCTCGCCGATGACGCGCAGCTGCTCGGTGGTGAGCCGGCCGCCGTCGATGCGGACGCGGAGCATGAAGTACTTGTCGTCCAGCTCCTCCGGCTCAAGGATCGCGGTCTTGCCGCCGTCGATCCCGGGCTTGCGCTGGGTGTACAGACCCCACCAGCGCATGCGGCCGCGCAGGTCCGCGCCGTCGATCGCGTCGAAGCCGCGGTACCGGTAGATCGTCTCAATGCGTGTCCGCACGTTGAGACCGTCGTCGTCCCGCTTGAACTGCTCGTTGGCGTTGAGCGGCGTCATGTGGCCGGCCGCCCACTGGCCCTCGCCGCGGTGGCGGCTCACCTTGCGGCGCGGCGCGGCGGCGTTCGGCTGGTCAGGGGTGGAAGCCATGGCGATGCGGTCCTTCTGGCAGGCTGGACAGAGTCGGTCGTAGCGTGAAGAGTCCCCTTGGCCTGCGGATACGCCACAGCACTACGAACAGTGCGGGGCGTGGGCGCGTCGTTGCGCCCGCGAGGCCGGGGACGGCCGGGTCAGTCCTGGACGGGACGGCGGCGAGTGCTCAGCACGCCTGACAGATGGCGCTGGACATGCGTCCGAGGTCGACGTGCAGCCGACCTACCAAGGCGATTCCAGTGCGAGACATGTCGAAAGCGTGTCACGCGGATCTCGGGCCAGTCCACCGTTATCCACCATGTGGACGCCTTCATCCCGCATGGCGAGATGCCCGGATTGTCGGTCACCTGACAGGACTTGCCGGGCGCAGGAAATCGGCCGCGATGGCCCGGAACCCACCGTGCCCGCGGGTCCCCACATGACGCAGCTTGTGGCCCGCCAGCGCCGAACCGAGCCGCACCCCCGCACCGAGCGGGGCGCGGTCCGCGACCAGCGCCGCCAGCAGCCCCGCCGCGAAGACGTCGCCCGCCCCCGTCGCGTCCTCCACCTCGCGGTCGGGAAGCGGCCGGTGCGCGTAGCGCTCCACGGTGCCGGGCCGGTGCACCTCCACCCGGTCCGGGTACTTCACCACGGCCGCGCCCTCCGCCCGGGTCCGCACCCGGCCCAGCCGCTCGAACTCCCGCCCGTTGACCAGCAGGTAGTCGCTCATCGCCGCCATGGCCAGCACATCGGCGGTCGGCTCCGCCGACCAGACGTGCCCCGGGTCGAAACTGATCAGCGTCCCCGGCGAACGCCGCCGCACCTCCACCAGCAGCCGGTGCAGCACCGCGCCGCCGTCCGGATCCAGGAACGAGGTGACGTGCACCGCCCGCGCCGCAGCCAGGTAGCCGGCGATCTCCTCGAACCGCTCCCGCACATGGGCGGCGATCCGCGTGTTCGCCCCGGTGTGGGTCAGCAGCGTGCGCTCCCCGCCGTCGTGCACGGACAGGCAGATCCCGCACAGCCGGTCCGGGTCCCGGGCCACCAGCCGCCGGTCGATGCCGAGCCCGTCCAGGACGGCGAGGGGGCCGGCCGCGCCCAGCGGGTCGCGGCCCGCCACGCCCACGTAGCCGAGCCGCAGCCCGCGGCCCAGACGGCCCAGCGCGTGGAGGGTGTTGAAGGCCGAGCCGCCCGGTTCCGGCGTGAGCGGCACCCCCTCGGCCCGCAGCCACTCCAGGCCGGCGCGGACGGCGGGCTCGTCGACCATGCGTTCGCCGCCGCTCTCCGGCGGCGGGCGCAGCCGCATGTGCGCGCCGAGCCGGGCCAGCACGGGGCCGCCGTTCAGGGCGGACGCGCCCGTGATGAGGTCCAGGTTGAGCGCCCCGACCCCCACGACGTCCATGCCCGCCCCTTCCCGTCCGCCGGTCCCTACCGGGCTCCGGGCCAGGGCCCGGTGACGGGCCTCTCCTCCTCTTCCCCCGTCTCGGTGCGGAAGATGCGGAAGCCGCGGTTCTCGTAGTTGGCCAGCGCGTGCGGCCCGTCCAGGCTGCAGGTGTGCACCCACACCCGCTTCGTCGGGGTGCGGTCCGGCCGGCGCTCCGCCAGGTCCCAGGCGCGGGCGATGCCGACGGACAGCAGGTGCCCGCCGATCCGCCGCCCCCGGAAGGCGGGCAGCAGCCCGAAGTACGCGATCTCGACCTGGCCGTCGTCCTGCGGGTCCAGTTCGATGTAGCCGGCCGGGGTGTCCCGGTCGTACGCCACCCAGGTCTCCACGCCCGGGCGCTCCAGGAAGGCCCGCCACTGCTCGTACGTCCACGGCAGGCGGTCCGTCCAGGCGCAGTCCGCGCCCACCGACGTGTAGAGGAAGCGGCTGAACTCCGGGGACGGCACCTCGGCCCGCGCGATGCGGATGCCCGACGTCGCGGGGTCCGGCTCCAGGGAGGGCCGCAGATCGGCGTGGGAGGTCTGCTCCAGTGACCACGTGGTCACCGTGACGCTAGTGCTCATGCGCCACATTCTGCGGCCTCGCGGGCCCGGCGGGTTCCCGGCTCGCTGCCGCGGCCCGTCCGGGTCGCCCCCTCACTCCCCGAAGCGCGCCCCGCGCACCGCCGGCGCCGTCGAGTGCGGCAGCAGGTCCGCGGGGTGGGCGGGGCGGACCACCTCGACCTCGACGCCGTCCGCGAAGCGGTAGGGACGGTGGTCGAGCACCCCGGCCAGGGTGCGGCGCAGGCGGGACATCTCGGCGCGCACCGTCACCGTGCGGGAGGGGTCGCCGAACAGGTCGCCGGCCAGTTCCGCGGCGGTGCGGCCGTCCCGGTGCAGGGCCAGCACGAAGAGCAGTTCGGCGTGGCGCGGGCTGAGCTCCTGCGACCAGCCGCCGGCCGCACCGGAGACGTTCACCGTCCACGTGCGGGGACGGCCGAGGTCCAGCACCACGTGCCCGGCCCCGGGCACCTCCTCCTCCGGCGTGGCGACCCGCACCAGCCAGCCGCCCGGCAGCGGCTCCAGGGTGCAGGTGCCCAGCGCGGGCACCCACGTACGTCCGGCGCTCGGCGCGGCGGGCAGCGTGATCCGCTCCACCGGCGGCATCCCGGTCACCGCCGCCGTCCAGCCGTTGGGGTCGACGGCCGCCGCCCGGCCCGGCATCCGGGCGAGCAGCGGGGCGGAGACCGAGCGCAGCCGGTCCACGGCCGCCCAGTGCAGGCTGCGCAGTTCGGCCTCGGCGACCTTGGTCACCGCGGTCACCAGCGACAGCATCGCGGGGTGCATCCCGGCCGCGGGCCCGCTGACGTCCACCGCGCCCAGCAGCCGGCCGTCCCGCGGGTCGATGAGCGGGGCCGCGGCACAGGTCCACTGGTGGTGCACCCGGACGAAGTGCTCCGAGGAGTGCACCTGCACCGGCCGACCGGTGACCAGGGCGGTGCCGATCGCGTTGGTGCCGACGGCCTCCTCCGACCACGAGGCGCCCTCGGCGAAGCCGAGCCGGTCCGCGCTCCTGCGGACGGCCAGGCTGCCGTCCCGCCACAGCACCCGGCCCTCGGGGTCGGTGACCACCATGATGTGCCGGGCCTCGTCGGCGACCGAGACCAGGCCGTCGCGCAGCGCGGACATCACGTCGTTCAGCGGGGTGCGGCGCCTGCGCACCTCGATCTCGTCGGCGGTCAGCATGCCGGCGTGGCTGCCGTTGTCCGGGTCGACACCGAGGTCCAGGGCGCGCTGCCAGGAGTCCTGGATGACCGGTCTGGGCACCGTGCCACCCGATCCGCCGCCGAGTGCGGCGTCCCGCATGCCGCCCAGCAGCCGTGCGGAACGGCGCGGTTCCTGGACGGACTGGACCGACAACGACCGTGCGTCGATCGGAACCTGGCTCATGGTGCTCCCCGCGTCCGTGTGCGCAGCGCTTTCTGCGCTCGGGCAGTGGCCGCGCCGGTTCTCCGCTGCCACACCATGTGCATATGGTGCCGCCGGGCCGGTCCCTCAGGTGGGATATCCGGCCAATACCTTGCAACTGTCTGCAACGGTTGCGAATATGCGCGCATTCGACGGACAGTGACGGCGCATCACGCTATTCGTACGGAACCCTGATTCCGTACGACGGTGAGGCGAGACCGGGGGTGGTGCCGAGTCGGCGCGGCACCACCCTCAGTGCGGCGCGGCGGCGGAACGTTTCCCCGAAGGTCCCGGTCCTTCCGCCGGGACCTCGGGCGGACCGCCGCCGCACCCGCCCCTCACACCTGGGGGCGCGCCCGCTCCACGATCGCCGCCAGGTCCAGCCCGCGCGGCAGCGTGCCGAAGGTCGCCCCCCAGTCCCGGCCGAGCCGCGAGGCGCAGAACGCGTCCGAGACCTCGACCGGGGCGAACCGCACCAGCAACGAGCCCTGCAGCACCAGCGCCATGCGCTCCACCACCCGGCGCGCCCGGGCCTCGACGCCCTCCAGATCGGCCAGTTCGGTCAGCAGCGAGGTGATCGCGCCGTCCAGCCGGTGGTCCGCGCCGCGCGCCAGGCCGATCTCGCCGAGGAAGGCGTTCAGCGCGCGCGGCTCCCTCTGCAGCACCCGCAGCACGTCCAGGGCCTGCACATTGCCCGAGCCCTCCCACACCGAGTTCAGCGGCGACTCCCGGAACAGCCGCGGCAGCCCCGACTCCTCCACGTAGCCGTTGCCGCCCAGGCACTCCAGCGCCTCCGCCACCAGCGGCGGGCAGCGCTTGGTGACCCAGTACTTGGAGACCGCCACCGCCAGCCGCCGGAAGTGCCGCTCCTGCTCGTCGTCCGCGTCGTACGCCGCCGCCAGCCGCAGCACGGTCGTGGTGGCCGCCTCCGACTCCAGCGCCAGGTCCGCCAGGACGTTCCGCATCAGCGGCTTGTCGACCAGAAGCCCGCCGAACGCGCTGCGGTGCGCGGCGTGGTGCACCGCCTGCGCCACCGCCTGCCGCATCAGCGCGGCGGAACCGGTCGCGCAGTCCAGCCGGGTGGCCGCCACCATCTCGATGATGGTCGCCACCCCGCGCCCCTCCTCGCCGACCCGGCGCGCCCACGTGCCGTCGAACTCCACCTCCGCCGAGGCGTTGGAGCGGTTGCCCAGCTTGTCCTTGAGCCGCTGGATCAGGAAGACGTTGCGGGAGCCGTCCGGCAGCACCCGGGGCAGCAGGAAGCAGGTCAGGCCCCCCTTCCCCGAGGAGGGGGACGCCTGCGCCAGCACGAGGAAGGCGTCCGACATCGGCGCCGAGCAGAACCACTTGTGGCCGGTGAGCAGGTACGTGCCCTCCTCCGCCAGCGGCTCCGCCCGCGTGGTGGTGGCCCGCAGGTCCGAGCCGCCCTGCTTCTCGGTCATCCCCATGCCGAACAGCGCCCCGGGCTTGCCTCCCGGCGCCACCAGCCGCGGGTCGTACACCCGCGACCCCAGCCGGGGCTCCCACTCGGCGGCCAGCGCCGG
Organism: Streptomyces sp. NPDC059718; assembly: GCF_042733315.1. Lineage (NCBI taxonomy): Bacteria > Bacillati > Actinomycetota > Actinomycetes > Kitasatosporales > Streptomycetaceae > Streptomyces > Streptomyces sp. NPDC059718. The sequence continues at coordinate 201,152 of NZ_JBHWGA010000007.1, forward strand.
GTCGGCCCGCAGCGCCGGCACCGCCGCGTGCGTCATCGACACCGGGCAGCCGTGCCCGGCCTCCGCCTGGGACCACACCAGGAAACCCGCCGCGCGCCGCAGATGCCCGCCGGGGCGCGACCAGGCGTCGGTGAGCCCCGACGAGACCGCCCGCCCCAGCAGCCGGTGCCAGGCCGGGTGGAACTCCACCTCGTCGATCCGGTGCCCGTAGCGGTCGTGGGTGCGCAGCACCGGCGGATGGGTGTCGGCGGCCTCCGCCCACCCCCGCGCCTGCGCGGAACCGGCGCCCCGGCCGATCTCGCCGAGCTCCCGGTGGACCTCCTCCCGGAGCCCGGGCGCCACGTGCCGTGCCACCCCCTCCACCAGGGCGGTGTCGGCGGCGTACACGTCATACCCGACCAGGGGCGGAGCCTGGTTGGTCACGGTGTGTGTGGGGGGACTCATGACGGTTACGGTAGGCGCGTGCAGGCAGCAGACGAAACACCCGAGCGGCCCAGGCGAGGCCGACTCCACCGGGCGCGGGCCCTCTACAGGAACGTGTCCAAGCGCAAGGTGGGCTGGCTGCTGCTCAAGGACACGGTCGACTCCTGCATGGAGTACCGCGTCACCGGACTCGCCGCCGAGGCCGCCTTCTTCGTGCTGCTCTCCCTGCCGCCGCTGCTGCTGAGCCTCGTCGGCGCCATCGGCTACGTCGACGAGATCATCGGCACCGACACGATCGACAACATCCGCGGCAACATCCTCACGGCCGCCGCGACGGTCCTGTCGGACAAGGGCGTCGACCAGTTGATGCGGCCGCTCGTCGACGACGTCTTCGGCGGCGGACGGCCCGACGTGATCTCCATCGGCTTCGTCATCGCCCTGTGGTCCGGATCGCGGGCCCTCAACGTCTTCGTCGACACGATCACGATCATGTACGGGCTGGAGGGCAGGCGCGGCATCGTCAGGACGCGGCTGCTGGCGCTGCTGCTCTACATCGTCGCCCTGGTGATCGGCGCGGTCGTCATGCCGCTGATGGTCGTCGGTCCGGACGCGGTGGTGTCGTTCCTGCCGTGGAGCGAGGCCGTGATCCGGATACTGTACTGGCCGGTCGTCAGCGTGCTGTCGATCGCGTTCCTCACCACGCTGTACCACGTCTCCGTACCGGTGCGGTCGCCCTGGTACGAGGACATGCCCGGGGCGGCCGTCGCCCTGCTGATGTGGGTCCTCGGCAGCTTCGTGCTGCGCATCTACCTCACCCACACCGTCGAGGGCCCGACCATCTACGGATCGCTGGCGGCGCCCGTCGCCGTCCTGCTGTGGATCTTCGTGTCGGCCTTCGCGGTGCTCGTCGGAGCGGCCGTCAACGCGGCGATCGACCGGGTGTGGCCGTCGATCGAGACCGCGGCCGCCCGCGAGGAGAACGCCCGGGCCAGGGAACGCGCCGCCGCCGACCTCGTCGCGGAGGCCGCCGCCCGTCGCGCCGCGTTCGAGTCCGGCCCGGACGACGAGGTCGGTCCGGAGGACCCGCCCGCCGAATTCCCCGAGCGCTGGGCCGGCTTCCTGCCGCCGGAGGACGTGCGGTCCCGGCTGCGCGGGCGCCGGCCCTCGGGCAAGAGCGGCGGCAAGCCTCCGCGCGACTGAGGCGCAACCGGCGCGCTGTCGGTGGCCGGTGCCATGCTGGAGCGGTGTACCGGGAACAGGCCTCGACGGTGCCCGGCGCCGTGCTGTGGACGAGGACAGCGGGTGCCGGGGCGGCCCGCGTGCTGCCCGACGGCTGCATCGACCTGATCTGGGGCGAGGACACCGGTCTGTTCGCGGCGGGCCCCGACACCGCCGCCCACCTCTCCGGCAGCCCGCCCGGCACGCGGTACGCGGGCCTGCGCTTCGCCCCCGGCGTCGGGCCCGCCGTGTTCGGGCTGCCCGCGCACGAACTGCGCGACCGCCGTGTTCCGCTGGAGGCGCTGTGGCCCGGCGCGCAGGCACGCCGGGCCGCCGAGCGCGTCGCCGCGGCCGCCGACCCCGGCGCCGTCCTGGAGGCCCTGGTGCTCGCACGGGACGTGCGGCGCGCGGCGCCCCCGTGGGGCCCGCGGATCGCCGCGAGCCTGGCGGCCGGCGCGCGCGTCGGCACCGTCGCCGAGGACACCGGGCTGAGCGAACGCCAGCTCCACCGCCGCTGCCTGGAGGCCTTCGGCTACGGGCCCAAGACCCTCGCCCGCATCCTGCGCCTCCAGCGCGCACTGGGACTGGCACGCCGCGGCCATCCCTTCGCCGACGTCGCCGCCGGCGCCGGTTACGCGGACCAGGCCCATCTGGCCCGCGACGTCCGCGCCCTCGCCGGCGTTCCGCTCGGCGACCTGCTCTCCTGACCCCGGCTACCCCTGCGGCAGCGCCGCGAAGAGGTCGACCGGGTTCCCGTCCGGGTCCAGGACCACGGCGTACCGCATCCCCCAGGGCGCGTCGAAGGGCTTCAGGTGCCCCGCGTACCCGGCCCCGGTCAGCTCGGCGAACGTCGCGTCCACCTCCTTCGGCCCGTCGCAGGTGAAGGCCAGGGCCATCCGGTGACCACCCTGCGGCGGCTCCCAGGAGGAGTCGAACGACCGGACGGTCTCCACCGTGTCCCACGCCATCCGCAGCCCCCCGGGCAGCGCCACCTCCACGTGCGGGTCCGCCTCCACCCCGGCGGGGATCTCCAGCCCCAGCCTGCGGTAGAAGGCCAGCGAGGCGGCCATGTCGGCCACGACGATCTCGACGACATCGAAACGAAGAGTCATGCCGCAACCGTAGGGTCGCGCCGCCCGGCCCGTCTTGAACGAATCGGACACGCACCGCCCCGGCCTCACACGTCCTCCGCGGCGGAGCAGGTCAGCCGCGGGGGCGGGCCGGGGGGTCGTCCGTGGCACGGCTGAGCGGTGTGGCCGAGACGGCGTCGGTCTGGCGGGCGGAGGAGGCTGCGCGGCGCGGATCGGGGGCGGCGGGGGAGCCGGTGCGGCGGTCCGGGCCGGGGGTCTCGGACGGCTCCGGGACGGGGGACGTGGTCGGGCGCGGCGAGGGCGGGGGGTCGGCCGCCGGGGGGACGGACACCGCGGGCACGGCCGGCCCGACCGCGGGGCCCTGCCCCGGGGCGGACAGCAGGTGCAGCGGCACGGCGACGACCGCCGCCACCGCCAGGGACACCCCGGCTCCCGCGGCCGCCCGCAGCAGCTTGCGCCGCGCCGCCACGCGGCGGACCTCCCGGAACCGGCCGGGCGGCGGCCCGAGCAGGACCGTGCCGGGCCGCAGCAGGGCGCTCAGCTCCGGGTCCCGCTCCTCGTCCGGGCCCTCAATGGGTGTGATCAAGGCTTCTCCTCAGTCCGGCTCGCAGCATTTCCCTGGCCGCGTGGAGGTCGGCCTTCACGGTTCCTTCCTTCCGCCCCGTCGCGGCCGCCACCTCCCGGACCGGCATGTCGGCGTAGTAGTACAGCAGGATGGGCACGCGCAGCCGCTCGGGCAGCGACTGGACGAGCATCCGCACCGAAGGGTCGGTCTGCCCGTCGCGCCCCTCGCCCTGCCCGTCGACGAGGACCTCCGCGGTGGCGCGCCGCATGGCCCGGCGTTCGCGCTCCAGCTTCCGCCAGTGGTCGCGCACGATGTTGGCCGCCGTGACGTAGAGGAAGCCGCGCGGTTCGTCCACGCTCGTCCAGCGCGCCCACAGCCGGGCGAAGGCCTCCGAGGCGATCTCGTGGGCCGTCTCGTCGTCGTCGACCAGCCGCCGGCACCAGCCGGCCAGGCGGGGGTAGAGGGCGGCGAACAGCTCGGACGCCGCTTCGTCCCGGGAAGACCGTTTCAACACTCTCCACATTCCGTCGTTCATCATGCCGCAGGCGTGCCACCGGACGGCCGGGCCGGGGGGCGTACCGCCACCCGGCCCCGCCCGCCCCAGGCCCCGGGCCCCCCGGGGCCGGGGGGGGAACCCCCCCCCATTTAGCGGGATACGCACCCCAGCGCCGGGGGGGGGGCGCCAGCGGCCGCCCCGCTGGGCAGTCCCTAGCCGCGGTCCCCCGAGGTCAGGGAGGCGAACACCACGACGTTGTCGCGGTATCCGCTCCCGTCGGCGGTGCGGGGGCCGCCGCAGGTGATCAGGCGCAGCTCGGGGCGGTCCACGTCGCCGTAGACCTCCTGGGCCGGGAAGTGCGCCTTGGCCACCGTCCGCACCCGGTCCACGGTGAACTCCGCCGACGCGCCGTCCCGGAGCCCCGCCACGACCCGGTCGCCCGGGCGCAGCCGTGCCAGGTCACGGAAGACCCCGTCGCCGAACCGGCCCACGGTGACGTGGGCCAGGAGCACGGACGGGCCGAGCTGCCCCGGCGTGGGGGAGTGGCGGTACCAGCCGGCGGGCGAGTGACGCGCCACCGGCGGGACCTCCACCGTGCCGTCCGGGGCCAGCCCCAGTTCCATGACCGGGGTGTCGACCCCGATCGCCGGGATCCTCAGCCGTACCGGGACCGAGCGGGCGAGCGGGGCCGGCGGGGACGGGCGCGTCGGTGCGGCCGCGGGCGGCGCGGAGACGACGGGCGGCGCGGCGACGGGACCGTCACCGTCACCGGAGTCGTCCGCGCACCCGCCCGCCCAGGGCAGCACGACCAGGGCCGCCAGGACCGCGGCCCACCTCGCGCCCGGGGTCATCCGGCGGTGGTGCGCCTGCGCCGCGTCACCACGAACGTGCCGCCGGCCAGGAGCAGCAGGCCGCCCCCGGCCGCAGCCACCACCGTGCCGTCCGGCCCGTGCGCGCCGGCCGGGGACTGCACGCCGGTGTCGGGCGCGCCTGCCGGCACCCGGTCGACCTGACGCGGGGACGGCACCGCGGACGGCGCCTCGCTCGGCGCGGCGCTGCGCGCCGGCGCGGGCTGGGCGCTCGGCCCGTCGGCGAACGCGGGCGCCGTCCCCGCCAGCACCGCGGCGCACGCGACGGCCGCGGCGGTGAGAACACTGCTGCGCATGTATCGCTCTCCTTCGTCACCCCGCCCTGCCCCCGGTGGGGCACGGGCGGGTGGTGGCAACTGATCGCGCGGAGAGACGAGGCGGCCCGGAGGCGGGTTGTAAAGAACAGGCAAAGTCGTCCTCGGGGGCTCCTCGCGGGGCCCTCGGTGAACGGCGGGCGACGCGGCGGCGACCGGCCGGAGCCGCCGTCCGGCCGGGCGTCACGGTTGGGCAACACCCAGCTCACGGCCGTAGCCGCAGGCCCTGGCGAGCGCATCATGAGATCCGGGTGGGGACGTCAAAGGGGGCGGGGAACGGTGGAGTTCACGGTAGAGCGGACGCTCAGGAGACGAGGCCGGCGGTGGCTGATCGGAGGTCTGACCACGGTCGCGGTGGCGCTGGTGTGGCTGGTCGCCTCGCGGAGCGCGACGGGCCCCCTGTTCCTGGGGTTCCTGGCGGCCGCGGGGGCCTGGAGCGGGGCGAGGGACCTGCGAAGGGCGCGGAAGCCGTTCCGGCTGCGGGTCGACGCGTTCGGCATCACGCTGCACGACGCGGAACTCGCCTGGGAGCAGATCGAGGCGGTCTCCCTGTGGCACCTCCCCAACACCGGTGAGGACAGCGAGACCACCACACCGCCCAAGCCGCGGCTCACGCTCTGGACGGCACCCGGTGTCACGTTCCCCCGCAAGCCCGACCGCACCTGGGACGACCGGCTGCGGTACACGCTCGTCGACTGCGAGGACCTCGACCAGAGCGTCCCGGAGCTGACGGCCGCGCTCGCCGAGCACGGCGGCGCCGCCTTCGAGACCGCGCCACGGGCCGTGCGGCCGCCGATCCCGGTGACCGTGTCGGGCCCGGAACTGCGCGTACCCGGCGGGGAGCGGCAGTTCGTCGACGCCCGGCAGGCCGGCGCCTGGACCCTGGTCTGGGCGGCGCTCGCCGTCGTCTTCAGCTACTCGTTCTGGGAACTCGTCCACGGCGGCTTCACCGGCCCCGAGCCCTTCGGCGCCTTCGGTCCGCTCGGCGCGATGGGCTGCTGGGTCCTCACGGGCCGTTCGTACCGGCGCTGGCGCAAGCCGCTGCGGCTGCGCGTCGGGCCCGCCGGGATCGGCATGCGCGAGGTCACCGGCGAGGAGTCGTTCTTCTCCTGGAAGGACATCGCGGCCGTCACGGTCGGCCGCCCGCCGACCACCACCGACACCCGCCCCTGGCTGGTGGTGTGGCCGCTGCCGGGTAGCCGTCCGCACAGCAACCCCTCCTACCTGGTCGACGGCCACAAGGCCTTCGCCCTGGTGCGCCTCGACCGGCTGCCCGGCGGCGCGGAGGCCGTCGTCCCGGTGGTACGGGAGTACGCGGGGGAGCGTTACGCCGAGACGGCGTGAGCCGTCCGCGGAAAACCAGTTGCGGGGTCTCCCGGCGCACCGGCTAAGGTGTCGCCGTCGGACCGCGAGCAAACCGGGAGGTGTTGGAACGATGACTGCCGTCGCACTGGGCGCTGCCCGCATCCAGAAGATCATCACCCCCACCTCAGCGGTCGCCGGCTGACCCTGCCCGTCGCGAAGCACCCGACGGCACAGCCGCGCGCGACCGCCCTCCCGAAGGGCTCTCCTCCGTTGACCAACGGATCCGTCCCGCAGTCGTCCATCGCGCTCACCGCCTACGGCTGGGACTCCTCACTCGACTCCGACTTCGCCGTCCACGCGGAGCGGGGACTCACACCCGGCCGCATCGTCCGCGTCGACCGCGGGCTGTGCGACGTCGTCCTCCCCGACGGCTCCGGCGGCCTCAAGGCCGTCCGCGCCGACACCGAGGACGTCTTCACCCGCGACCCCATGGGGATCGCCTGCACCGGCGACTGGGCCGCCGTCGACGAGACCCCGGACACGGGTCCCGCCGTACGCGCCCTGCTGCCGCGCCGCACGACCTTCGTCCGCTCCACCTCCTCCAAGCGCTCCGAGGGACAGGTCCTGGCGGCCAACGTCGACCTGGCGGTCATCGCCGTGTCGATCGCCGCCGAACTCGACCTCGGACGGCTCGAACGCTTCGTGTCCCTGGCGTGGACCAGCGGCGCGCAGCCGCTGGTCGTCCTCACCAAGGCCGACCTCGTCGACGACCCCGGCCACCTGCTGGACGACGCCCGCGGCGCGGCGCCCGGCGTGGAGGTCCTGGTCGTCAGCGCCGCCACCGGTCAGGGCGTGCCGGAGGTGGCGAACGCGCTGGCCGGCACCACGTCCGTGCTGCTCGGGCAGTCGGGCGCGGGCAAGTCCACGCTCACCAACGCCCTGCTGGGCCGCGAGGTCCAGGAGGTGCAGGCCAACCGCGACAGTGACGGCAAGGGCCGGCACACCACGACCACCCGCGACCTGCTGCCGCTGCCCGGCGGCGGGGTGGTCATCGACACCCCGGGACTGCGCGGCGTCGGGCTGTGGGACGCCGACGCCGGTCTCACCCGGACGTTCTCCGACATCGAGGCGCTGGCCGGTGAATGCCGCTTCCCCGACTGCTCGCACGACTCCGAGCCCGGCTGTGCGGTCCTCGCCGCACTGGAGGACGGCGTCCTGACCCACCGCCGGCTGGACAGCTACCGCAAGCTGCTCCGTGAGAACGCGTGGATCGCCTCCCGCACCGACGCGCGGCTGCGCTCCGAGATGCGCCGCGAGTGGAAGCTGCGCTCCGCCGCGGGGCGCGAGATGTACGAGCGCAAGCGCGGCGGCGGCCACCGCAAGGTGTACTGACCGGACCCGGCCCGGCTCCCCGTCGGGGAGCCGGGCCGGCGGTCATCCGGCGCCGTTGTGGCGCTCGCCGCCGCGGCGCAAGGTCAGCGGACTGCCCTCGTGCCAGAAGGTGTAGACGATGCTGCCGAGGCCGAGTGTGACGATGACGACGCCGAGGACGATCGAGTAGACCATGGCTCCTCCAGCCCGTTCGGGGCGCGTTTTACCGCACCTTCACCTTCGATGTCCGAACGTGACCTTCCCGTGGCCGTACCGTCTCACACGCGGTGCGACCCAACTCACCTTCACAGAGCCCCAGTTGTCCGCATGTGCGGCTCATGTCGACGGCAGGCCGCCCCGGGCGACGACCCCGGCGTACCAGCGGGCGCTGTCCTTCGGGGTACGGCGCTGGCTCGCGAAGTCCACGTGCACCACGCCGAACCGCTTGCCGTAGCCGTAGGCCCATTCGAAGTTGTCCAGCAGCGACCACAGGAAGTAGCCCTGGACGTCGGCACCGTCCGCGATCGCCCGGTGCACCGCGGCCAGGTGCGCGCGCAGGTACGCGATCCGATCCGGGTCGTGGACCTCGCCCTCGGGATCGGCGTAGTCGTCGTACGCGGCGCCGTTCTCGGTGACCAGCAGCGGCGTGTCCGGCAGTTCGTCCCGGAGACGGAGCAGGAGTTCGTGCAGCCCGTCGGCGTCCACCGGCCAGTCCATCGCCGTCCGCGGCCCCGGCGCCGGCACGAACCGCACGTGCCCCTCGGCCCCCGGCCACGGCGACGGCCCCGCATGGCCGCCCGTGGCCACCACGGTCGGGGCGTAGTAGTTGAGGCCCAGCGCGTCCACCGGGCGGGAGATCACCGCCAGGTCGCCGTCCTCCACGAACGACCAGTCCGCCAGCGCGGCCGTGTCCCGCAGCAGGTCCCGCGGGTAGGAGCCGCGGAACACCGGGTCCAGCCAGATCCTGTTGGCCAGCGCGTCGACCCGCCGGGCGGCGTCCCGGTCGGCGGCGCTCCCGGTGTGCGGGCGCACCGCCGCGAGGTTCAGGGTCAGCGACACCTGGGCCGGCACGGGGAGCCGTTCACGCAGCACGCCGACCGCGAGGCCGTGCCCCAGCAGCAGGTGGTGCGCCGCCCGCAGCGCCGCCTCCGGCTCCGTCCGGCCCGGCGCGTGCACGCCCTGCGCATACCCCAGGAACGCCGAGCACCACGGCTCGTTCAGCGTCGTCCACAACGGCACCCGGTCGCCGAGCGCGTCCGCGACGAGCCCCGCGTACTCCGCGAAGCGCTCCGCGGTGCCGCGCACGGGCCAGCCGCCGGCGTCCTCCAGCTCCTGCGGGAGGTCCCAGTGGTACAGCGTCAGGACGGGGCGGATGCGGTGGTCCAGCAGCTCGTCGACCAGGGCGCGGTAGAAGTCGAGCCCCTTCTGCACGGCCGGGCCCCGGCCGGTCGGCTGCACGCGCGGCCACGACACGGAGAAGCGGTAGTCCGTGAGGCCCAGCTCCGCCATCAGCGCGACGTCCTCACGCATGCGGTGGTAGTGGTCGGCGGCGATGTCCCCGGTGTCGCCGTTGCGCACCTTGCCGGGCGTGCGGCTGAACGTGTCCCAGATCGAGGGGGTGCGGCCGTCCTCGGCGGCGGCGCCCTCCATCTGGTAGGCCGCGGTGGCGGCGCCCCACCGGAACCCTTCGGGGAAGGCCGGTGTCGTGTGCGGGGCGTTGGTGGTCCGGGCTGCGGTCGTGGTCATCGGGGCTCCTCGTGTGCGGGTCGTTTGTGCGGCCGGTTGCTGTGTGCGGGTGCGTTGCGCTTGCGGGCGGCTGCGCCGGGCGGCCCGGGTGTTTGTGTGCGGGTTGTTTGCGCCTGCGGCGGGCGGTTTCCCCGCCGCCCTCCCGATTGCCCGGCGCGGTCAGTGCGGGTCTCGCACCGTGTGCCTGGGTCGGGGCCGCGCCGGCGCACGTCCTCAGCGCTCGCGGTTTACGTCCACATCGTTCGGCGCCCGGGTCCGCCGCTCGTCGCTTCCGGGCGCACCCCGCCACACCCCCTCCCGTTCGGTTGGGGCGACTGACGGCCGGTGGGGGGTGAGGTAAGGCACTTGCGGCAACCCCGGACCGCTCTCTGACCCCGTACGGCCGTTAGTCGCCTACGCGACCGGAGGGGGTGTGGCGGGGTGCGCCCATGGGGGTCCCCCCGGCCGAAGGCTGGGGGAGACGAGCGGTGCGCGCGGCGCCGTATGACGTGGGGCAGCGCCGCGAGCGCCGAGGTGGGGGTCCCCCCGGCCGAAGGCTGGGGGCGTACCCCGGCGCGGCACCGACCCACAACGTACGCAGCGAGGTGGTCACCAATCGCGCCGGGCAATCGGGCGGGCGGGGGAGAAACCGCAACCGCAACCACAACGGCGCCGCAGACGAGGGCGGCACCCTTAACCCTTCACCGCCCCCTGCATGATCCCGCCCACGATCTGCCGCCCCAGCACCCCGAAAACCACCAGCACCGGCACCGTCCCCAGCAGCGTGCCCGCCATGATCACCGACTGGTCGTGCACATACCCCCCACCCAGCTGCCGCAAGGCGACCTGCACCGTGGGCTCCTGCGACGTGAGCGCGATGATCGGCCAGAAGAAGTCGTTCCAGGACGCCATGAACGTGAGCATCCCCAGCACCGCCATCCCCGGCCGGGCGATGGGGACGACGATGCTCCAGAAGATCCGCGCCGTCGAGGCGCCGTCGACGCGGCCGGCCTCGATCAGCTCGTCCGGCAGCGACTGCGCGAGGTACTGCCGCATGAAGAAGACCCCGAACGCCGAGACGAGTCCGGGGAGGATGACGGACTGGAGCTGGTTCACCCAGTGCAGCTCCGCGATGAGCATGAAGAGCGGGATGACGCCCAGCTGGGGCGGGATCATCATCGTCCCCACCGTGAGCGTGAGCAGCGCGTTGCGGCCCCGGAAGCGAAGTTTCGCGAAGGCGAACCCGGCGAGCGTGGAGCACAGGACGGTGCCGACCGTCACCGACCCGGACACGATCAGGGAGTTGAGCAGGGCCTTGCCGATGTCGGCCTGCTCCAGCACCTGCCGGAAGTTGTGCACGAGGTTGCCGCCGGGCAGCAGCGACGGCGGGCTCGCGGCCAGCTCCGCGTTGGACCGGGTCGCGGCGACGATCGTCCAGTAGAAGGGGAAGGCGGAGATCGCCGCCGCGACGATCAGGAGGGCGTAGGCGAGGCGGCCGCCGTGGTGCTGCCGGCCCGCCCGGGCGGACCGCAGGCGGGGGAGGGGGTCTGCGGTCCCGGCGTCGCGGCCGGGCCGCGGCCGTGTGAGGAGCGCGCTCATCGACGGGTCCCCTTCCGTGAACGGCGCCGTGCCAGCGCGGTGTTCAGCAGCACGAGCAGGACGATGAGGACGAACATCACCCAGGCGATGGCGGCGGCGCGGCCCAGGTGGAAGTAGCCCCAGCCCTGCTCGTACATGTAGAGGCCGAGGGTCTGGTACTGGTGGGAGATGCCGCCCGAGATGCTCCCCTCGAACAGCAGCGGCTCGCCGAAGAGCTGGGTGGCGCCGATAGTGGAGACCACGATGGTGAAGAGGATCGTGGGCCGCAGGCCGGGCAGGGTGACGTGGAGGAACTGCCGCCACCGCGAGGCGCCGTCGAGTTCGGCGGCCTCGTACAGGTCCCCGGGGATGGACTGCATCCCGGCGAGGTAGATGAGCGCGTTGTACCCGGTCCACCGCCAGGTGACGATCGTGGACACCGCGATCTGCGAGGCGACGGTCCCGGACTGCCAGTCGACGGGCCCGATGCCGGCCCGTGCGAGCAGCCAGTTGACCAGGCCGAAGTCGCGGCCGAAGAGCTGGGCGAAGACCAGGGTCGCGGCGGCCACGGACGTGGCGTACGGCAGGAGCATCGTGACCCGGAAGAAGGTCCGGCCCCGCAACTTGTAGTTGAGCAGGTGGGCGAGGCCGAGCGCCATGAGCAGCTGCGGCACGGTGGAGACGACCCCGATGGTGAAGGTGTTGCGCAGCGCGGTCCAGAAGAAGTCGTCGCGCAGGAGCGCGGTGTAGTTGTCCAGGCCCCGCCATTCCATCGCGCCGGGGGTCTGGAGCTCGACGCGGTAGAGGGAGACGTACGCGGTGTAGAGCAGCGGGAACAGCCCGAACGCGGCGAAGAGCGCGAAGAACGGCGCGACGTAGGCGTACGGCGACAGCCGGGCGAGCAGTCGCCGCGGGGGCGCCTGGGCTGCCGGGGGCCGGGCGGGGGGCACCGGCGCGGTGGCGGTCAGGGTCATGGGGCGGGACCTTCGGGTCGGGGGCGTACCGGGGCGGGGCGGCCGGGCGCGGAGGACCGGGGATCGGTCCGCCGCGCCCGGCGCCGGCGGGGCGGGGCCGTCAGCCGACGGCGTTCTCGACGCCCTTCCTGGCGTGGCTCCACGCCGTCGTCGAGTCCGTGCCCTTGCGTTCGACCTCGCCGAGCGCGTTGGTGATCTGCTGGTTGACGTCGCCGTCGTGCACGCCGAGCACCTGCACCGGGGAGGCCTCGGCGGCGGCGCCGAAGATCTGCCCGATGGGCGCATCGCTGAAGTACGGGTCGGTGACGTCCTTGACGGACTCGATCGCCCCGACGTTGGAGGGGAAGCTGCCCTGCTTCTTGAAGAGCTTGGCCTGCTGTTCCGCGGCCGTCAGCCACTTGACCAGCGCGAAGGCGTCCTTGGCGTGCGCGGAGCCCTTGGGGATGGCGAGGTACGACCCGCCCCAGTTGCCCGCGGCGCCGCCCGGGAGCGGGGCGACGTCCCACTTGCCCTTGCCGGCGTCCCCGGCCTGGCCCTTGATGTAGCCCAGCATCCAGGCGGGGCAGCCGATGGTGGCGAAGGAGCCGCTGCTGAAGGCCTGGTTCCAGGCGGGGGTCCACTGGGCGAGTTTGGCGCTCAGCCCGTCCTGGGCGGCCTTCACGGACAGGTCCCAGGCCGAGGTGATGGCGGTGTTGTCGTCGTAGATCAGCTTGCCGGAGGCGTCGTAGTAACGTTCCTTCTCCTGGCCGACGATGACGGAGTAGAGGCTGCCGACGCTGTCGACCCAGGCGCTCTTGGCCCCGGCCTTGGCCTTGTACTGCTCGCCGAGCTCCAGGTAGCCGTCCCACGTGGACCACTTCTGCGCCAGTTCGGCCCGGTCGGTGGGCAGGCCGGCCTGCCGGAACAGGTCGGTGCGGTAGCAGATCGCCTCGGGGCCGACGTCGGTGCCGAGCCCCAGGGTGCGGCCGTCGGAGGTGGTGGCGGCGGCCCATTTGGCGGCGGAGAAGTCGTCCTTGAGGTCCTTGGCACCCAGGGCGCCCAGGTCCTCGAACTTGTCGGCCTGCTGCTGGGTGACCGACGCGATGCGGCCCACCTCGATGCCCTGGACGTCGGCGAGGCCGCCGCCGCCCGCGAGCCGGGTCTGCAGGGCCTTCCAGTAGTCGGCCTCGTTCTCGGTGCTGCTCTCCTTGACGGTGACGCCGGGGTGGAGCTTCTCGTACTCGTCGTACAGTCCGGCTTCCTTGTAGCCGAAGGTGCCGAACAGGTCGACGGTGATCGTGACCTTGCCGTCCTTGTCCGCGGACGTGCCGGTCGAACCGGATCCGCAGGCGGCGAGGAGCGCCCCGGCGAGCGCGACCGCCCCGAGTCGGAGGGTGGCGCGTCTGGCGGCTCGGGCGATGGGCATGGAAGCCTCCCATGGCTTCGGGACGGGTGAGAGGGCCCTTGTTCGCGATTCTTGAGAGCGCTCTCAAGCGATGCCCAGGAGAGTGCCGCCGCACCCGGTGATTCGTCAAGAGTCGAATGGATAACGGCCGGTGGGGCGCCCCCGGGCCCTGCGCGGCTCCACGTCCTGACGGCATCGCCGGCGTGGTGACCCTTCGCGAACCCCTCCGGGTGCCTCCGCTCGTTGGCGCGGAAACGGTCGTGGAACGGCACGGAATTGACATCTGTAGGGCTCAAATACTCGTCCTTGGCCATGTCGTGCGATGGCCGGAGGGGCGTGTCGGAGGGCTGCTAGAAATTACCCGCCGGCGTGATTGTTCGTGCATGAGTACGGCATTTCCGCGCCTCCCGTCCCTATGTCCGCGAGCCCGCCCGCCCGTATGCCCGAATAACCGCAGCAAGGGGAGCGATGACCTCGGCACCATCGGGTTCCGTGCCCGCCCGGAATGCCGCTCACGGTCTGCTCGGCCGCGCGCTGTCCAGGTGCCGCGACGAACGGGCGACCGGGGTGCTGCGCGTGCAGGGCAGCCCCGGCGGGGCCTTCCATCTGCTCGACGGCGCGGTCGTGGCCGTGGAGAGCCCCGGGGCGCCGGGGGTGGGCACCTTGCTGGTGCGCTCCGGGCGCATCGACGCCGACGAGTGGAACGCCGCCCACGACGCCGCCGGGACGGGGCTGTGGCCGGGCGCGCCGATCGCCGCCGGCGGGCGGCTGGGCACGGCCGAGTTCCAGGTGCTGCACATGATGGCCGTCCAGGACGCGGTCTTCGCCGTGCTGGCCGGACGTCTGGACAACTGCGCCTTCGACCCCGCCCCGCCGGGAGCGCCGCGCACCGTGCCGCCGCCCGGCCTGGGCAGCGGGGTGGAACCGGAGGAACTGCTGGTGGAGGCGGGTCGCCGGCTCGCCGCGCTGGCCACCCTGCCGCGATCGGTCTCGCCCGACCGCGACCGGGTCGCCGCCGTGGGGCCGCCCGCGTGGGCGGACGAGCCCCTGGCACCGGTGCGCCGCGAGATCCTCGGCTGCGCCAACGGACGGCGCAGCCCCCGGGACATCGCGTTCCTCATCGGCCGCGGGGTCTACACGATCACCGTGGAGGTCGCCCGGATGTGCGCCGAGGGCCTCGTCGAGACCGTTCCGGCCCCGCCGGCGCACCCGTTGCCGCCGCCCGCCCGGGCGCCGCTGCCCGACCCGTTCGCCACGACACCGGCGGAGCCGGCGGGCCCCGCCGCGCCGAGTCCTCCCGTCGCCCTCCCGGAGGGCGCTGCGGACCCGGGCCCGTACCCGCCCGTACCGGAGTGGGAGCCGGGGGACGTCCCCGTCGCGGCCCCCGTCGCCGAGGGGCTGCCCCGCCGTGAACCGGGCGCCAGCGGTATTCGCGAGGCACTCGACGCGAGCCGCCCGCAATCGGGCTGGAAAGGATTTCTCCGGCCGCGAGGACGGAGCCGGACCGATTCCCCGTGACCGAAATCCGCGGGGACCAACGGAACACCGACCGAAGGGAATTCAAGGAGGTGCACGTGCATGAATCATGACGCCCTGGTCGCCGAGATGCGCGCTTTGCGGGACCAGGTGGTCGGCGTCACCGACACGGCCGTGGCGGCCGTCGACGGCCTGCTGATCGCCGCCGACACCGAGGACGCCATCGACCCCAACGGGCTCGCCGCGCTGGCCGCCGCCAGCCTCGGGCTCGCCCGGCGGATCGCCATGGCGGCCCTGCGCGGCCCGCTCCGCAGGACCGTGACCTGCAGCAGCGGCGGCTACACCGCCGTCTACGCGGTCGGCGAGACCGCGCTCCTGGTCGTCGTGGGCGACGAGGGCATGAACGTCCCCCAGCTCCACGTCGAGGCCAGGTCCGCCGTCGAGCGCATCGGCGCGATCCTGCCGGCACCCGGTCCCGGACCGGGCGCCGTGCCCGCGCCGGCGTCCGCGCACGACCCCGAGGGAGTCCTCGGATGACGACCCAAGCCTCAGTGAAGACCGCAGAAGGAGTGCTGTGAGCACCACCGGAAAACGCCCGCACGGCAACCTGTCCGACCAGGTCATGGCCCTGGTGAAGAACCTGCGCCAGGAGGTCCCCGACTGTCTCGCCGCCGGTGTGGTCGACATGTCGACCGGCATGCTGCTGTCCGTCGACACCGTCGACAGCCATCCGCCGGAGGTCCTGGACCTGCTCGCCGCGGCGACCCTCGACCTCTTCCAGGGGCGCACGGTGGTGATGATCGAGGACGTCTTCAAGGAGCGTCGCGGGGTCACCAGTGACGCGCACTACTTCCAGGAGATCCTCGTCAACAGCGACAACCTGACCCACCTGTTCATGCGGAACAACCTGAACGAGGACGTCGTCGCCGTGGTCGTCTGCCGCCGTTCGGTCAACGTGGGCATGCTCTTCGCCCAGGCCCGCCGTGTGGTCAAGGAGCACAGCACACTCTGAGGCCCGGCCGGTCAGGCGCTGGCGCGCCGCACCAGCCGGGTCGGGGTGACGAGCGAGGACAGCGGACGGCCGCCGCTGTCCTCCTCCGTCCGCCGCTCCAGGCCCCGGACGAGCAGCCTGACCATCAACCGGCCCATCTCCTCGATCTCCTGACGGACCGTCGTCAGCGGGGGGTCGGCCAGCTCCGCCACCGAGACCATGTCGTCGAAGCCGACCACCGCGACGTCCTCCGGCACCCGCCGGCCCCGCTCGCGCAGCACCCGCACCGCACCGCAGGCCATCAGGTCGGAGGCGACGAAGACGGCGTCGACGTCCGGCGCCCGGTCCAGCAGCACGGCCATGGCACGCGCCCCGCCCGCCTCGGAGAAGTCACCCTCCACGATCAGCCGCGGGTCGGCGTCCATCAGGATGTCGTGGTAGCCGTCGAGCCGGTCCACCGACGCGGTCTGGTCCAGCGGCCCGGTGACGGTCGCGATGCGTTCCCGCCCCAGCGAGACCAGGTGGCGCACCGCCTCGCGGGCGCCGCCGCGGTTGTCCGAGTCCACGTAGAGCACGCTGCGGTCCCCCTCCGCCCCCGGCCAGCCGGGGCGCCCGCCGAAGACGGTGGGCAGCGCGATCCGGCGGATGATGCCGGGCAGCGGGTCCTCGGCGTGCAGCGAGAAGACCAGCGCGCCGTCCACGTGCCCGCCGGCCAGGTAGCGCCCCACCCGGTCGTAGTCGGCCGTGCCCTCCACCAGCAGCAGGACGAGCTGCGAGTCGTGCACCGCCAGCTCACGGCTGATGCCGAGCAGCTGCTGTGCGAAGAAGGGGTCCGCGAAGACCCGGCTCTCCGGCTCCGCGACGATGACGGCGACCGCCCCGGTGCGCCGGGTGACCAGCGAGCGGGCGGCCTGGTTGGGCACGTAGCCCAGCTCCTCGACGGCCTTGCGGACCTTGTCCACCAGTGCCTCGCGCACGCCGGTCCCGCCGTTCACGACCCGGGAGGCGGTGGCCCGGGAGACCCCGGCCCGTTCGGCGACGGCTTCGAGCGTCGGGCGCGCTCCGGAGATCTGGTCGGACAAGGGGTGCTCCTCTCGGGACGGGAACAGCGTAGTCCCTCCAGGAAGCGCGGAGAGAGCGCTCTCCCCGCAGCTCGCGGGCCGTTTCTGAGAGCGCTCTCTCGCCTGTTCCCGGCCGCCCGCCCGGCGGTCAGCGCACCGGGAAGCCGAAGGTGCGGCCCTGCTGCTTCAGCCAGGGCAGGATCTCCCGCAGCGCCTCGACGGTCTGGCCGCGGTCCCCGCCCGCGTCGTGGAACAGCAGCGTCGGCCCGTTGGAGATCTCGTTCTTGACGGTGGACACCAGCGCGGCGGTGCCCGGCTGCTTGAAGTCCTCGGAGTCGACGTTCCAGCCCAGCGGGCGCATGCCGCGGGAGGCCGCCAGCTGGCGGCTGTACGGGGTGAACGCGCCGCCCGGAGCCCGGTAGTACAGCGGCCTGACGCCCCCCGAGGCCTGGGTGATCATGCGCTCGGCGTCCAGGATCTCCTTCGCCTGGTACGCGCGCGGCTTGCCGTTCATCGTCGTGTCGTGCGTGACGGAGTGGTCGCACAGCCGGTGCCCGGCGGCCACCACCGCCTTGACCAGGTCGGGGTGGGCCCGGGCCTGCGGGCCCACCATGCAGAAGGTCGCCTTCACGCCGTTGTCCTGCAGCACCTGGAGGATCTGCGGGGTCCACTGCGGGTCGGGCCCGTCGTCGATGGTGATGTTGACACCCCGGGCGCCCTTGTCGGAGGCGTGGGCGATGTCCATGTTCACCACGGGGACGGGCAGTTCGGCGTCCGGCACGGAGGTCTGCCCGGGTATGGGCCGGGGCTTGGCGGAGGCGGAGGGCTTCGCCGGACGTACCGCCGCCTGCGGCCCGTCGGGGGTACCGGCCTGGGCGGTCCACACCGACGCCAGCGCGGCCACCCCCGCCACGCCCAGTGCCGCCGCCAGCACCCGGCCGTTCGTCCCGCGCATCCCGCTCCACCCCATGTCCGCCCCGCTCCTCGTGTCCGGTGTCCCGTACCTGCACACGGGAGGACGGGGGAGGGGCACCGGGGGATCCGGCTGTTACGGAGCCCTGACAATTCCGCCGGAGAACGGCGACGGAGCGGCCCGAACGGCCGCCGCCCACCCGCTGCTTGCGCGCGGCCGGGCACCGGCGGGCACCGTGGGACCTACGAGGTGACGACGGCCCCCAGCCACGCCCCGGCGACCAGCAGGCACGCGAAGAGCTCGACCAGCAGCGCCGTTCCTGCGGCCCGCATGGCCGTACGGGTGGAGGACCAGGCTGCGCCGTGGCTGCCGAGCCGCATCCGCTCGCCGCCGTAGAGGGACAGCGTGAAACCGGCCGGCGCCCCCACCACCGGCAGCAGGAAGAAGCCCGCGACGGCCCACAGCCCGGCGACGAGGAAGGCCCGCCGGGGGACCCCCGCGTCCCGCACCGACCGGGTGGGCAGCAGCAGTTGGACGGCCTGGTTGAGCAGCAGCACACCGGTGGCCGCCGCCAGGACGCCCCAGGACACCGTGGTGTGCAGATGGGTCGCCCACCACAGGACCGCGGCCCAGCACATCAGCGGGCCCGGCGCGCCCGGTACGAGCACGCCCCACAGTCCGGACAGCATGACGGCACCGATCAGGCACAGCTGTCCGGTCCCCATGGGCCCAGCGTGCCCGAAGCCGGGCCCCGGCGCCCCCTGGTTTTCCGGCCTCGTCGGCGCGCCCCAAGTCCCCGCGCCTCAGCCGGGGGTGCGCTCCACCCAGCCCCGCTCGTACGCGTGCCAGCCCAGCTGCAGCCGGGTCGACACCTCGGCGAGTTCCATCAGCCGCTTCACCCGGCGCTGCACCGTCCGCAGCCCCAGTTCGAGCTGCTTGGCGACGCTGGCGTCGGTGAGCCCGGCCAGCAGCAGCGACAGGATCTGCAGGTCGACGGCGTCGGGCGCGTCCGGGGACTCCTCCCGCAGGGCGCCGCCGGTGTCCAGGCGGATCGGCAGGGCCTCGCGCCAGACGTTCTCGAAGAGGGCCATCAGCGAGTCCAGCAGCCCGCTGCCGTGGACGACCAGCGCCGCCGGGCCGGCCGCGTCCCGGGCCATGGGCACCATCGCCAGCGAACGGTCGGCCAGCACCAGCTTGGTGGGGACCCGGTCCACCACCCGCACCTGCTCCTCGCGGCCGAGCGCCGCCGTCAGTTCTGCGATGCCGTTGGGACCGCTGATGACCTCGCGCTCGATGACCACGCGGAAGGTCACCCCGCGTTCCACGGCGCGTTCCTCGGCGGTGTTCTCCATCCCCGACACCACCATCGGGGTGCCCGTCACCAGGGCGCAGACCTCCTTCTCCGCGCCCAATTGGAGCTGGTTGAAGCGGTGTGCCACCGCGCTCGCCCCGGTCACCACCTCCACCAGGTCGTGCGCCGACGGCTCCGCGGCCTCGCCCCGGTACTCCTGTGCCAGCACGGCGGCCGTGAGCTCGGCCTGTTCCAGATGGTGCCGCTGCTGGGTGAGCAGGGCGCCGAGCGCCACCGTGGGCGGGGCGGCCACCCAGCGGCCGGGCCGGGCGGAGGATTGTGCGACCAGCCCCTGCCGCTCCAGCAGGCGCAGTATCCTGGCCGCCTCGTCCTCGGGCATGCCGAGCCGGTGCGAGAGGTCGACGACCTCGGCGGCTCCCAGCCCCACGAGGGCGCGGTACGCCGCCTCCTGGGCATCGTCCAGCCCTATGGCACCGAGCACGGGCACCCCTTCCGGATCCGAGGAACGCAACACGCGGGCATGGCGGAAATGAGCCATGGCGTAATCCCGCCGCCCGCCATCATCCCTGCTCGAACCCCTGTCCTGGCAAGGTGTCCCTACTGGATCGTCCGACGTGCGGCCCGAGGAGGGAGCCGGCCGCCCGTCGGACCATTCGCGTGTCCGAACCCTGTTTCGCCGCGGGCCCGCCGGTGGACAATAGGGGCATGAGCCAGCAGGGGGAGACGGACCGCCGCCAAGAGGACGAGTGGTGGCGGCAGTTGTACGGGCAGCCCGACCCCGCGGGCCGGGAGCCCGACGACACGCTCGACGACCGCTACAGCTCGGCGCTCTCCGCGCTCGGCGAGGAATCGGACGGCGAGGAGGCGGACGGGGAGGAACCGGACGGCGGCGGCACGGCGCCGTGGCGGACCGCCCCGCAGGACACGGCCGCGCCGGCCGCGCCCGGTGACACCTGGTACGTGGGCACCGATGCGGGCACGGCCCCCGGCAGCGGTGCGGCAGGAGACACCGGCGGCGGCGCCGCGGACGACGCCGGCCCGCCCGACACCCTGCGACTGCGCCGCCCCGCCGCGCCCCCGGCCACCGCCGCCCCGCGCCCCTGGCAGTACCAGGGCCCGCCCCACCCCCAGGCGCTGCCCGAACCGGCCCCGGAGCCGCCCGGACTGCCCCCGGGCTGGGCCCCCGCCGAACCCGCCCCGGATCCCGCGCGGTCCGCGGCGCCCCCGGCACCCACCGCCCCGGCCGGCCTGCCGGAGCCCACCCTCGCGCAGGTGCCGTACGTCGGCGACGGCCCGCCCACGTACGACCCCGAGCCGACCGCCTGGCCGGCGGCCGATCCGGACGACCTCGACGACCTCGTCCCGGACACGGAGCTCGACGGCGCCCGCTACGGCCTGCTGACGATCCGTACGGCCTCGGTGCGCGGCGACTCCGCGCGCTACCGGGGCGAGCCGCGCCGCGACGCGGTCCTGACCGCCCGCTTCGGCAGCGGCGACGACGCCCTGCTGCTGATCGCCGCCGCCACCGGCCCGCGTACCTCGGACACCGCCCACCGCGCGGCCCGCGACGCCTGCACCTGGATGGCGGCGGCGGTGGGCCGCAGCCAGGCCCGGCTCGGCGAGGACATCCGCGCCTCCCGCCGGGGCTCCCTGAAGTCCGGCCTGCACCGGCTCACCGACCGCTGCTACGGACGGCTGCGCGCCCGCGGCGAGGACCTGGGCCTGGACCCGGCCGAGTACAGCGCCACCCTCCGCTGCCTGCTGCTGCCCGCCGACCCCGACTGCCGCATCCGCCTCTTCTTCGGCGTCGGCGACGGCGGGCTCTACCGCATCCGCGGCGGGGAGTGGCAGGACCTCGACCCCTGGCGGCCCGACGAGCGTGCCGAGACCGAGGACAGCCCGGCCGTACGCTTCCGCTTCCGCGCCTCCGTGGCCCGTTCCGGCGACACCCTGCTGCTGTGCAGTGGCGGACTGGCCGGGCCGCTGCGCGGCGAGCCCGCCCTCGTCGCCCGCCTGACACAGCGGTGGGGTGCCGCCGAGCCCCCCGGCCTGCCGGCCTTCCTCGGCGACACCCAGACCCGGGTCAAGGGCTACACGGACGACCGTACGGCGGTCGCCGTCTGGGACGCCTGACGCGGCCCCGGAGTGAGCCGCAGCGTCAGGATCTGGAACGGGCGGAGCGCGACGGCGACCGCGTCGCCCTCGCGTTCGGCGTCCTCCAGCGGCCGCTCCAGCAGGTCGGTGACCCGGGCGCGCGCGAGCGGGAAGCCCGTGGTGAGCGCACCCGAGGCGCGGTCGCCCCGCGACTCGTACAGGCGCACCACCACGTCGCCGGAGCGGTCGTCGGCGAGCTTGACCGACTCCACGGTGATGCCGGGGTGACCGACCCGCAGCAGCGGCTGCAGCGGCGGCAGTGAATCCGCCCGCCGCAGCGGCAGGTTGAGCGCGAGCCCCGCCGCGACCGCGTCGCCCACCGCCGCTCCGGGCAGCAGGGCGTAGGTGAAGCGGTGCGTGCCCTGGTCGGTGTGCGGATCGGGGCTGTGCGGGGCGCGCAGCAGGGTGAGCCGGACAGTGGTGTCGGTGCCGGAACGGCCCGCGTCGTGGCCGTAGGTGGAGTCGTTGAGCAGCGCCACCCCGTAGCCGGGCTCGCCGACGTGCAGCCAGCGGTGGGCGCAGATCTCGAACCGGGCCGCGTCCCAGCCGGTGTTGGCGTGGGTGGGGCGGTGCACGTGCCCGAACTGGATCTCGGCGGTGGAGCGCTCGGCGAGCACGTCGAGCGGGAAGGACGCCTTCAGCACCTTCTCCGACTCGTGCCAGTCGGCCTCGGTGAGCACGTCCAGCCGGCGGCTGCCGGCGGTCAGCCGCAGCTCCTGGACGACCCGGCTGCCGCCGAAGACCCGTACGACCCGGACGGCGGCCCGCAGCGGGCCCTCCTCGACGAGCTCGACGGACTCCGCCGACGTCAGGTCGGTGTGCTTGCGCCGGTAGTGGCGGTCGATGTCCCAGGCGTCCCACTTGGTGGGGTGGTCGGGGTGCAGCTGCAGCAGGTTGCCGCGCGCCCCCGGCGCCAGCACCTCCCGGCCGGCGGTCAGGTCGCGGACGGAGGCCAGCAGCCCGTCCGCGTCGACGGCGACCCGCAGCAGGCCGTTGCCGAGCACGAGCAGCCCGCCCTCCCGCACCGCGCGCACCGGGTCCGCGGCAGCGGCGCCCGCGCGGTCCAGGGCGGCCGCCGTACCCAGCGCCGGGACGCTCGCGGCCACCACCGCCCCGCCGTCCGCCAGGGGCTGCGCCCCGCTGCCCTCCGGCAGGGCGGCCACCGCCGCGGCGTCCAGCTCGACGACCTCCTCCCGCGCGTACGGCGAGGCGTTGAGCAGGGCGGGGGAGCCCTGGGACCCGTCGCCGCCCAGCGCCCGCACCGCCCCCGCGATCAGGTCCTCCAGCTCCTGCCGCACCGCCGCGTAGGTGTCGCGCGCCTCGCGGTGCACCCAGGCGATGGAGCTGCCCGGCAGGATGTCGTGGAACTGGTGCAGCAGCACCGTCTTCCAGATCCGGTCCAGCTCCTCGTACGGGTAGGCGTACGAGGACGGGGCGCCCAGCGCGGCCGCCGTGCACCACAACTCGGCCTCGCGCAGCAGGTGCTCGCTGCGCCGGTTGCCCTGCTTGGTCCTGGCCTGCGTGGTGTACGTCGCGCGGTGCAGCTCCAGGTAGAGCTCCCCGGACCACACCGGGGCCAGGTCGCCGTACTCGGCCTCGGCCGCCGTGAAGAAGGCGGCGGGCTTCTCGATCTCGACCCGGGGCGCCCCCTCCAGGGAACGCAGCCGGCGCGCCTTCTCCAGCATCTCCCGGGTGGGGCCGCCGCCGCCGTCGCCCCAGCCGAACGGCACCAGGGAGCGGGTGGCGCGCCCCTTCTCGGCGAAGTTGCGCACCGCGTGGGCCAGTTCGCGGCCCGCGAGCTGCGAGTTGTAGGTGTCGACGGGCGGGAAGTGGGTGAAGACGCGCGTGCCGTCGATGCCCTCCCACCAGAAGGTGTGGTGCGGCATCTTGTTGGACTGGTTCCAGGACAGCTTCTGGGTGAGGAACCAGCGGACCCCCGCGAGCTTCGCGAGCTGCGGGAAGGCGGCGGTGTAGCCGAAGGTGTCCGGCAGCCAGATCTCCTCGGTCTCCACGCCCAGTTCGTCCAGGAAGAAGCGCTTGCCGTGCACGAGCTGCCGAGCCAGCGCCTCGCCGCCGGGCATGTTGGCGTCGGACTCGACCCACATGGAGCCGACGGGCGCCCAGTTGCCGTTCCCGACGGCCTGCTGGATGCGCTGCCACACCACCGGCTGGTGCTCCTTCACCCAGGCGTACTGCTGGGCCTGCGAGCAGGAGAAGACCAGCTCGGGGTAGTCGCGGGCGAGCGCGGTGACGTTGGCGAAGGTGCGGGAGGCCTTGCGGACGGTCTCCCGCAGCGGCCACAGCCACGCCGAGTCGATGTGGGCGTGGCCGGTCGCCGAGACGCGGTGCGCGCTGGCGTGCGCGGGCCGGGACAGCGCCCCGGCCAGTTCGTGCCGGGCGTCCGCGGCGGTGCCGTGCACGTCGTGCAGGTCGAGCGCGTCCAGGGCGTCCTCCAGCGAGCGCAGGATCTCGTGGCGGCGCGGATCGTGGAAGTCCAGCTCGTGCATCAGTCCCTCGAGGACCTCGACGTCCAGGACGAGGTGCCAGACGTCCTCGTCCAGGACGGCCAGTTCGGCGGTGTCGAAGCGGTAGAGCGGCTCGGACCCCGCGGTCAGCACGTCGCCGAGCGGGGTCGGACGCCAGTCGCGGAGCACGGCGGGGTTGGCCGCGGCCTCCAGCAGCAGGCTCACCCGTTCGCCCCCGGCGGCCGGAGCGGCCACCGGGACATGGCGGTTGAGCGGGTGGACGCCCTTGATCGGCACCCCCTCGGCGTCGTACACCATCCCCTCTGCCACGAAGCCCGGGCCGTCGTTCCCGAACCCCGGGTCGATCACGGCCTCGACCCGGCGGCCCGCCCAGGCCGCCGGCACCGTGCCCTCCAGCCGGAACCAGCTGGTCGACCACGGCGGCCCCCAGGGCGTGCCCACGGAGAACGGTTCGAACGCCCCGTCCGACGAGGCCTTCAGCGCCTCACCGACCGGCACGGGCCCTCCTGTCCCGTCCTCCACATGCCACACCGACATGCCCAGCGGCACCCGGTCGGCGTAGCGGGCGGGCCGCACGAACTGGTTCATGGCCCTGGTCAGACGGCCCTCGACCAGCAGACGGTCGTCGTGCATCTCAGCTCCTCGGGTCGGCTCACCGGATGGATTCCCCGTCAATGCGGTGGTGTCCCGTAACGCCCGGAAGGCGGACGGGGTTTTCGGGGCATGAGAAAAATCGCGCGTCCCGGCGGGCTCTCCCGGCGCAGACTGCTCGGTGCCGCCGCACGGCTCGCCCCCCTCGCCGCCGTCCCCTCCGTGCCCCTGCCCGGGACGGCGGCGGCCGCTACCGACCCGTACGCGGCGCTCGCCCGCGCGTCCGTCACCGAGTTCCGCAGCGCCTGGGACGCCTACCGCAGACTCGCATGGGGACGCGACGAGTTGCGGCCGCTCGCCGGCGCCGGCTCGGACTTCTTCATCCCGGGCAGCACCCTCGGCCTGACGATCGTCGAGGCGCTGGACACCCTCTACCTGATGGAGCTGGACGAGGAGCTGGACGCCGGCGTCCAGTGGGTGCGCGACGACCTCGCGCTCGGCCAGGACGCCCCCGTGCAGGTCTTCGAGACGATCATCCGCCTGGTGGGCGGACTGCTCTCGGGGCACCTGGCCACCAAGGAACCGGTCCTGCTCGACCGGGCCCGGGAACTCGCGGACCGGTTGCTGCCCGCCTTCACCCGGTCGCCCACCGGGGCCCCCTACCGCTATGTGAACCTGGCCACCGGTGCGGTCTCCGGCAAGGAGAACTACCTCGCCGAGATCGGCACCTGCATCACCGAGTTCGGCGAGCTGTCCCGGCTCACCGGCGACCGGAAGTACTACGACGCCGCGAAGAAGGCCCTGCGCGCCGTCTACGACCGCCGCTCACGGCTGAACCTGCTCGGCACCGGCATGAACGTCGAGACCGGCGCGTGGACCGGCACCACCGCCACCCTCGACCCGCCCGTCGACTCCTTCTACGAGTACCTCTGGGACGGCTGGGAGCTGTACCGCGACGAGGAACTGCGCACCTGGTACACCACCCTCACCGCTGCCGTCCTCGAGCACCTGACCGAGCGCCGCTCGGGACGGCTCTGGTTCCGCCAGGCCGACATGCGCACGGGCGCCGGCACCGGGCACGCGCAGTCCGAACTGACCGCCTTCTACGCCGGACTGCTCGCCCAGAGCGGCCGCGTCGCGGAGGGCGAGGCCTACCACGACAGCTGGGCCGCCACCCTGCGCTCCTTCCGCCTGCCGCCCGAGAGCCTCGACTACCACGGCATGAGCGCCCTGGACGCCTCCTACCCGCTGCGTCCGGAGTACGTGGACTCCTGCCTCTTCCTGTGGCTCGCCACCGGCAAGGAGCTCTACCGGCATCGGGCCGCCGAGATGTTCCGGCGGCAGAGGCAGTACTGCAGGGTGGCCAACGGGTACACCGTGGTACGTGACGTGACCGCCCGCCCCATGAAGCTGGGCGACCTGACCCCGGCCTACTGGTTCAGCGAGAACGCCAAGTACTACTACCTGCTGTTCGCCCGGGCGCGCCGCTTCGACTACCGCTCCCACTACCTCACCACCGAGGGCAACGTCCTGCGCGGACTGCGCTGACTGGGCCGACCCGGGCGCCGGACGGGGCGGCGGGCGGTCAGCCGCCCGCCGTGACCGTCACCTCCGCCTCGTGGTCCACGGGGAAGGCCACGGAGTTGGCGATGAAGCACAGCCGGTGGGCGTCCGCGTGCAGTGTGACGGCGGCGTCCACCATGGCGGCGGAGGCCACTTCCACCCGGGGCCGCAGCAGGGCCCGCGTGAAGTGGCCGCCGCCGTCGGCGGTCTCCTCCATCGTGCCCTCCGCCCGGTCGGTGTAGGAGGTGACCACCACTCCGGCGACGGTGCACACGTGCAGGTACGACAGCATGTGGCACTGCGACAGCGCGGCCAGCAGCAGCTGTTCGGGGTTCCAGCGCGCCGGGTCGCCGCGGAAGGCGGGGTCGGAGCTGCCGGGTATCGGCGGTACGGGCAGACCGGGCGCGGCGATCTCGTGCTCCCGGCCGTACCCGCGGTACGTGCCGGTGCCCGCGCCCCGGTTCCCCGTCCAGACGACCTCGGTGGTGTACGTGTGGCGCTTGCTGATGTCGGGCACGGCTAACGCTCCTCCTCCGCCCCGTCCCGCTCGTAGGCGGCACAGGTGTCCATGACGTGCTCACGGGCGGCCGCGTGGGCCTCCCCGGCGTGGCCGGCGGCGATCGCGGCGAGCAGCCGGCGGTGCTGCGCGGCGACCTGACCGGGGCGCTGCGGTGCGGCCAGCGACCGTCGTGTGGAGACCTGGATCTGGTCCCACAGCCGCTCCAGCGACCCGGCGGCCACCGGGTTCGCCGACAGGGCGGCGATCCGGGCGTGGAAGCGCCGGTTGTACCGGACGGCCTCGACCAGCCGGCCCGCGGCCGTGGCCTCCTCCGCGTCCGCCGCGAGCCGCTCCAGCGCGGTCAGTTCGGCGGGCGCTATCTCCCCGCGCCGCTGCCGCTCCGCGGCCAGCTCCGCCGTCAGGCCTTCCAGCGCGCCCCGCACCTGATACGCCTGACGCAGCGCCTCCGGCCCCATGTCGACCACGCTCACCCCGCGCCCCGCCGAGCGCACCAGCCCGTCGGCGACCAGCGCCCGGAACGCCTCCCGCACCGGCGTACGGCTCATGGCCAGCACCGCCGCGGCCTCGAGCTCGGTCAGGCGCTGGCCGGGCGCGTACACCCCGTCCAGGATCAGTTCCCGCAGCCGCGTGCGCGCGGCGTCCGTCTGCTGCACCCCACCACTGTATCCACTGTATGCATTGCATGCAATGCATACAGTGGATACAGGAGCGCTCCGTCCTCGGACCATGACTGGACGTGGTCACGGCGGGGCATGCATTGCGCGTAGATGTTCGAACCCGAAAGGGCGTCAGCGGCCGGAGCGGAGCCGATGGAGCGTCAGCCTGTCCAGCCGGGCGGCAGGGAGGCCGGGGGGCCCGTCGAGGCGCGCCGGCTGCACCGGCCTGTCCAGCACGCCGACCTGCCGGCCGTCGCCGACGTCCGCAGGCTGCTGCGTGAGGCGTTACGGAGCTGGGGCGTGCCCGCCCTCGCCGACACCGCCGAACTCCTCACCACCGAACTCGTCACGAACGCCCTCCGCCACACCGACCGCGGCGCCGTCCTCACCGTGACGCTGCTGCCCGGGGCCGACCACCGCCTGCGCGTCGAGGTCCGTGACTTCACGACCCGTCACCCGCGCTTGCGCGCCCCCTCCGACCGTCGCACCTCCGGCCGCGGACTGCTGCTCGTCCAGTCGCTCGCCGACGCCTGGGGGGTGCGCCCCGACGGGGACGGCACCGGGAAGATCGTCTGGTTCGAACTCGACGCCGGGGCCTGCTGACCGGCAGCCGGCCGCGCCGATGCCCCCGGACGCGCCGCTGCCCCGGCCGGAGGTCCGGGCCGGGGCAGCGAACTGATGAGACGTCACAGATGTGTGGGATCAGCCGTACTGGCGCTCCAGGTCGGCGAGCTTGCGCTCCAGCGAGTCCAGCTTGGGGAGCGCCATGGTGTCGTCCTCGGCGGTGAGGTCGATCGTCGCACTGGCGACCTCCTCACGGACGGGCGAGAGGGCGGGCCGGGAGCGCGAGGGAAGTTCGGCCTTCTCCGGTTCTATGGCAGGCTCCGCGCCGGCCTGGGCACCCGCCGCGGCCGAGGAGGGCAGTTCGTACTTGCTGCCGCCGCGGTTCCAGATCCGGTGCTGCCGGTTGATCGCCTTGATGCGGGCGCGCTCCAGACGCTCGTGCTCGCGGCGGCGCAGGGCCTCCTGCTCCTTGCGGGCGCGGTCGTCGCGGACCTCCTCGACGGCTTCGTCCAGGGTGCGGACGTTCTCGAGCAGCATCAGCGACCAGGCGCCGTACGTCTCGCGGGGCGCGCGCAGCCAGCGGACCATGCGGATCTGCGGCAGCGGCCGCGGGA
This sequence comes from Streptomyces sp. NPDC059718, assembly GCF_042733315.1. NCBI lineage: Bacteria > Bacillati > Actinomycetota > Actinomycetes > Kitasatosporales > Streptomycetaceae > Streptomyces > Streptomyces sp. NPDC059718. The sequence continues at coordinate 229,366 of NZ_JBHWGA010000007.1, forward strand.
TCAGCCCCTGCTCGCGCAGGGCGGCCCGGCGGGTCTGCTTGAGGGCGCGGTCGAAGAGCACGGCCGCGGAGAGCGACATGCCCGCGAAGAACTCCGGGGCGCCGGCGTGGCCGCCGCCGCGGGGCGCGTGCACCCAGTTGAACCAGGCCGCCGCACCCGCGAACAGCCACACCAGCAGGCGCGAGCCCAGCGCCGCGTCACCGTGGCTCGCCTCCCGCACGGCGAGCACCGAGCAGAACATGGCCGCGCCGTCGAGCCCGAAGGGCACCAGGTACTCCCAGCCGCCGGAGAGGCCGAGGTTCTGCTGGCCGAAGCCGACCAGGCCGTGGAAGGACAGCGCCGCTGCGACCGAGGCGCACCCGAACAGCAGGACGTAGGAGGCCGTGCCGTACAGGGCTTCCTTCTTGCGGCGCCGCTCCTCCGAGCGCTCCCAGGAATCGGCCTGACCCGTCTCCTCCTTGCGGGCCTTGCGGTTGCGCAGGAACACCGCCGCGGCGGCGAGGACCGCCAGACCTACGGCGCACGGGAGCGCCCAGTCCAGCGTTGTGTCCGTAAGTCTCATCGAGCGATTCCTTGCGTCGCAGTACCGTCGCGCTCGGGGCGCGAGACGGCGTCCGCGCGCCATCCTGGCGAACGCCTTGGGCGCGCGATGCGGTTTCAGGGCAAGAGAACGCCAACGGAGGGGTGGCGTGGGACGAGATCGTCAGAATACTCGAACTGGGGAGCGGGTTTGGTTCAGTTGATCGAGTTGAAACCTGTGACCTGACGGGTCATCGGATGACATGGGCGAAAGATCCACATGAGATGTGGCAGGCCCCGGACGATCTTGCCGGGGAGAGCCGTCGCCCAGGGGGCTCGAAGCCGGTCGCGGAGCGTGTTGCAATAGACGGCGGCGCACGTTCCCCATGGGAGTGCGCCAGCGCACACGACTGTCCTAAGGAGCCCCTGTGGAGTACGCCCCCCGCGCCGTGCGGCGCCCCGCGGCGCCCGCCGCGGCGGCCCCCGGGCTGCAGCCCGGCCACGACGAACGTGTCCGGGGTGCCCACCCGCACGCCGAGCCCGGCACCGAGGCCGTCCCGGACCGCGCCGGAGGGCTCCCCCGGCCGCGCCGGCTGCCCGAGCGGCACACCGTGCGGGACCAGGTCCTGCGTGCCCTGCGCGGCGCCCTGCTCACCGGCGAGCTGCGCCCGGGGGCCGTGTACTCCGCGCCCGCGCTCGCCGAGCGCTTCGGGGTCTCCGCCACCCCGGTGCGCGAGGCGATGCAGCTGCTGGCCCGCGAGGGCGCGGTGGAGGCCATGCCGAACAAGGGCTTCCGGGTCGCCGAGCGCAGCAGCCGGGACCTCGCCGACCTCGCCGAGGTGCGCGCGCTCCTGGAGGTCCCCGTCGTGCTGCGGCTGGCCCGCACGCTCCCCGCGTCCCGCTGGGAGCAGCTGCGCCCGCTCGCCGAGGCCACGGTGGCCGCCGCGGCCCTGGGCGACCGCGCCGCCTACGCCGAGGCGGACCGCGCCTTCCACCGCGCCCTGCTGGAGCTCTCCGGCAATCGGCAGCTCGTCGCCGTCGCCGACGAGCTGCACCGCAGGTCGCAGTGGCCGGTCACCGAGGACCACGGCCACGCCCGCCCCGGGGCCGCCCCCGTGCGCGGCATCAGCGCCCGGTTGATCGCCGACGCCACGCAGCACGCGGCGCTGCTGGAGGCGCTGGTCTCCGGTGACCTGACCACCGTCGAGTCACTGGTGCGCGCGCACTTCTCCGGGGCGTGACGCTCAGCCGGCGTCCACGTCCAGCTCCCCGGCCAGCCACACGGGCACCCCGCCCAGCATCCGGAACAGCCGCGCCGCCTCGGCGCGCAGCCGCCGCGCCTCGGGGTCCGGCTCCACCCCGGCCAGCGCGGTCAGGGCCGGCGCGACCCCGACGGCGTGGCCGAGCTCCACACGGATCCGCAGCGACTCGGTGAAGCCGTGGCGCGCTTCGGCGAGGTCGCCGTCGCGGGCCGCCAGCCCGGCCAGGTGCCGCCAGGTGTACGAGGTCAGCAGCACGTCGTCGTGGGCCACCGCCCCCGCGTGCGCCCGGCGGTACGCCGCCTTCGCCGCGTCCGGGTCGTCGCCCAGGTTCTCCGCGATCAGGCCGCGCCGGAAGTCCAGCAGCGGCCGCCCCGCAGCACCGGGTGCCAGCAGCGCGGCGCTGCGCATCAGGGCGGCCCGCGCCTCGTCGGCCCGGTCGCGGATCCCGAAGAGCGTCGCCACATACGCGAGGTTGCCGCGTTCGCAGGCGGCCTCGCCGCGCTCGTCGTCCGTACGGGCCAGGGCCTCCGCCGAGCGCAGGGCGTCCTCGGCCTCCGCCCAGCCGTCCAGGGTGAACATGCAGCGCTCGATCAGCAGTGCCGCCCGCCGTGTCGCCGCCGCCGGCAACCGCTCCGCATGGGGCGCGAGCAACTGTGCGGCCTCCGCCCAGCACCCGCGGCCCCGCAGCCGCGACACGTCGGGCGGCGCACCGCCGCCCGGCCCCGTCGGTCCCACCTCTGCGTCCGACATGGCGGTGTCCGCCACTTGCCCTCCCCGAAGCGCGTCATCGAGCCGGTTGGGCCGAAGTCCAGCACGACACCGGGTGCCACGCCAAGAGGGCGGACGCCGCGTGATCGATTTCCTGCCCGCCGCTCCGCCCCCTTCGCCCGCAACCGCGGCGCAACTTCCGCGCATCCGCGCCGCATCCGGTGGGGCGCACGGTGTTCACCGGCCCCGCAGGGGCGCACGTCCGATGAGGTCCGGGAGGGACGCATCGTGCGGACGAGCCATGCCCGTGCCGCCGCCGGTGCCGCTGTCACCGCGCTGTGCCCGGGAGGGCCGGTGGCACCGACCGCGGCGCACGCGGACTCCTCCCATGACGCCCGCAGCCAAGTGGAGGACCGATGCCGCCCGGTGCCCGACCGACGTGGCGGTCCGCCGGGCGCTGGACCGCAACGACACGACCGGGGGTGAGGACGGCGAGGTCGGGCGCTGCACCTGGCTCGATCTCGCCATCCCGAACCCCCGGTGCGAGACCGGGAGGTGCCCGGCGCCGCGGCGCACGGCCCTCACCGCACCCCGGAGGCCGCCGTCAGCTCATCCGGAGGGCCAGGAAGAAGTCGAGCTTGTCCTCCAGACGCGACAGGTCGCGCCCCGTCAGTTGCTCGATCCTGCCGATGCGGTAGCGCAGAGTGTTGACGTGCAGATGCAGCCGGTTCGCACAGCGCGTCCAGGAGCCGTCGCACTCGAGGAAGGCCTCGAGCGTGGGGATGAGCTCCGCGCGGTGCCGCCGGTCGTAGGCGCGCAGCGGGTCGAGCAGCCGGGCGGTGAAGGCACGGCGGACGTCGTCGGGGACGAAGGGCAGCAGCAGGACGTGCGAGGCCAGCTCCTCGTGGCCGGCGACGCAGACCCGGCCCGGGCGGGCCGCGGCGACGCGGCGGGCGTGGCGGGCCTCCTCCAGGGCGCCGCGCAGCCCGTCGGCGGAGTGGACGGTGGCGCTGACGCCGATGGTGAGCCGTCCGTCGCCGTCGAGGCCCCGGGTGAGGGGCCCGCGCAGAACGGAGAGCAGCCCCTGGGCGGACAGTTCGGGGGCGGCGCCGTCGGACTCGAGCGACGACAGGGGGACCAGGGCCATCGCCTCCTCGCCCGCGTGGGCGACGGCGATGCGGTCGGCCGGGTCGGGGCCCACCGCGCCCGGGTCGACCAGGGCCTCCTCCAGCAGGGCCTGGGCGACCGGACCGGCGGCCGGCCCGCCACCCGCCCAGTCGACGCGGGCGACGACGACCTGCCAGTGCGGCGCGGTGCCGAGCCCCGGCACCAGTACGGGCGCGGCCACGCGCAGCCGCGCGGCGATCTCGCCCGGCGGCGCGCCGGTCTGCACCAGGTCCATCACCTCCGCGGCGAGGCGGCGGCGCACGGTGCGCGAGGCGTCCCGCCGGTCGCGCTCGACGGCGATGAGCTGGGTGACGCCGTCCAGCAGGTCCAGGCGTTCGGCCGGCCAGTCGCCCGTGTCGGCGTCGACCGCCAGGAACCAGTCCGAGAGCAGGGTGCCGCGTATGTCGTCGGCCGGGTCGCCGCTGCGGATGGGGAAGAGCGAGTAGTGGCGGCCCGCGGTGTAGGCGCGGTGCGGCGTGGGGCGGTCCGTCCGGGCGGCGGCCAGGTGCTCGCCGGCGAGTTCGGCCCGTACGCCGGCGGGCAGCGGGTGGTCGGAGCCGGCGATCTGGCGGCCGGTCGTGGACAGCACCCAGGCGCGCAGGTCGAGGTCGCTGCCGAGCAGGTCCAGGACGGCGTCGGGCCCGCCGCCCTCGGGCCCGGAGGTCATCAGCCGGCGGTGCCGTTCCACCACGGCGGCCAGGTCCCCGGCCCGCTCGGTGGACACCTGGCGCACCACGTGCTCGGTGATGGAGGCGAAGGCGACGTCCTCGTCGACCGCGAACAGCGGCAGCCGGTGCCGGGCGCAGGCCAGCACCAGGTCGTCCGGGACCGAGCCCAGTTCGGCCTCGCCGGCCGCGAGACCGGCGACACCGGCCGCGGCGAGGATCCGCACGAAGCGCTCGGAGTCGTCCGGCGCGCGGCGCCACGCCAGGCCGGTCAGCACCAGCTCGCCGCCGGAGAGGTAGCGGCTGGGGTCCTTCAGGTCGGTGGTCATCACGCCACGGACCGTGCGGTCCAGCTCCTCCTCACCGCCGAGCAGCCGCAGGCCGAGGGCATCGGTGTCCAGCAGTGCGCGCAGCCGCATCGTCGTCGCCTTGTCTCGAACGCTTCCGTCTCTGAGGCGGTACCAGGGTGGCGCCCACTCGATTGCATCGGTGTTGCCGTGTCGATGCCGACAGGTTTCAGGTCCGCGTCTTTCGGAGGAATCTACAAGACCAGCTTACCGACCAGCGAAGTGCTTCATGCGTTCGGTGACTGCACCCGGCACGGTGCCCGGACGTGTACTGGGTCACACAGCGTGAACAGGACATGAAAAGCCATCCCGTCCCCCGACGAAGAAGAGAGCGCTCATGGACTTCCTGCGTCCCGCGACCTGGGAGGAGGCCCTCGCCGCCAAGGCGGAGCACCCCACGGCCGTACCCATCGCGGGTGGCACCGACGTGATGGTCGAGATCAACTTCGACCACCGCCGGCCCGATGTCCTGCTGGACCTCACCTGCGTCCGCGACCTGTACGAGTGGGAGGTGGGGGAGGAGACCGTACGGCTGGGCGCCGCGGTCCCCTACACCCGCGTCATCGAGGCCCTGGGCAGGGAACTGCCCGGCCTCGCGCTCGCCGCCCGCACCGTGGGCTCGCCGCAGATCCGCAACCGGGGCAGCGTCGGCGGCAACCTCGGCGCCGCCTCCCCGGCCGGGGACGCGCACCCTCCGCTGCTCGCCGCCGGTGCCGAGGTGGAGGCGGTGTCCGTACGCGGCACCCGGCTCATCCCGGTCGAGGAGTTCTACACCGGGGTGAAGCGCAACGCCCTCGCCCCGGACGAGCTGATCCGCGCCGTGCACATCGCCAAGGCCGACGGCCCCCAGCAGTTCTCCAAGGTCGGTACCCGCAACGCCATGGTCATCGCGGTCTGCGCCTTCGGCCTGGCCCTGCACCCGGCCACCCGCACGGTGCGCACGGGCATCGGCTCGGCCGCGCCCACGCCGGTCCGCGCCACCACCGCCGAACAGTTCCTGACCGCGGCGCTGGAGGAGGAGGGCCTGTGGGACAGCGCGGGGACCGTCCCGCCGTCCGTGGCCCGCCAGTTCGCGGAGCTGGTCGCGGCCTGCGCCAGTCCCATCGACGACGTACGCGGCAGCGCCGCCTACCGTCGCCACGCACTGCAGGTCATGGCCCGCCGCACCCTCGGCTGGACCTGGGACGAGTACCGCGGCAACGAGAGGAGCGCCCGATGCGCGTGACCTTCACCGTCAACGGGCGGCGCCAGGACGCCGACGACGTGTGGGAGGGCGAGAGCCTGCTGTACGTCCTGCGCGAGCGCATGGGCCTGCCCGGCTCCAAGAACGCCTGCGAGCAGGGCGAATGCGGCTCCTGCACGGTCCGGCTGGACGGAGTGCCGGTGTGCGCGTGCCTGGTCGCCGCCGGCCAGGTGCAGGGCCGCGAGGTCGTGACCGTCGAGGGCCTGGCGGACTTCGCCAAGGAGCGCGACACGGGCGGGGCGGGCCCCGGCACCGACCCGGGCGCCGCACTGCAGTGGCAGGCGCGTCCCGCCGGCCCGGCCACGCAGCTGTCGCCGGTCCAGCAGGCCTTCATCGACGCAGGGGCCGTCCAGTGCGGCTTCTGCACCCCCGGGCTGCTGGTCGCCGCCGACGAACTGCTGGAGCGCAACGCCCAGCCCACCGACGGCGACATCCGCGAGGCGCTCTCCGGCAACCTGTGCCGCTGCACCGGCTACGAGAAGATCCTCGACGCGGTCCGCCTCGCGGCCGCCCGCACGGGGACGGAGGCCTGACGCCATGGGCGTGACCCGCACCCCCACCCCCACCACCCAGGGCAGCGAGACCCGCGGCGGCATCGGCGAGTCCACCCTGCGCCCCGACGGCGTCCTCAAGACCACCGGGGAGTTCGCCTACGCCTCCGACCTGTGGCACGAGGACATGCTCTGGGGCCACACGCTGCGCAGCCCGCACGCCCACGCCGAGATCGTCTCCCTGGACGTCTCGCAGGCGCTGGCGCAGGCCGGTGTGCACGCCGTGCTCACCTACGACGACCTGCCGACCGACGTGCGGCACTACGGGCTGGAGATCCAGGACACCCCCGTCCTCGCCCACGGCCGGGTCCGCCACCACGGCGAACCGGTGGCGCTGGTCGCCGCCGACCACCCGGAGACCGCACGCCGTGCCGCCGCGAAGATCCGGGTCACGTACCGGGAACTGCCCGTCGTCGTCGACGAGGCGACCGCCACCGCCCCGGAAGCGCCGCTGCTCCACGAGGGCCGCACCGACCACCACAGCGGCCACGTCCCGCACCCCAACATCGTGCACCGCCAGCCGATCGTCCGCGGCGACGCCGACGCGGCCGCCCGGCGGGCCGACGTGGTCGTCACCGGCGACTACGAGGTCGGCATGCAGGACCAGGCCTTCCTCGGCCCCGAGTCGGGCCTCGCCGTCCCCGCCGAGGACGGCGGCGTCGACCTCTACATCGCCACCCAGTGGCTGCACGCCGACCTGCGCCAGATCGCCCCCGTCCTGGGCCTGCCCGAGGAGAAGGTCCGCATGACGCTCTCCGGCGTCGGCGGCGCCTTCGGCGGCCGCGAGGACCTGTCGATGCAGATCCACGCCTGCCTGCTGGCGCTGCGCACCGGCAGGCCCGTCAAGATGGTCTACAACCGCTTCGAGTCCTTCTTCGGGCACGTCCACCGGCACCCCGCCAAGCTGCACTACGAGCACGGCGCCACCCGCGACGGGAAGATCACCCACATGCGGTGCCGCATCGTGCTGGACGGCGGCGCCTACGCCTCCTCCTCCCCGGCGGTCGTCGGCAACGCCTCCTCCCTCAGCGCCGGCCCGTACGTCATCGACGACGTCGACATCGAGGCGCTCGCGCTCTACACCAACAACCCGCCCTGCGGCGCCATGCGCGGCTTCGGGGCGGTCCAGGCCTGCTTCGCCTACGAGGCGCAGATGGACAAGCTCGCCGCCGCGCTCGACATGGACCCGGTGGAGTTCCGGCGGCTCAACGCCATGTCCCAGGGCGGCACGCTGCCCACCGGGCAGGTCGTCGACTCCCCGGCGCCCGTCGCCGAACTGCTGCGCCGCGTCAAGGCGATGCCGATGCCGCCCGAGCGGGAGTGGGAGAGCGCCGGCGGCGCCGTGGACGTCCGCGCGCTGCCCGGCGGGCTGTCCAACACCACCCACGGTGAGGGCGTCGTCCGCGGTGTCGGCTACGCCGTGGGCATCAAGAACGTCGGCTTCTCCGAGGGCTTCGACGACTACTCCACCGCCCGCGTCCGCCTGGAGGTGATCGCCGGCGAGCCGGTGGCCACCGTCCACACCGCGATGGCCGAGGTCGGCCAGGGCGGCGTCACCGTCCACGCCCAGATCGCCCGCACCGAACTCGGCGTCACCCAGGTCACCATCAACCCCGCCGACACCCAGGTCGGTTCGGCCGGTTCCACCTCCGCCTCCCGGCAGACGTACGTCACCGGCGGCGCGGTGAAGCACACCTGCGAGGCGGTGCGCGAACGCGTCCTGGAGATGGGCCGCGCCAGGCTCGGCACCCATCACCCCGCCTGGGCCACCGCCGAACTCCTCCTGGAGGGCGGCAAGGTCGTCACCGACGCCGGCGAGGTGCTGGCGGAGCTCGCCGAGGTCCTCGGCGACGAGGCGATCGACATCGAACGGGAGTGGCGGCACCGCCCCACCGAGCCCTTCGACCTGCGCACCGGCCAGGGCCGCGGGCACGTCCAGTACTCCTTCGCCGCGCACCGCGCGGTCGTGGAGGTCGACACCGAACTCGGCCTGGTCAAGGTCGTCGAACTCGCCTGCGCCCAGGACGTCGGCAAGGCGCTCAACCCGCTGTCGGTCGTCGGCCAGATCCAGGGCGGCACGACCCAGGGCCTGGGCCTGGCCGTCATGGAGGAGATCCTCGTCTCCGACAAGGCCACGGTGCGCAACCCGTCCTTCACCGACTACCTGATCCCCACCATCCTCGACACGCCGCCCATCCCGGTCGACGTCCTCGAACTCGCCGACGACCACGCCCCGTACGGGCTGCGCGGCGTCGGCGAGGCCCCGACCCTGTCCTCCACCCCGGCCGTCGTCGCCGCCATCCGCGCGGCGACCGGTCTCGCCCTGGCCCGCGTACCGGTCCGGCCGGAGCACCTGACCGGTACGTGAGACAGGCCCGCCCGGCGCCGTCCGGCGCCGGGCGGTCGCCGCACCACTCTCGGGCCGTCCCCCGGGTCGTGCTGCGGACCATCCCAAATCCCGTACGGCGCAGGCCGTCCGGGTGTCCCTGTGAACCTTGGGAGTGGCACCGCATGACCCAGTCGACCCCGTCAGCCCTGCACGCAACCGCCCCGGACGGCCCCGGCGCACAGCCGCGCCCGCCGGCCGGACGCGGCCGGCTCGACCGGTACTTCCACATATCCGCACGCGGCTCGACCGTCGCCCGCGAGCTCCGCGGAGGTCTGACGACCTTCATGGCGATGGCGTACATCCTGCTGCTCAACCCGCTGCTGCTGTCCGGGCCCGACGTGGACGGGCACCGGCTCGGCCAGACCGGGCTGATCACGGCGACCGCGCTGGCCGCCGCCGTCTCCACCCTCCTCATGGGCCTCGTCGGCAAGGTGCCGCTCGCCCTCGCCGCGGGGCTGTCCGTCTCCGGGGTGCTCGCCACGCAGGTCGCCCCGCACATGACCTGGCCCCAGGCGATGGGGATGTGCGTGCTGTACGGCGTGGTGATCGTGGCCCTGGTGGTCTCCGGTCTGCGGGAGGTCATCATGAACGCGATCCCGCTGCCGCTCAAGCACGGGATCACCATCGGCATCGGCCTGTTCATCGCCCTCATCGGGCTGGTCAACGCCGGGTTCGTGGGCCGGGGCGAGGACAGCCCGCTCACCCTGGGCGCCGGCGGGCAGCTGGCAGGCTGGCCGGTGCTGATCTTCTGCGTCACCCTGCTGCTGATCTTCATGCTCCAGGCGCGCGGAACCCCCGGTGCCCTCCTCATCGGCATCGTCACCGGCACGCTCCTCGCCGTGGCCGTCCACACGGCCGGCGGCACCGACGCGAAGGCGTGGGGACTGACCGTCCCCGAACTGCCCGGCCACGTGGTCTCCGCGCCCGACTTCGGGCTGTTCGGGCAGGTCGAGTTCGGCGGGTGGCAGCACATCGGGGCCCTGAGCGTCGGCATGATCGTCTTCACGCTCGTGCTGGCCGGCTTCTTCGACGCGATGGCCACCATCATCGGCGTCGGCACGGAGGCGGAGCTCGCCGACGACCAGGGACGCATGCCGGGGCTCGGCAAGGCCCTGTTCATCGACGGCGCGGGCGGCGCGATCGGCGGGTTCTCCGGGGCCTCCGGGCAGACCGTCTTCATCGAGTCCGCGACCGGCGTCGGCGAGGGCGCCCGTACGGGCCTGTCCTCCGTGGTCACCGGCGTGCTCTTCGCCGCCGGGCTGTTCTTCACCCCGCTGGCGCAGATCGTCCCCGGCCAGGTGGCCGCGGCGGCCCTGGTGGTGATCGGCGCCATGATGATGGGCAACGCCCGGCACGTGGACTGGGGCGACCGCTCGGTGGCCGTGCCCGTCTTCCTCACCGTGGCCCTGATGCCCTTCACCTACTCCATCACCGCCGGGGTCGGCGCCGGAGTCATCGCGTACACCGCGATCAAGTCGGCCCAGGGCAGGTTCCGTGAGCCCGGGGTCCTCATGTGGGTGCTCACGGCCGTCTTCGTCGTCTACTTCGCCCTGCACCCTCTCGAGGGCCGGCTCGGCGTCAGCTAGAAGGAGTCCCCGCCATGCTGGACATCGCCGACGAACTCGACCGCTGGTCCGCCCAGGGCAAGCCGTTCGCCGTCGCGACCGTCGTCACGGTCGGCGGCAGCGCGCCCCGGCAGCCCGGCGCCGCGCTCGCCGTCGACGCCGAGGGCACCGCGGTCGGCAGCGTGTCCGGCGGGTGCGTGGAAGGCGCCGTCTACGAGCTCTGCCAGGAGGTGCTGGAGACCGGCGAGCCGGTCCTCCAGCGCTTCGGGTACTCCGACGACGACGCCTTCGCCGTGGGGCTGACCTGCGGCGGCGTCATCGACATCTTCGTCCAGCGGATCGTGCCCGGGGCACAGCCGCAGCTCGCCGCGGCACTGGCCGCCGCCTCCCGCGGGGAGGCGGCGGCCGTGGCCAGGGTCGTGGCGGGCCCCGCCGGCCTGCCCGGCCGCACCCTCCTGGTGCGCCCCGACGGATCGTACGAGGGCACCCTCGGCGACCCGGAACTGGACCGCACCGCCGCGGCCGAGGCCCACGCCCTGCTGGACGCGGGCCGCACCGCCACCGTCGGCATCGGCGTGGACGGCAGCCGCTGCGGCGAGCCGCTCACCCTGCTGGTCGAGTCCGGTACCCCGCCGCCGCGCCTGCTGGTGTTCGGGGCGATCGACTTCGCCGCCGCCCTGGTGCGGGTCGGCACGTTCCTCGGCTACCGGGTGACGGTCTGCGACGCGCGCCCGGTCTTCGCGACCGCCCGGCGCTTCCCGGAGGCCGACGAGGTCGTCGTCGACTGGCCGCACCGCTACCTCGAGCGCACCCCGGTGGACGGCCGCACCGTCGTCTGCGTCCTCACCCACGACGTCAAGTTCGACGTACCGCTGCTGGAGCGGGCCCTGCGCATGCCCGTCGCCTACGTCGGCGCGATGGGTTCGCGGCGCACCCACGAGCAGCGCCTGGCCCGGCTGCGCGAGACGGGCCTCGGCGCGTCCGAACTGGCCCGGCTGCACAGCCCGATCGGGCTCGACCTCGGCGCCCGCACGCCCGAGGAGACCGCGCTGTCCATCGCCGCGGAGATCGTGGCCCACCGCCACGGGGGGACGGGGCGTCCGCTTCGGGGCGTGGACGCCCCGATCCACGGTGCGCGCCCTGCGCGCCCTGCGGGGCTGTGCGGGGTGTGAGGGTGCGGTCCGTTGCTGTGTGCGGGTCGTTCGCGCCTGCGGGCGGCTGCGCCGGGCGGCCCGGCGGTTGTGTGCGGGTGCGTTGCGCCTGCGCGCGGCTGCGCCGGGCGGCCCGGCGGTTGTGTGCGGGTGCGTTGCGCCTGCGGCGGGCGGTTTCTCCCCCACCCTCCCTCCCGATTGCCCGGCGCGGTCAGTGACCGCCTCGCTGCGTGCGTTGTGGGGTCGGTGCCGCGCCGGGGTACCTCCTCGGCGCTCGCGGCGCTGCCCCACGTCATACGGCGCCGCACGCACCGCTCGTCGCCTGCGGGGGCACCCCGCCACACCCCCTCCGGTCGTGTGGGCGGCTGACGGCCGGACGGGGTCGGAGAGCGGTCCGGGGTTGCCGCAAGTGCCTTACTCACCCCCCACCGGCCGTCATGCGCCGCGACAACGGGAGGGGGTGTGGCGGGGTGCGCCCATGGGGGTCCCCCCGGCCGAAGGCTGGGGGAGACGAGCGGCGAACCCGGCGCCCAATGATGTGGACGCAAACCGCGAGCGCTGTGGGGGTCCCCCCGGCCGAAGGCTGGGGGAGTGCGCCGGCGCGGCCCCGACCTCACGCCAACGGAGCGCAGGCCCGCACTGACCGCGCCGGGCAATCGGGCGGGCGGGCGGGGGAGAAACCGCAACAGCAACAAACGCGGCGTCGCACACAACCACCGGGCCCAACAGAACGCACCCCGGGGGGCTACCGCAGCTGCTGCTCGGCCCAGATCACTTTGCCCTCGGCGGTGTAGCGCGTGCCCCAGCGCTCGGCGAACTGCGAGACGAGGAACAGCCCCCGCCCGCCCTCGTCCGTCGCGGCCGCGTAGCGCAGGTGGGGGGAGGTGCTGCCGGCGTCGGAGACCTCGCAGATCAGCGACTGGTCGAGGATCAGGCGGAACTGGATGGGCTCGGCCCCGTAGCGGATGGCGTTGGTGATGAGTTCGCTCAGCAGCAGCTCGGTGGTGAAGGACAGCTCCTCCAGGCCCCAGGCGGCCAGCTGCCGTTGGACCGCGGCGCGCACCACGGAGACCGCGGCGGGGTCGCCGGGCAGGACCCGCGTGCGGGCGACGAGGAGCGCGATGTCGTCGCCGGGCCGGGCGGGCAGCATGGTCTCGAGGACGTCCCGGCAGGTCTGCTCGGGGTCGCGGCCGGCCCGGGACAGGGAACGGCGCAGGAGCTCCAGGCCCTCGTCGATGTCCCGGTCGCGGTCCTCGACCAGGCCGTCGGTGTACAGCACCAGGCTGCTGCCCTCGGGCAGTGTCAGTTCCACGGCCTCGAAGGGCAGTCCGCCCAGGCCCAGTGGCGGCCCGGCCGGTACGTCGGGGAACTCCACGGTCCCGTCGGGGTGCACGACCGCGGGGAGCAGGTGCCCGGCGCGGGCCATCGCGCAGGTGCCCGTCACCGGGTCGTAGACGGCGTACAGACAGGTCGCGCCCGCGACGGTGGTGCCCGCGGGGGCGGCGCCGTCGCCGGCGGGCCCGGAGTCGTTCTGGTCGATCCGGCCGACCAACTCGTCCAGGTGCCCGAGCAGTTCGTCGGGCGGCAGGTCCAGGGTGCTGAAGTTGTGCACCGCGGTGCGCAGCCGGCCCATCGTGGCGGCCGCGTGCAGTCCGTGGCCCACGACGTCGCCCACCACCAGGGCCACCCGCGCCCCGGGCAGCGGCAGCACGTCGAACCAGTCGCCGCCCACCCCCGCCTGCGCGGGCAGGTAGCGGTAGGCCGCGTCCAGGGCGGTCAGCCGGGGCAGTTCCCGCGGCAGCAGGCTGTGCTGCAGGGTGACCGCCATCGTGTGCTCGCGGGTGTAGCGGCGGGCGTTGTCGATGCACACCGCGGCCCGCGCCGCCAGTTCCTCGGCGAGTGTGAGGTCCTCCTCGTCGAAGGGCTCCGGGGCCTGCGAGCGCCAGAAGTTGGCCATCCCCAGGAGCACGCCGCGAGCGCTCAGCGGGGCGCAGATCAGCGAGTGGATGCCGAAGCCGACGACCCGCGCGCTGCGCTGCGGGTCCTGCGCCTGCCAGCCGGGGGAGTCCGCGAGCCGGGGCTCCAGGACGGCCCGGCCGCCGGCGATGCCGGCCGCCTGGGGGCTGGAGGGCACGAAAAGCAGCGGGTGCCCCGCGGGGTACAGCGGGTGGTCGTCGCGGATGCCGTTCACCGCGACGCGGCGCATCTCCACCGAGGGGCCCGTCAGCGGCTCATCGCCGCGCAGCACCCGTACCGCGAGGTCCACGGTGACGTAGTCGGCGAAGCGCGGTACCGAGACCTGCGCCAGTTCCTCGGCGGTCCTGGTGATGTCCAAGGTGGTGCCGATGCCCATGCTCGCGTCGTACAGCAGCCGCAGGCGGGTCCTGGCGGTCTCGGCGCGGCCGGACAGCGCCCGCAGCTCGGTGGCGTCGCGCAGGGTCGCCACGCTGCCCGGCGGGCCGCCGTTGCGGTCGGTGTGGCGGTTGTTGAGCACCAGCAGCCGGTCGCCGGCCGGCAGCACCTCGTCGGTGGCGTCGCGGCCGGAGGCCAGCAGTTCGCAGGCCCGCTCGTCGAGCCCGAGCCCGGTGACGGGCCGGCCCTCCGCGTCGGCGGGCAGCTCCAGCAGACGTCGTGCCTCGTCGTTGGCGAGCAGCAGCCGCCGGTCGCCGTCGAGGATGAGGACGCCCTCGCGCACCGCGTGCAGCACGGCGGCGTGGTGCTCGTACATGCGCGTCATCTCGACCGGGCCGAGGCCCCTGGTCTGCCGGGTGAGCCGTCTGGCGATCAGCCAGGTGCCGCCGGTGGCCAGGGCCAGCACCGCGGCCGCGACGCCCAGCATGACCGGCAATTGGTCGTTGACCGCGCCGCTGACCTTGGCGATGGTGATGCCCGAGGACACCATGCCGACGACCTTGCCCCGGTCGTCGAGGACCGGCACGTTCGCCTGAACCAGCGGGCCGATGGTTCCGACGATGTTCTCGGTGACCATCCGGCCGTGCAGGACCGGTCCGATGTCCCCGACGAACTTCTTGCCGATGCGGTCGGGCTTGGGGTGGGTGTAGCGGATCCCCTGCCGGTCCGTCACCACGATGAAGTCCACCCCGGACAGCCGCCGGGCCCGTTCGGCCTCCGGCTGCAGGACCGCCGTCGGGTCGGGGGACTCCAGCGCCGCCACGATGCCCGGCGAGCTCGCGAAGGTGGTGGCCACCGCCACCGACCGGTTGCGGGCCTCCTGCTGGCTGTCGTGCCGTGCCTGGACGACGAGTTCGACGACCGCCGCGGCGACCAGCAGCACCACGACCACGACCTGCAGCAGGAAGACCTGTCCCGCCACGCTGCGTCCGGCCAGCAGCGCTCGCGGCCCCCGCTCCCTGGAGGCGCGGTGATCGCTCGGCCCGGCCATAGGCCATGTCTACACTCCCGGGCACGGCCGGGGCGACAGTTACCCCCGAGTTCTTCCGGGCCGTACGGTGTCCGCATGCGCAGGACGACACCGGGGACCGTACTGGGCCGCCGTACGCTCAACCGGGCCTTGCTGGACCGGCAGTTGCTGCTGGAGCGGTCGGGGATGGGCCCGCTGGAGGCGGTCGGGCACCTGGTGGGCCTTCAGTCCCAGGCCCCGCACGCGGCGTACGCCGCGCTGTGGACCCGGCTCGACGGCTTCGCCTTCGGCGACCTTTCCCGTCTGCTGCTGGACCGCGCGGTCGTCCGGATCGCGCTGCTGCGCGGTACCGTCCACCTGGTCACCGCGGACGACGCCCTGCGGCTGCGACCGGTGCTGCAGCCGCTGCTGGACCGGCAGATCGCCCAGGGCACCTGGGGCCCGGGGGTGCGCGGCGTGGACCGCGACGAGGCCGTCGCCGCCTGCCGGGCGCTGGTCGAGGAAGAGCCGCGCACCCCGGGCGAGCTGCGCGACCTGCTCGGCCCGCGCTGGCCGGACGCCGATCCCGCCTCCCTGGTCAACGCGCTGCGCAACTGGCTGCCGCTGGTGCAGGTGCCGCCGCGCGGCGTCTGGGGGGCGTCCGGACGGACCGCGTACACCACGGCCGGGTCCTGGCTCGGGCGTCCCCCCGCCGCGGCCTCCGACCCCCGGACGCTGGTGCGCCGCTACCTGGCGGCCTTCGGCCCCGCCTCCGTCGCCGACGCGCAGAAGTGGTCGGGGCTCACCGGGCTGCGGGAGGTCTTCGCCTCGATGGAGCTGCGCGGCTACCGCGACGAGGACGGCCGGGTGCTCTACGACGACCCCGACGCCGGGCCGCTGCCCGACCCGGACCTGCCGGTGGGCGCCCGCTTCGTCGCCGACTTCGACAACCTCGTGCTCTCCCATGCGGACCGCTCACGGATCCTCGCCCGGGAGCACGTCCGCCGGGTGATGACGGCCAACGGCATCGTCCGCGGCACGGTCCTCGTCGACGGCTTCGTGGCCGGCACCTGGAGCACCGACCGGGCGCGTGGCTCCGCCGTCGTCACGGTGGCGTCGTTCGCGCCGCTCGCGGCCGCCGGCCGCGACGCGCTGGAGGCCGAGGGCAGGCGGCTGCTCGCCGCCTCCGACCCGGAGGCGGACCACCACGACGTGCGCTTCGCCTGACCGGGGCGGGCAGCACGCGGGGGCCGGGCGGAGGATCGCTCCGCTCGGCCCCTGTGCTCGCGTGCCCTGCCCGGTCGCCTGACCGGTACGGGGTCAGCCGCGCAGCGGCGCCAGGGCGCGGCTCCACTCCAGGACCTCGTCGATCAGGGTCGACAGGCTCGCGGCCTGGTGCTCGCCGGGGGCGAACTCGCTGAAGTTGACGAAGTCGGTGAAGAGGGAGAGCGCGACCTGGCTGCGCACGTCCGCCATCTTCAGCTCGCCGGCGATCAGCCGCAGGTGCTCGGCGGCGCGGGCGCCGCCCACGGAGCCGTAGGACACGACGCCGAGCGCCTTGTGGTTCCACTCGGCGTGCAGGTAGTCGATGGCGTTCTTGAGCACGCCCGAGGTGGAGTGGTTGTACTCCGGGGTGACGAAGATGAAGCCGTCGAAGCTCGCGATCTTGGCGGCCCACTCCTTGGTGTGGGCGTTCTGGTACTGGCCCATGGCCGGCGGGATCGGCTCGTCGAGGTGGGGGAGCGGGTAGTCGGCGAGGTCCACGAGCTCGAAGGTGGCGTCGCCGGCGTGCTTGGCGGCCTGCTCGACGACCCAGTGGGCGACCTTCTCGCCGTTCCGGCCGGGGCGGGTGCTGCCGAGGATGATGCCGATCCTGGTCATGAGGCGTGATTCCCGATCTGTGCGGTGCTGGGGGTACGAATTGAAGCTTCAACTTGAAGCTTCAAGTGCACTGTAACAGATCAGCTTGAAGCTTCAAGCGGTCCGATAGCCTGGGGAGCATGACGAAGAACACAGCGGTACCGCCCGCCCCCGCCGCGATGGAGCCGCGCTGGCTGCAGGGCGGCGAGCTGGCCGCGTGGATGTCGATGGCCCGGGTCATGGCCCGGCTCCTGCCGGCCCTGGAGCGCGAGCTGGAGCGCGACGCGGACCTGAACTGGATGGAGTACCACGTCCTCGCGATGCTCTCCGAGCAGGAGCGGCACACCATCAGGATGAGCGTGCTCGCGGACCGCGCGAGCTCCTCCCTGTCGCGGCTGTCGCACGTGGTGCGACGCCTGGAGCACCAGGGCTTCGTCCGCCGCGAGCCGGACCCCGGGGACGGCCGCTACACCCTGGCGATCCTCACACCCGAGGGGTACGAGAAGCTCGTGGCCTCCGCGCCCGTCCACGTGGAGACGGTGCGCCGGATGGTCCTGGACCCGCTGGACCCGGGTGAGCTGGAGAGCCTCAAGCCCGTCTTCGACCGCATCTACGCCGCCGTCGACGCCGCCGACCGCGGCCGCTGACGTGGAGAGGGGTCGCTGCGGGCGGGGCGGGGGGGGCCCCCCCCCCGCCCCCGCGCCCCCCCCCCCCGCCCCGGCCCGCCCGCGACCCGGTCCCCCACCGGCCCCCTCCGGATGCGAGGTATGCACTCCCACGAAACCCGGGAATACGACGTCGTCGTCATCGGCGGCGGACCGGTAGGCGAGAACGTCGCCGACCGGACGAGCGCCGCCGGACTGGCCACGGTGCTGGTGGAGGGCGAACTGCTCGGCGGCGAGTGCTCGTACTGGGCGTGCGAACCGAGCAAGGCGCTGCTGCGGCCCGTGGTGGCACGGGCCGACGCCCGCCGCATACCCGGTCTGAGGGGCGCGGTCGAGGGACCGCTGGACGTGGCCGCGGTCCTCGCCCACCGCGACCGGCTCTCCGCCCACTGGAAGGACGACGACCAGGTCGAGTGGCTGGACTCCGTCTCCGTCGACCTGGTGCGCGGCCACGGCCGCCTGGACGGACCGCGGCAGGTCGTGGTGGACACGCCGGACGGCGGGACGGTCCGCCTGACCGCGCGGCACGCCGTCGTCGTCGCCACCGGGACCACGGCGCTGCTCCCGGATCTGCCGGGGCTCGCCGAGGTGCGTCCCTGGACCAACCGCGAGGCGACGAGCGCCCACGAGGTACCGGGCCGTCTGGTGGTGGTCGGGGGCGGCGTCGTCGCCGTCGAGATGGCCACCGCGTGGCGGGCGCTCGGTTCCGAGGTGACCGTGCTGGTCCGGGGGAACGGCGGACTGCTCGCCCGCATGGAGCCGTTCGCCGGGGAGATGGTCGCCGAGGCCCTGCGCGAGGCCGGTGTGGACGTGCGGTTCGGCGCCTCCGTGACCGCCGTGGCGCGTGAGGACGGCCCGGACGGTCCCGTCCGCGTCACGCTGGCGGACGGCGGGACGCTGGTCGCCGACGAGATCCTCTTCGCGACCGGACGCGCCCCCCGCACCGCTGACATCGGCCTGGAGACGGTCGGCCTGGCCCCCGGCGACTGGCTGCCCGTGGACGACACGTTCCGGGTGACGGCCGTCGCCGACGGCTGGCTGTACGCGGCGGGCGACGTCAACCACCGCGCCCTGATGACGCACCAGGGGAAGTACCAGGCCCGTATCGCGGGAGCGGTGATCGGAGCACGGGCCAAGGGCGAGCCCGTGGACGACCGCAGGTGGGGCGCGCACGTCGCGACCGCCGACAACCACGCCGTGCCGCAGGTGGTGTTCACCGACCCGGAGGTCGCCTCCGTCGGCCTGACGACCCGTGAGGCGGAGGCCGCGGGGCGCCGGGTGGACGTCGTGGACTACGACATCGGGCGTCTCGCCGGGGCCGTGCAGTACGCCGAGGACTACCGGGGCAAGGCCCGCGTCCTGATCGACCCGGACCGCGGCACGGTCGTCGGCGTCACCTTCGTGGGCCCGGGAGTGCAGGAGCTGCTCTACTCGGCGACCGTCGCCGTCGCCGGTGAGATCCCGGTGGACCGGCTGTGGCACGCCGTCCCCGCCTTCCCGACGATCAGCGAGGTCTGGCTGCGCGTCCTGGAGACCTACCGGGACATGCGGGCGGCCTGACGGCGCGTCATGCGGCGAGGGCCCGCCTTCCCGAGGGGAGGCGGGTCCTCGGTCACCGCACGGGTTCAGCGCCGACCGGGGTCAGCGGTGATGACGGGTGACGACCCGGTGCACGGCGCCGGCCATGGCCGCCTCGCCCTGGGCGTTGGGATGCGCCGGTGCCGCCGGGGTCGCGGGGGCGAGCGACTCGATCCAGCGCGTGCCCGTCGGCGCGCACATGTCGTGCCCGATGGTCGGGGTGTAGGTGTCGGCGTAGCGCGCGCCCGCCTTGCGCGCCTGGGTGGCCAGCATGGCGTTGAGCGCCTTCTCCGTGTCGCGCAGGTAGGAGAAGTCACCGGCCGCGAAGGGCACCGTGGCGCTGGTGCAGGCCGATCCGTCGTCAGGGAACAGGTCCGGGTACCCGACCACCACGACGCGGGCGTGGGGCGCGCGCCGGTGGATGTCTCGGATGACGGTGGCGACCTTGGGCGCGGTCTGCGCGACGCGCTCCGCGAGCTGGTCGTGGCCGCCCGAGGTGAAGTGGGCGCGGCAGGGGGCCCCGGTGGGGTCGGCGGACGTCACGCCGGCGCAGGTGGCGATGACGCTGCTGAAGCCGATGTCGTTGCCGCCGATGCTGAGCGTGACCAGGTCCGTGCCGCGCTTGAGGGCGGCGAGCTGCGCCGGTGCGGCGCCCTGGGGCGCGGTCATCTCCGCCGTGGTCGCCCCCGAGCAGCTGACGTCGGTGAGGCGGGCGTTCTCGCCCGCCGCGACGAGCGAGGGGTAGTTGTGGCTCGACCGCAGGCACGTCGGGTCGACCTGGTCGGGGATCAGCGGGCCGGACGCGTAGGAGTCGCCGAGCGCGACGTAGTCCCGTCCACCGCCCCCGTGACCGGCCGGCGACGCGCCGGCGGTCCCTGCTCCGAAGCCCAGCAGCGTCACCATGCCCGTCAGGGCGGCAGCACCGAGTGCGACCCCGCGACGGGTGCCGGGCCGGGTCAGTGTTCTCTTCATCTGTGTCCGTTCGTCGTGGTTCCTGGCCGTCCGGGCCGCCGGACGAGGCGGCCCCCGGCTGCGCAGCGCTTGCCGCGGCGGCATCACGCCGCGCCCTCGCAAGCTACTTGCTGCGCCAAGCAAGTAGATCATCGCGCCTTCGGGAGACGCAAACGCCGGTGCCCGGCGGTGCCGCCGGCCGGGCATAGCAGACCGGGGGAGGGTCATCAAGCCCCGCGATCACGGGGCGTGACAGCGCCTTCCGTCGCCTGTCTGCTGGGTGGCGGGGCAGCACCCGAGACGACGGCCCCGCCACGACGAGGTGATCTCCATGAACACGGACGACCCCGCACAGCTCCACGGCGCGCGCCGCAAGGACCGGAGCGCCCGCCCTCCCCACCGGCCGCGCCCACCAGGGCTGTTCGTTTGCGTGCGCGCGCCGTGGACCGGGGTCGTCATCGTCGCGGGGCCCTACGCGGTGCTCGTGGTCCTCGGCGCACCCTGGACGTTCGCCTGCCTGGTCGTGGCCTGTCCGGTCCTGGGCGTGCTGGTGGTGCGCGCCGGCGGCCTCCTCGGCCGGGCCCGCAGGCGCGGCACCGCGCGCAAGCCCGTACGGGACTGCGCGGGACCCCCGCCCGCGCCGGCCTGAAGCCCGGCGCGGCAGCACGGGCAGGGGCGGGAGGGGGGGCCCGCCCCCGCCCCCCCCCCCGCCCGCCCCCCCCCCCGCCCAGAGGGGAA